>DULO01000034.1 GCA_012840345.1 Candidatus Fermentithermobacillaceae bacterium
CCCAACGCAGGAACCGGCAGAAGAAGGGAGAATCCCATCCTGGCGTGAACCTAGACCTCTTGCATTGACCGCGAACTCCAGTAGGCCTACGACACGGCTTTTCCCGGCTGCTCAACCCAGACCGCGTTCGTTAAGCGAATATGATTGTCCCCGTGCTCACTCCACCGGAAAGCCAACTGAAGCCAAGCTGTAGCCCTCGCAAACCCCTGGTGACAGGAAACTGTATTAGTCATATAATACAGTTGTGAGTGGTGGTATCCGGAAACAACCGGTTCGGCCTCAGGATGGTACCCAGAACCAACCCGTTCGGTCTCAGAAAGAAGGGTACCTGACTCAGGATATGGGCTTCGAGCAGAAGCCGCGCCTGGAGCCGTAATCGGCATCCAGTACTCGGCACCAAGGAAGTCCGGCCTTACGGAAGAGCGTGGGTAATTCATGGTTTCTACGGTTCCTTTTGATGACTTCCATATAGAAGACGGCAGCCCGGTTTACCTTCAGATCATGCTGTTCGTCAAACGGGGGATAGTAGCGGGCAGCATCCAAAATGGGGACGAGCTGCCTTCGAGACGAGTCCTTTCGTCCCTTTTGGGAGTCAACCCCAACACCGTCCAAAAGGCCTATCGCATGTTGGAAGAAGAGGGCCTGATCCAATCGCATACAGGGGCCAAGAGCTACGTGGTCTTGGACCAGGCCAAGAAGTACCGGATCCGGGCCGAGCTCATGGAGGCACACGCGAAAGCCACAATAAGAGCCATGCGACAGATGGGGATTTCAAAGGAAGAGGCCCTGTCGGTCATCGACAGGTTGTGGGAGTCATGAGGTGGGGACGATGAAACCGCACTTATCCGTACTGATGCTGTTAGCGCGCAGCACTATCTACAAGGTCCTGGGTCTGCTCTTGGCCCTAGCCCTTGTCGAGGGCGCCTTGTTCCACCTCGCTTTGGTCTCAAACGGCAGTGGAGACAGCGGGTTTGTCAGCCTGGAGCGCGCCTTCGCGCAGAGCAGAATCCCTATCGTTTTCGGTGTCTGCTTCCTGGTCATGACCATACTTATCGAACGAACCGGGCACGCGCCCGGCAGCAAGCAAGAGTATACTCTTTGGAGGCTGTCGGTCTCTGAGCGGAGCGTCTTCGCATGGCAGGCCCTTTACAATACTTCCTGCTACATCATGCTCTGGGCGGCGCAGTTGTTTGTCGCCCTCGCTCTCTGCAGACTGTATCTATTGAGGACTAACCCCGCCTTTACGAGCCATCAGACAGTATTGCTCGCGTTTTATCGCAACAACTTCCTCCACAGTCTCTTGCCGCTCGATGAGGTCAGCCGCTGGGTGAGCAATGTCGCAGTGATTATCGGCGTCGGAGTAACTTCGGCGAGCGTTCCGTTCGAAAGGCGGCGGGGTAAAGCGGGTGTCACCGCGTTCGTAAGGGCGGTGCTTGTTCTTAAGCTCTTCAACAGCGGACTAGGCAACCTGGATGTCGATATCTTCCTGTCGTTGTTTGGATTGGCCGTCGCCGGAGTGGCCGTATACCGGGTGTGGACACAGGGAAAGGAGGTTCACGTTAAGTATGAGAATTGACCTTTCCCGCCACGTCCCGCCGGGATTTGACTTGTGGTATGAGCTGAGGTTTTTCGCAGCGGGGATGACGCTCGCGGCGTCATGGAGCCTCTCTTTCTTGTATCGCTTCGTCTCTGCTTTGTGGGCCCTCTATGGGTACAGAGGCATAGAGCGCTACCTGTTGCCGGGCGCGGTCATGCCGGATTTCCACACTCTCTTAGGCAACGCGTTGACCGGGTTCTTGATCTTGGCCATATGGTGGATAGCGGCCTTCGTGCCGGCCCACTACGCCCACCATGTGGTTGGCAGCAAGAGCATATACCTCATGCGCCGGCTGCCTAACCGGTGGGAGCTGCACCGCCGGTGCTGGACGCTACCGCTGTCGGTCGTTCTCCTGTGCCTGATTGTGGCGGCGATTCTCCTGCTCACCTACTACGGGATCTACATGGCCGCCACACCGGAAGAATGCCTAACGCCACACCAGTGGCAGAAGATATGGAGCGTGCTGCCATGATCCAGATAAGAAACGTAAGCAAATCCTACGGTAGAAAGAGGGCGCTTAAAGACATCAACCTCTCACTGCCTCATGGGGAGATCGTTGGCCTCTTCGGAGAGAATGGAGCCGGCAAAACGACGCTCATGAAGTGCATCCTTGGCTTCGTGTCGTACACAGGCGAGATTACCCTGGACAGCGAACCTATTACGCCCAAGAACATATCCCGCATCTCTTTTGCCACGAGCGAGCACTCGTTTTTCCCTAATCTCACGGCACAAGCGCACAAGGAGTTCTACTCTGAGCACTTTCCTCGGTTTTCCGAGAAACGTTTTCGGGGCCTGATGGACTTCTTCGGGCTGCCGATGCACGAGCCTATCCGCGGTTTTTCGACCGGGCAGAAGAACCAGTTTGAAGTTATTCTCTCCCTTTGCCAAGGCGCGGACTATATCCTGATGGACGAACCCTTTGTGGGCAATGACGTCTTTAACCGCGAGGACTTCTACAAGGTAATGATGGGGATCCTGGAGCCGACAGAAACCGTGTTGCTTTCCACTCATCTGATCGAGGAGGTATCCTCGCTCGTCGGTAGGGCGGTTCTTATCCGACAAGGGAGGATTGTCGGAGACGTCTACGTGTCCGAGTTGGAGGACTCAGGCCGCGACTTGATGAGCTACATCAAAGAGACCTATCACTACCGGGCGGACCGGGTCAGCAAGGCTATAGACGAACTGACGGGGGAGGAATAGTCTTGCGTAAGTCACTGGTTCTTACGTTGCTGCTTTTGGCGGCATCCATAGGCTGCATTTCCTTTGCCCGAAACACTGTCAACAGGGCGCGGGACCAAGTGATGTTCACAGAAAACGTCATTTGCGGGGACAAAGCCGTTGCCGAAGGCCTCAAAGTGAGGTGCGACGCCCACTACAACCACCGGTTGTTCTGGAGCACTACCTGTACCATCGCCGCCGCGGACCCGCTTTGCGACACGGAGTACAACTTCTCTTGGCGGCAACTGCGCCAGACCCCGCCTGAGATCCATTCCGGCGTGATCATGCGTACTGTACTTCAGCACGCGGACGAACACTATCCCGGAATCGGCGCGGCTTTGAGAAAGCTGGCCGACGAGACCCCCGCGGGACAGGAAAACGCAAGGGTCATCCGTCTGAAAGACTACTGTGCATATTATCCGCTGGACGTGTCCCTAAGTTTCCCCGGTACAAGGATGGCGTGGTCGGGCAGCGTTTCCATCGATATAAATGACCCGGAGCCGGGCACCGATGCGTACGTGATCCTTCGTTTCCAGGAGTTTTTCAGGATTCCAGTAATAGAAGACGAGCTAGTCATGATAGCAGTCACCAAAGACGCGGACGACCGCGTGAAGTCATACAGGCTGGGGAGCACCAACAGCGACTCATTTCGTATGCGGTCAGAGAGCATAGTTATTGACGGCGCCTGCTATTTCACGTTCAACACCCGCACCTCAGACGGTGATATAGTGGACACGAGCCTCATCCCCGGCGGGTACGGCATCTATTGTCTTCCGTGTTTCGATGGGAGGACAGAACATGGACGCATTAATGGGGCGAAGGTAGACGAACTCTCCATGGTTTACCCGCTGGACCCGGCGGTGGAGTTCTTGGATTTAGGCCTGAGTCTCGATAAGGCAAGGCTCTTGCTGCATACCGTGGAAAACGGGAAGTATGTTCTCACGGTAATCGATATCGCCACGATGACGGCGCTTCAGAGGATAGAGGTCTTCGACTGGCCCGAGCGCGATCAAGGCTGGTGGGTCTACGAGGGGGACGGATTCTTCACCGCGGTCCTTCCGGACCAACGGCTTGCCGTCCTTGCTCTAGACGACGAGGGTCTCTACGAACTGAGGTTCACGGCGGAGGTTAGAAATGGGGAAGACCCATTGGGCGCTCTGCGTCCCGAGGCCGTAATGGATTACGACGGCCGTCGCCTCGCGGTAGCAGGTTTCTTGCAACGCAAGAGCGGACACCCTACGTGCGATTTCTACCTTGCCGTCTACGATGAGTCGGGACTAGCTTATTACGCCGAATACTTAAGCAGCCTCAGTAGAGGCGATGAGCCGGGCTGGCACCGCGGCTTTTGCGAGCCTGTCGATTATCACCCTATTGGTGTAACCTGGGATTAGTAGGAGCTAGGATTAGAAGGAGCCGGTGTTAGTCAACGGGATCCGACTACTTGGAGTGCCGTCCGCTTACTTAGGAGGTCCGTATCATGACCGTTTTCATGCTGATCACGTTATCCCTTGTCCCGGCCACCATGGTAGTCATCGGCTTGGTGTGGAGAAAGCGCCCGCCGCGCAAAATCAACTGGATATACGGATACAGGACCACCTGGTCTATGAAGAGTCAAGAAACCTGGGACTTCGCTCACAGGCACTTCTCAAGGATCTGGCTTAACACCGGCGTTCCGTTGTGGCTGGCCTCTATCACCGCCGGGTTGATATGCACTAGATGTGGAGATGAGGTCCTGGAAAAGCTCACGGCAGGGGCCACGATCCTGCAGTGCGTTCTCCTCTTCTTGACTCTGTTTCCTACCGAGATTGCCTTACGACGGAATTTCGACGAGAGCGGCAAGCGGAAGTGATCCGAACCGCCTGTCGCCACCTCCTGTGAATCAAGTCATGGAGATGCCCGCTCACTTGACTGGGTGCTCCCGAGTCCTTCTCTCCAAGCTCAGGTAGAGGACACTTTAAGAAGCTATCTTCACACTTTGTCTGACCCTCCGACAGGATTACTTCCCGGTTATGTCTCACTAAAGAGGAGTTTCACTCTAGAAACGTGAATCCGATAGGGAAGGAGATTCCAAATGTCTCCTCATCTGATAATAGATTGATCATCTATCTGATCATACGCGCGAGGCAAGGGAAAGCCCCCAGCATTAGGAGGCTCCCGGGATTGGATGCCATAGAAGAGGCGGTTGGGCGGGCGACTGAAATGGGAAGACCCGTCCATTTCAGTCCAGGGATTGTTGAGCTTACCCATGAAAGGGCACCTCAGACACTGGCCGGACTTTCGGTTCTTTCATACGTGGCGTCCTTGTGCGCCAAGTACGACACCGGTTTGGTGACCACGATAATGAAGCCGGACGTCTACGTGGTCGCGGAAGACATCGTCAAGAACGCTTTTCTCGTTGAAGGAAAAGGAGAGCGCTACAGACCTGACATGGTTCGTTTCATCGGCGCTGAGCAGTTTGCTTACGGCGCCGCGGCCGTGGGTATCATGCATCGCGAAAAGGTCGCGGCCAACATCATGATCGGAGCGTGGTACGCGGAGTCATTGATGGTTACCGAAGGCGGCGCTCAGACCGGAGGCATACAAATAACGGGTTCGGCAACGGTTGCGCAGCTACCCTTCTTAGTGATCGCTTCGGACTACTGCCTCATGGGAGAGGAAATCTACGCGGCGAGCGCCTACTTGTCGAAAGACCCCACACAGCTGGCCGTGATACTGGGCCAAGACCTGGCGAAAGCCGCGACCATAGCCATCATGGTCGTAGGAGCCGTGCTCTTGGCGTTTGGCTCTGATGTTGTTGTTCGGCTGATTAACAGCCAGTGATGAGGAGGTGGGTTTCTTGAAAAGCACCGTACCCGTGGTAATCACCGCCGTAATCGGCATCGTAATGATCCTCGACTTCTTCCTTCCGGTGCAGTCTGTCAACAACATGGCATCGCTACTCCAGTCATGGGGAATCGTGATATCAGCGTTCGCGATGGGGTTGGGCGCAGTCAACCTCCTCAGAAGACACACAGGGATCATCGCCAAGGGCGAGAAGAGCATGTTATATAGCCTCCTGTTGGTAGGTTCGATGATCCTAACCATCATCGTAGGACTGTTTTTTGGTACGGGTAGTAAACTCTACGATTTCTTGTTCACAAACATTCTGTCAGCGGCGTCGCGCACTCTCTACGCGTCGATTGCCTTCTACATCTTAAGCGCCGCGTATAGAGCTTTTGTCGCGAAGAACCTGGACGGTTGGATCCTCCTGTTGACCGGCGTGGTCATCATGCTCGGGACGGCCCCCATAGGAGCTGTGATCTCGAAATTCTTCCCAGCCGCTTCCCAGTGGATTCAAGACATACCGAATACGGCGGGCATGAGGGCCATTATGATGGGCGCGGCCCTCGGAGTAGTATCCAGCGCCGTCAAGACCTTCCTGGGGTATGACAAGAGCTACCTCGGGCAAGGGGAATGAGGAGGCGAGACGCGGAATGATGAGAAGTCTCCAATCAATACCGAGGTCTTGGTTGTACGTAATCCTAATCGTCCTGCTTGCATGGCCTTTGATCAAGCCGATTGGCATCAAACTTGATATCAGCGACGAGACCAGGCGCTGCTACGAGGCTATCGAATCTCTTGAACCCGGTTCGGTGGTCGTGTTTGGTTTCGACTACTCGGCCGGCAACAAGGCCGAGATGGAACCCCAAGCTCTTGCCGTTCTGAGGCACTTGCTTAGGCGCAATGTTAAGGTAATCGGGCTCGCATTTGTCGAGCAAGGCCCAATACTAGGCGAACAGGCCTTCCAGAAAACAGGGTGGACAGAAAAGCAGTACGGAGTCGACTATATTAACCTGGGGTACCGCGCGGGAGGCCAGGGAACGGTTGCCGCCTTCGCGAACGACATACCGGGTACCTTCAACACTGATATAAGCGGCAAGCCGAGTACGAGTTTTCCCATCATGGAAGGGATAAAGACAGCGGCGGACATAGACCTCATAGTTACCATAGCTCCAGGTACGCCAGGTCCTGAAGACTATGTCCGTCAGGTGTTCAGTTCGTACCAGACGCCTCTTGTGTGCGGCGTGCCCGCCGTGGCGATCACTCAGGTCGCGCCGTACGTTCAAGCCAAACAGATAAAGGGTATTCTAGGCGGCAGCCCCGCTGCGGCACAGTACGAGTTGCTCATAGAACAGCCGGGCGATGCCGTGGCGGCCATGGATGCCCAGTCGCTCGCTCACCTATTGATCGTGGCTGTCATCATACTGCGTAACATCGGTTATCTCGCCGAGAAGAAGGCATCGAACAACACGGCGAACCCGTCCGGAAGGGGGACTCACTCTTGAGCAAGAGCCTAGGTGTTTGGGTGGCGGGGTTAATGACCATTGCAATAGTGAGCTTGGTCTGGAAAGAGAACCCCTATTATCGTGTAGCTGAGCACCTTTATGTTGGCGTAAGCGCCGGCCACGCCGTGGTAATGGCGTTCAACAACATACGTGACAGCGCTGTCAAGCCTCTCATGGCGGGCAACTACCTATGGATAGTCCCCATCGTCCTGGGAGTAATGCTGTATGCCAGGTACTTCAAACAGATAGCGTGGTATTCACGCTTTCCCGTCTCGGTGTTAGTCGGTATCGGAATGGGCGTCGCTACTCGCGGAGCAATCCACGGTGACTTCGTCCAGCAAATATCCGCTACCATCAGAGTAGGGAGCCTCAATGACGTCCTGCTGCTCCTGTTCACTATAGCTTCTCTGAGTTACTTCTTCTTCTCGAGGGAAGCCAAAGGAGCCGCCGGCGCGATCCCCCGAGCAGGCCGCTGCGTCCTCATGATCGCTTTCGGAGCCGCCTTTGGCACCACGGTCATGGGCAGAATGGCGCTGCTCATCGGTCGTATCCAGTTTGTGCTGGGAGAATTTTTGGGCATCATGTGAGAATCGCCCCGGGGCGCCCTTTGGGGCGTCCCGGGTTTTCTTTTTTCATCTACAAATCCTACGGATTCCCCTTGACTAAGCTTGTCCCGTAGGCATAGGATCCTTGTCGAAAGCAAAACACTCTTTAAGGCTGGTCCGGAGAGTCCAGCAAGGGTAGAATCACGCAACGACTCTTGCTGGTAGGCAAGAGTTTTTTGATGCCTACCATCCCGCGGACAGGCCGACCCAAGGAGGTCTTCAATTGTCCAAAGAACCTCTCAACGCGGTCGGGTACCTTCCCGACGACACACCGCCCTTCGGTAAGATGCTCGTCTTCGCGCTCCAGCAGGTAATCGTCATGTTCCCCGCCACAGTGCTGGTAGCCATCCTCACCGGGTTCGACGTGGGCGTCACCATCGTCGCAAGCGGTCTGGCAACGTTAGGGTTCCTCTTGATCACCGGCCGCCGCATCCCGCTCTACTACGGTTCCAGTTTCTCCTACATCGCGGCAGTCGGAGGAGTATCGGCAATAGTGGCCGCCGAAACCGGAAACCCGGTCGCCGGCATTCAAGCGGCTCAGACGGGTATCATCGCTTCGGGCTTGCTCAGCGTCGCGGCCGGCCTCTTGATAAAGAAGGGCGGACCGAACATAGTCAAGAAAGTCCTGCCCCCATCGGTTACGGGAGCCGTCGCAATCATCATAGGTCTCTCGCTCGCTTCGGCAGCCATGTCTGACGCCTCGAACAACTGGCCCATCGCCATTGTCACGCTCATCGCCACAATTCTGTTCTCCGTGTATCTTAGGGGCACCCTCGGCCAGCTCTCCGTACTCTTCGGAGTCGCGGCCGGATATCTCTTCGCGCTAGCCCTGGGACAAGTGGACTTCACACCTGTGGTGACAGCCAAGCTATTCGCCGTCCCCAGATTCACGCTCCCGGCTTTTAACAAGTACGGGCTCATGGCCATCGGCGCTATCGCCCCGGTCGCGATCGCTACCATCCCCGAGTCCACGGCTCACTTGCTCCAGATTGACTTGTACGTAAACAACCTGGCGAAGCGCCTCGGCCGGAAGAAAGAATATAAGATTGCCGGGCTTCTCGGTGATAACCTGATCGGCGACGGAATCGGAGATATAATCGCGGGCGCCATCGGAGGCCCCGCCGGAACCAACTACGGCGAGAACAACTCGCTCATGGCGATCACCAGGAACTTCTCGGTGCCGGTGCTTATCACCGCGGCTCTCATCGCCATCGTGATGGGCTTTTTCGGACACGTCGCCGGGATCGTGAACACCATCCCGCGGGCGGTAATCGGAGGAGTCTCAATCTACCTCTTCGGCGTAATCGGAGCACAGGGAGCGGCCCTCATGATTTCCGAAAAACTGGACCTGTTCTCGGCCAAGAACCTTGCTGTCGTAGCCACCATCTTGATAATCGGGTTGGGCGGAGCCGCTATGCCTAACGGCATGATCGTAATAGGCAACCTGGAACTCCCGGCCATCGCCACCGCGGCCATTTTCGGCATCGTGCTTAACCTGGTATTCGAATTGTTCCCCGCGAAGCAAGACACGTCCGGGAATGAGTAGGGCGGAGTAGACCGTCCCGAAAACACCGCTCCGGAAACAAGGACAGTTGGAATAGGGGGCCGGAAACGGCCCCCTATATCATTAGTAGGTCTCCGCCATTTCTAGGTGCCCACCGCGGCTAATTCCTCAAAGCCGCTAGATCCCCATCGCCAGCTGCCTCGCGTCGCGTATGGCTTGAAGCGCGTCGCGAGGGGCTTTGGCGTCGCCAATAACGTGGACCTCAGTCACCCCGTCGGGTACGTTGGCAGCCAGGTGGTCCTCAGGAACGTACCCGAGAGCCAATACTACGGTATCGTAGCCCCTTAGCACCAGCGCCTGCCCGTCTTTCTCGCATATCGCCCCGTCTTGGACCACTTCCATAATCCGCGTGTTGAGATGAATCTCGACGCCGCCCTCTTTGAGCCTGTTTAGCAGGAAGAACCGTTGTGACGATTCGGCGTCTTTCGCCAGGTCGTCCAGCAACTCAACAATTGTGATCGTCTTCTGCAGCGTCAGGAGGTAGTCGGCAACTTCGCATCCCACTAACCCTCCGCCCAGCACAAGGACGCGGTTGCCCGCGGATCGTTTCCCCGCGAGAATCATCGAGGCCGGCACAGCCCACGGACCGTCCGCTCCCGGGATCCCCTGTGTCGAAGGTCGCGCTCCCGTCGCGACCACCAAGACATCGGGCTTCGCCTCGGCGATGGACTGGCGAGTGACCTCTTCGCCCAGTTTCATGGTGACGCCCGCTTTGGCGGCCTTGTCAACTTGCCAACGTATCAGCTTAGCCAACGGCTGCTTCTCAGGAGGCAGCGCCGCTATCCGGAACTGTCCGCCGAACCTGTCATCCCTCTCCGCCAACACGACGCGGTGCCCTCGTTCCGCCAGGATCCTCGCGGCTTCCAGGCCCGCCGGACCGCTTCCTACTACCAGGCAGTTCTTCCGAACCGTCGCCGGCCTGTACCGGTACTCCCGTTCCTTGCCTACCGCCGGGTTCACCAAGCAAGACATCTCCTGTTCAGGGCCGAACAACCCTCCGACGCACCCCTGGTTGCACGTAATGCAAGGCCTGACGTCATCCAGGGCTCCCGCTGCCGACTTCTTAGGAAGTTCCGGATCGACAATCGACGCGCGGCCCATAGACACCATATCCGCTTTCCCGCCTGCGATGATTGACTCGGCGGTCACGACCTCTGTGATCTTTCCGGCTACTATCACGGGCAAGCCCACATGCTCCCGAACCATCCTGGCGTCCTCCACGTTGAGTCCGTCGGGCAGGTAATAGTTGGGGATGATGTAAGGCATGCTGCCGTAGACCCCCGTGCTTACGTGAAAGGCGTCCACACCCGCCTCCTCCAGGACTTTGACTATGGGGAGGGTCTCCACCGGCGTGAGGCCTCCAGGAACCCGTTCCCGCACGGAAATCCGGTATATGATGGGAAAATCGGAGCCAGTCGCCCGCCTCACCTCCGAGATGATCTCGAGGGCGAAGCGCAGCCTGTTGTGTAGGGGCCCTCCGTAGGCATCCACTCTCCGGTTGGAGTAGGGGGAAGTAAACTGACCTATCAGATACCCGTGGGCACCGTGTATCTCAACGGCGTCGACCCCGGCCTCCTTGGCCCTTTGCGCGGCGCGGCCAAAGGCCTTCACGAGTTCAGCTATATCCTTGCGCGTAAGCTCCCGTGGGATCTCCGAGCACACGGGGCAAGGGACCGGCGATGCCGATACCGACTGCCCTCCCAAGACCGCGGAGTATGTCTGGCGCCCGGCGTGATAGAGCTGAACCGCCAACTTGGCGCCTTTCCCGTGGATAGCCGCGGCGAGCCGCGACAAGCCTTCCATTTGCCTGTCGTCCCACAGCCCGACTCCTTTTGGGAAGCCGATCCCCGAAGGGTGTACAGCCGTGGCCTCCAGTATTATCAGCCCAAAGCCTCCTTTGGCCCGCTCTTCCAGATAGGCGATGTGGCGGTCGGTGACTTCACCCAGCTCGTTCCCGTAGTTGGTGACCATCGGCGGCACAACGAGCCTGTTCTTTATCTCCAGCTGGTTTATCTTGATTGGTGAGAAGACGCTTTTGAACAATGTCATTCCTCCGTCCTTGAGTTCTGCGGTATAGCTTTCTCAGCGGCCGTTGAGGTATACCGCTTTGAGACAAGTTGTGAGCCGCAAGTGGATAAGCGTGACGGCCAGCCGAAAAGGTATAGCCGCGGGCGAAGAAGAACTCCTGTGTGACTAAGAACAGGGAGGAGACCGCCTGTGACCGTCAAAGCGCAAAAGGGGCTTCGGTACATTGATGAGAAGAGTGAGTTCCTGACCCGGCTTTCCGACGAGATTTGGGGATACGCCGAGCTCGGTCTTCGCGAGTACAAGTCAGCCGAGTGCCTGGCTAAAGCCCTTGAGGAGGAAGGCTTCACCGTAAGGCGCGGTGTGGCCGGTATGCCAACGGCGTTCGAGGCTACGTGGGGCGAAGGATCGCCTGTCATCGGGTTCTTGGCGGAGTACGATGCACTGCCGGGCGTTTCTCAGAAAGCCATTCCCGTAAGAGAAGAACTGGTTCCAGGCGGCCCGGGGCACGGATGCGGACACAACCTTCTGGGAGTGGGCAGCCTCGCGGCGGCCATTGGCCTCAAGCACGAAATGGAGTCCCGCAAGATTAAAGGCACCGTGAAGTACTTCGGATGCCCTGCCGAGGAGAACTTCAGTGGAAAAGCGTTTATGGCGCGGGAAGGACTGTTCTCCGCCTGCGATGCGTGCATTACCTGGCACGCCGGAGCGTTCAACAGGGTAAAGACAGGGTCGTCCTTGGCCAACAACGCGATGAACGTCACCTTTTACGGACGCACGGCTCACGCCGCCGGAGACCCGTATAACGGCAGGAGCGCCCTGGACGCGCTTCAACTAATGAACCTGGGCGTGGAATTCTTAAGAGAGCACATGCCCCCGAGGGCGAGGATACACTACGTCATTACCGACGGCGGCATGCAGCCAAACGTGGTGCCGGCGAGGGCCAGCGCATGGTACTTAATCCGGTCTCCCGAGCGGGAGCAGGTTGACGAACTCTACAGGCGGGTACTGAACTGCGCGTACGGCGCGGCCCAGATGACCGACACCCGGTGCGAAATCGAGCTTATAAAGGCCATCTGGAACGTGCTGCCCAACGACTCCCTTGGCGACCTCCTTGAGGAATGCTTCGAGAGAGTGGGACCCCCCAAGTTCTCAGCCGAGGATCTGGCTTTCGCCGAGGAAATCTCCAAGACTTTCGCTCCCGGACAGCGCGAGGCGGTGTTGAAGAAAGCGGGAATCCCGACGGAGTTTTGGGGACAAATACTCAACGATACAGTGATCCCGCGCCCTGAGACGCCCCTTGACAGCGACGGTTCCACCGATGTGGCTGATTGCAGCTGGTGTTGTCCGACCAACGAAATCAGCGCGGCTTGCCATGCCATCGGGACTCCGGGACACTCCTGGCAGTACACGGCCCAAGCCGGCATGTCGATAGGGCACAAGGGCATGCTCACCGCCGGAAAAGTCATGGCCGAGGCGGGATTCGTCCTGATGACCGAACCGGACGTCTTGAGAAGGTGCAAAGAAGAGTTCCTGCGGAGGACCGGAGGAAAGAAGTACGTTTGCGCCATACCCGAAGGCCAGGGACCGAAGTTCGACCAGTTCAAGTAAGGCGAAGCATTGGACAACAACAGCCTGCCGCCGACACCTCAGTCGGCGGCAGGTTTGTGATCCTATGGTTCTGTCACCCTGTCAGAATGCCAATAGGAGGGTGGCCTGCAAAGCGCCTACTCCTCCAGCTTTCTCACTTTCAAGAGCGATCCGTGCCCGTTCAAATCCCAGGCGAAGAACCCATCCTTTTCTGTGCCCTCTTCATGGATCTTGAGTTCTTCATTAGGCAGGACGCTGACTCTAAGGTCGTCGCAGAGTGTATCGCCCTTGATGTCATCCTTATGGGCCCGAATGGCCGCGTCCACCGTGCCGTCGCACACGACTTCCAAAGCGATGTGGTCCGTAACGTTAAGGCCCTGGTTCTTTCTCATGGTCTGCACCTTGGAGACCACTTCTCGGGCAATGCCTTCCAAGAGCAGGTCTTCGTCGATTTCGGTGTCCAGTATGACGAAGGTGTTCCCCTCCATCTCCACCGCGAAGCCTTCACGGGCTTTGATGCGGATGTCCACATCCTCACGGGAAAGCGTCACTGTTTCCCCATTTACCTGGATGGGGAGGGAGCCGTCCCGTTCCACGGCTTGAGCCGCCTCCGCGGGGTCTACCTGGGAGAGGGCAGCCATCACGCCGCGCAGGAGCTTGCCGTACTTGGGCCCCGCGATAGGCAGGTTTGGCCTTACTTCATACAAAACGTAGTCTTGGAGATTCTCAAGGTACACGATCTCCTTGACGTTTAATTCCTCTTTGACCAGGCTCTCCATCTGGGTCAGCGTCGGCTTGAGGCTGCCGTTCACGTACATCTTTCTAAGCGGCTGCCTCACTTTGATCTGGACCTTGTTCCTGACCGACCGGCCCAAGGAGACAAGGGTGATCACAAGTCCCATGCGGGCCTCCAGGTCCGGATCCACGAGATCCTTGTCGCAAACCGGGAATTCCTCCAGGTGGACCGAATCCAAGGCGGTGCCGCCGGTAAGGTTCAGGTAGATGTCTTCAGGAACAAACGGCGCGAACGGGGCCATGACCTTGCATACGCCCAAGAGCACCTCGTAGAGGGTCCTGTAGGCCGAATTCTTATCCAGGTCAAACTCGGTGGACCAGAACCGCTCGCGGCTCCTCCTGACGTACCAGTTTGAGACCTCGTCCACCACGAAACTGCTTATAGCGCGCACCACTTTGGTAAGCTCGTAGCTCTCCATCCATTCGCCGATTTGGGCGTACAAGGAGTTGAGCCTGGATATGATCCACCTGTCTATCTCAGGCCGATCTTTGACCGGGATATCTATGGTCTTCGGGTCCAACCCATCGATGTTGGCGTATAGAGTGAAGAATGAGTAGACGTTCTGCAGCGTCCCGAAGAACCGCACCGCCACCTCTTTCACGCCGTCGTGGTCAAAACGGGTAGGAACCCAAGGCGGCGATACCGCGATGAGGTACCACCTCAAGGCGTCGACGCCGAACCGGTCGATCACTTCCCACGGGTCTACCGTGTTGCCCTTTGACTTGGACATCTTCTGGCCGTCTTTGTCCAAGACCAAGTCGTTCACAAGTACCTGTTTGAAGCAGGACTCGCCGAACAAGAAGGTTGATATGGCCATAAGCGAGTAGAACCAACCGCGGGTCTGGTCAACACCTTCGCATATGAAGTCCGCGGGGAAGTACTCGTGGAAATCGTCCTTGTGCTCGAATGGGTAGTGCAACTGGCCGTAGGGCATTGAACCCGAGTCGAACCAGCAGTCGATGACTTCAGGAGTTCTGGTCATCAGGCCGCCGCACTCGCAACGGAAGTGGATGTCATCAACAAACGGCCGGTGCAAGTCTATGGTGTTCGGGTCTACCTTCTCGATGGCGTTTTCGGCAAGTTCCTTCCTGGAACCTATGGACTTGAGTTTCCCGCAGGTCCCACACCTCCAGATATTGAGCGGAGTGCCCCAATACCTGCTGCGGGACAAAGCCCAGTCCACGAGGTTCTCCAGCCAGTTTCCGAACCTCCCCGTGCCCACGTGCTCCGGGAACCACTTGACCTTCTTGTTGGCTTCGATCAAACGGTCCCGGTACTTGGTGGTGGCGATGTACCACGACTTCCTCGCTGTATAGAGGAGCGGGGTGTCGCACCTCCAGCAGTGGGGATACGAGTGGGTCATGCGCTCCCGCTTAAAAAGCTTCCCCTCGTGCTGAAGTTTCCTGGTTATCTGTGGGTCGGCGACCTTTACGGGGACTCCCGCCCAGTCGGTCACCTCGGGAACGAACTTGCCCTCTTCGTCAACCAGCTGGAGCATGGGAAGGCCGTATTTCATCCCAGTCCGGTAGTCGTCCTCGCCGAACGCCGGAGCGGTGTGCACCATTCCGGTACCGTCCTCGGTGGAGACGTAGTCAGCGCAAACAACGTAGAACGCCTTCTCTTTGGGCACGACAAAGGGGAAGAGCTGCTCGTACTCGAGATACTCAAGGTCCTTGCCCTTCATCTCGGACAGAATCTCAGCGTCCTTGCCCAGCACGTGGGCCACGCGCTCCTTCACGAGGTAGTAGATTTCATCCCCGAGACGGGCGCGGACGTAAGTGTTCTCCGGGTTGACTGCTACCGCCACGTTGGAGGGCAAAGTCCAGGGAGTGGTAGTCCAGATGAGGATGTACTCGTTTTCCTTGCCCCTAACCTTCAGCTTCACGTACACGGTATCCAAGGTTTCGTCCTTGTAACCGAGTGCGACCTCGTGGGACGCCAAGGCCGTCCCGCACCTCGGGCAATAGGGGAGGATCTTGTGGCCTTCGTAGATGAGCCCTTCGTCGAAGTACCGCTTCAGGATCCACCAGACCGTCTCCACGTAGTCGTTGTTCAGGGTGACGTACGGGTGGTCCAAATCGATCCAGTATGCGATTCTCTCGGTAAGCCTCCGCCACTCCTTCTCGTAAGTAAAGACGGACTCCCTGCACATCTGGTTAAATGGCAGGATGCCATAGTTCTCGATATCCTTCTTCGAGGAAAGCCCGAGCTTCTTCTCGACCTCGATCTCGACCGGAAGCCCGTGGGTGTCCCACCCGGCCTTGCGGCGCACCAAGTATCCCTGCATCGTCTTGTAGCGGCAGACAATGTCCTTCAGAGTCCTCGCCAAGACGTGGTGGATTCCAGGAAGGCCGTTGGCTGTAGGCGGCCCCTCGTAGAAGATAAACTGCGGCCTGCCTTCCCGTTCGGTCATGCTTCTGGCCGGGATGTCTTTCTCGTCCCAGTACTGAAGTATCCTCTCCTCCCGGGCGTTGACCGGGGCCTTGGGATCTACTTCTCTAAACACAGCCATGTTTCATACCCCCGATACCTGTCTATCTTTCCCGCATGTCCATCAGTCTGGTACTGCGCCGAAAATGAAAATCGCCCCGTGTTGGGGCGAAAGGATTCGCGGTACCACCCAGCTTAGTCCGGCGCGGGCACAGGAACTACCGTGCCTTCACACCGGATTAACTTTGCTGCCGTGTAACGCCGGCAAGACGGACGCGCCTACTCTAGATTCAGCCGCCGGCTCAGAGGTGATTTTCGATGGCTCGTGAACACCGGCATCTCACCGCCCGCCGGCTCTCTTGGTCCCGTGGCCAGCTACTCGTCCTCATCAAGGCCGTTAGCGTATTTTTCCCTATGATACTAGTTTTGTACGGTCTCGTCGAGAGTTCGCGAAGGGTTTGACTTGCCGCGCGACTGAGAACAGCCGCCTCAGGCCGGTTAGGATGCGGAGACGCCCCGTGCAAAAAAGTGGCCGGATACCTGAATCAGCAGCGTGCGGGCTGTATCCGCCCGCGGGCCGGTGATGATGGGGAAGGACTCTAGGCATGATAGGAGAAAGAACGCGTAGGCCTAGAGCCCGCGCCCAAACGTCAGTTGGCCAGGAGGCACACACGGGGGCGTTTCCACAAAGCGCGCATGCACGACAAACAACCATCACGGGAGGTTATCGCTATGCAGATTTTCAGCCTCGACAAGCTTCCGAAAGAAGTCTCCAAGGGAGGACTGTTCGTAGGAGGAGAGGTACAACGCTCGACCCTGCTTACCCCTCCTGAAAGCAAGTTCTTCAATGTGGCGCACGTAATGTTCTCCCCGGGAGCCCGTAACCAACTCCACACTCACACAACCGACCAGATCTTGTTCGTTACCGGCGGACGCGGCATTTGCGCGACCGAACACGAGGAGAGGGAAGTCACCGTGGGAGACGTCATCGTGTTCCCGGCGGGGGAAAAACACTGGCACGGGGCCACAAAGGACTCCTACTTCTCCCACGTGTACGTTACCGGCGTCGACAGCGTAACGGCCAAAGCCGAGTAAGCCCGGACGGCGCTGCCGGGACAAGCCGACCGGCCTAGACCCGGCACTCGCTAGAAGCAACAGAAGTGCTGAACGAAGCGGTGGGAGGGAGTCAAGCCGACCAAAACTTGACTTCTCTTCCACCGCTGGATTATCATCTCGGTGGACGACAACTTGTCCACGCCGTTCCTTTAAATTGGCCCGGTGAGGCGAAAAGGAGGCTCTTTCAGTGAAGAATACGAAGGCGCGAAGGCTCCGCACACTACGGGCGGGGTTTTTTTGTGCCTCCGCGAGCCTCAATCCCAGATAGGAGGTACTTAAGCATGGCTATCGTCGAGAAAGCCGAAATCATGGACCCGGAACAAATGCGCAGGGCGCTGGTGCGCATCGCCCACGAAATCGTCGAGAGAAACAAAGGTTTGGAGAACGTGGTTCTGGTCGGCATTCACAGGCGGGGCGTCCCCTTGGCGAGGCGCCTGTCCGAAATTCTCAAGGAAATTGAGAACGTCGAAGTCCCCGTCGGCGAGCTGGACATCACCCTCTACAGAGACGACCTGAGCCTCAAGTTTGAGCAGCCCCAGGTCAGCACCACCCACGTTCCCGTTAACGTGGCGGGCAGCGCCATTATCCTGGTGGACGATGTGCTGTACACCGGCCGCACCATCAGAGCCGGCCTGGACGCCCTCATCGATATGGGACGCCCGGCCAGCATCCAGGTTGCGGTAATGATCGACAGGGGGCACCGCGAACTGCCCATCCGCGCCGACTACGTAGGGAAAAACGTTCCTACCTCCAAGAAAGAGGTTATTCACGTTAAGGTCAAAGAAATCGATGGGCTGGACCAGGTGGTAATCGCTGAAGAGCGCGACTAGGCGCGAGCGAGAGCAATCCCGACGAGACTAGGAGGGTATGCTTTGACCTTACGAGGAAAAGACCTCTTGTCCTTGCGAGAGATGAGCCCGGAGGACATTGAGTCGGTCCTGTCCACAGCCCGTTCCCTTAAGGAGATCTTGTCCAGGCCCCTAAAGAAGGTCCCGACGCTCCGGGGCAAAGTGGTTTGTACGCTGTTCTACGAAGCATCCACCAGGACCAGGGCTTCATTTGAACTCGCCGCCAAGTACATGTCCGCGGATACCGTGTCATTGCAGCCCTCCGGCTCGTCGGTTCAAAAAGGCGAAACACTTTCGGATACCGCCAGGAATCTGGAAGTCATGGGGACCGACGTGGTGGTAATGCGCCACCCGGTTTCGGGAGCTTGCCACTTCTTAAGCAAGGTACTAGACATCCCCGTCATAAACGCCGGCGACGGCATGCACGAGCATCCAACTCAAGGCCTCTTGGACATCTTCACCATCCTTGAGTACAAGTCTAGGATACGCGGCTTGAAAGTCGCCATACTGGGCGACATCCTCCATTCCCGCGTCGCCCGGTCGGACATCTTCGGGCTCACGAAGATGGGCGCCCATGTGACCGTGGCAGGTCCTCCGACATTACTGCCGCCGGGCTTGGAGGACCTGGGAGTGAAGGTCTGCAGGCGGGTAGAGGAAGCCCTGGAAGGCGCGGACGTAGTCTACGTGTTGAGGCTGCAGCTCGAGCGCCAAACCAAGGGCCTGTTCCCTTCGAAAAGGGAGTATCACGACTTCTTTGGCCTAAACAGGGAGAGGCTCAAGTATGCCAAGGAAGACGCGCTGGTGATGCATCCCGGCCCAATGAACCGCGGCGTGGAGATCACTACGGACGTCGCGGATTCGCCCAGAGCGGCCATACTCGACCAGGTCGTAAGCGGGGTCGCCGTACGGATGGCCGTCCTGTATCTAATCCTGGGAGGCGAGACTAGTGACTTATAACCTTTTGATACGGAGAGGAAGAGTCATTGATCCCGCCTCGGGACGCGACGAAGAGCTCGACCTCCTTATCCAAGGCGACAAGATCTCGGGGATGGCCAAGTCCATCCCGGAACCCGAAGGAGCCGAGATCGTCGACGCCGCGGGAAAGATTGTGCTCCCCGGCTTGATAGACATGCATGTTCACCTGCGGGAACCGGGTTTCGGGCATAAAGAGGACATAGATTCGGGGACCAAGGCCGCGGCCGCGGGAGGTTTCACCGCGGTGGCCTGCATGCCCAATACCGAACCGGCAATGGACAACGATTCGGTAGTGTACAGCGTGTTGCGCAGGGCGTCCGAAAAGGGGCACGTCAGGGTATACCCGGTAGGTGCCGTGACCAAAGGGCGGGCCGGGAAAGAGCTGGCGGAGATGGGCGAGATGCTGAAGGCAGGAGCGGTGGCGTTTTCCGATGACGGTTCGGCGGTCTCCACGTCCCACCTCATGCGCTGCGCCCTGGAGTACCTCACCGCTTTTGGAGCCCCCGTAATAGAGCATCCCGAGGACAAGTCCCTGTCCGAAGGAGGACAGATGAACCTCGGGCTTAACTCGACCATCGCGGGCTTTCGGGGGATCCCAAGAGAGGCGGAGGAGATAATCGTCGCCAGGGACATCGCGCTGGCGGGCCTTACTGGCGGGAAACTGCACCTCACTCACGTTTCCACGGCAGGCTCTCTTGAACTGGTGCGGAGGGCCAAGGCCCGGGGACTGAGGGTGACCTGCGACGTGACCCCTCACCACCTGCTCCTCACCGATGACATGGTGTTGGAGTCCGGGTACGACACGAACACCAAGGTCAACCCGCCGCTTCGCTCCAAGGAAGACGTGGAAGCGATGAAACAGGGGCTCATCGACGGCACCATCGACGCAATCGCCACCGACCACGCGCCCCATCACGTAGACGACAAGTGGGTCGAGTATGATTACGCCGAACCGGGCATAAGCGGCCTGGAGACGGCCGTGGGCCTGATATTGGATAAGCTGGTGAGGCCAGGACTGATATCCTGGAGCAGGATGGCCGAGGCCATGAGCCTCGCGCCCGCGAAGATACTGGGCGTACCGGGAGGAGTCCTGAACGAGGGAGCCGTCGCGGACATTACCATCGTTGACCCTGAGAGGGAGTTCTCCGTCAACACCAGGGATTTCAAATCCAAAGGCAAGAACACGCCTTTCCAGGGCTGGAGACTAACGGGTATGCCCTGGATGACTATAGTAGGCGGAAAGATAATCATGAGAAACGGAACAATAGTGTCATGAGCTTACTGGTTAACTCGAACACGATAGGCGCCGGCGCCGAGGAGGCAAGAGGCCATTCCGGCGGAGGAGCCTTACGAGAAATCTACGATGTGAATGCGCAAGTAGTGTCGGTAGCTGTCGTCCCGGGCGAGGTTTACCGGGCGAAGCTGGTCGCTCCCGAGATCGCGCGATCGGCCAGGCCCCTTCAGTTCGTGAACGTAGAAGTGTCCCAAGGGCCGCACCCTTTCTTGAGGCGGCCTTTTAGCCTTTCCTGGTTCAGCGCGGCCGAGGGACTCATCGAGATCACCTGGGCAGTCGTGGGGGAAGGCTCCAAGATAATGACGCAGTGGGAAACCGGCACCGAGGTCCGGGTCCTCGGACCTCTGGGCAACGGGTTCAGCCTCAAAGATATCAAGGGAGAAGCCCTCCAGAACGCAGACCGGCCGCGTTTGTGGTTGGTGGGCGGAGGCACCGGGCTTCTGCCGATGTACCCGCTGGCGAAAGAAGCCGCCTCACAAGGATGGGAGGTTGCCCTGTTTTACGGCGCCAGGTCAATGGCCCAGGTCATGGACACCTCGAGGTTCGTCAAAGCCGGATGCCGCGTGATAGTTGCCACCGAGGACGGGACTTACGGGTCTAGAGGCAGGGTCACCGACCTTCTGGAGCCGGTTATCCCAGAGTTGGGGCACGAAGACGTTATCGTGGCCTGCGGCCCTGTGCCCATGCTCCGGTCCGTCAAGAATCTTATGGCTCTTTCGGCCGCCCCGCTGTACGTCTCCCTGGAATCCCGAATGGCCTGCGGCACAGGCTTATGCAAAGGATGCGCGGTAAGAGCCGCCGGCGATGAAGAGAAGTATTACCACGTGTGCTCCGACGGCCCAGTATTCAGGGCGGACCAGGTTGAACTGGGGGGTGCGCCTTAATAATGGGCCATACGGACCTGTCTTTAGACTTCGCGGGCATTAAGATGAAGAACCCGATAGCGGCCGCTTCGGGAGTGTTCGGGTACGGGGAAGAGTACTCGAGAATAGGCGACATCCGCGCCTTTGGCGCCGTATCTGTTAAGGGAACCACGTTGAAGCCCAGGGCGGGAAACCCGCCGCCCAGGGTTGCTGAGACTCCCGCGGGCATGCTGAACTCCATCGGCCTGGAAAACCCGGGCGCCAAGGTCGCCGCGGAAGAGAAGATCCCCTGGTTAAGGCAGTTCGGCGTCCCTATCATAGTCAACATCTCGGCCGATACATACGAGGAGTTCTCCGAGTTGGGGACCATTTTCAAAGACGTCGAGGGAGTATCCGCGTTAGAGGTGAACGTCTCCTGCCCAAACGTAAGGGCAGGTGGGATGGCCTTCGGACTGGATCCACGTTCGTGCTACAGGGCCGCGAAAGCGGTCAAAGACGCCTTCGGGGGCACGGTGATCGTCAAACTGAGCCCCAACGCGGCCGATATAACGGCGGTCGCGAGGGCGGCGGTGGAAGGCGGGGCGGACGCCTTGTCCCTCATCAACACCCTTCTGGGAATGGCTATCGATATCCGGAGCCGCAAACCGCTCTTGGGAAATATCACCGGGGGACTGTCGGGTCCCGCCATCAAACCCGTGGCTTTGCGCTGCGTGTACCAGGTAGCTCAAGCCGTAACAGTCCCCATTATGGGGATGGGCGGGATCCGTTCGTGGGAAGACGTTGTAGAGTTCATGCTGGCGGGAGCGTCCGCCGTGGCAGTAGGCGCATCGCTCTTGGTCGACCCGCTGCTGCCCGAGAGGCTTACTCGCGAACTGGCCGGATACTGCGCGCGGGAAGGGATCGGAAACCCCGGCGAGCTGGTCGGCGCCGCTTGGCGGTGACAATCACGCCAACGAGACCACAACCGTCTTCTGACCCGTATAGGTAACAAACCCTGGAGCCCCGCCACGGGGCTTCTTTACTCTCATAGCGTCCACGAGGTCAACCTCTACCTTAGTGGCGCCGGATGCCTGCGACTTCTCGGCAGCTAGTCGGGCGGCCGCAAGCAGCATCTCGTCTGACGGTTCAGATCCTTCCGGGGGACGGAGCAGGACGTGAGCGCCCTTGGTCCCCTTGGCGTGGAGCCATACGTCTCCGGGCCTCCTTAACTTGGATACGAGGTAATCATTGGCTTTGGCGTTGCCGCCCACGTAGATGACGGACCCGCCGGGTCCGGACAGCTGTTGGATGCCCGCCGGCAATCTCGCACCCGCGCCTTCGACCGGCTCCGACCCGCTCGCGGGACGTCCACCGCTGCCGTAATCCGATCCGGCGAACCCACTCCCCGTAAGCCTTGAGGTTCCGCTCCTCTTTCCCCTCACTCCCCGGACCTTTATCCCGGCTTCTGCCGCTGCCTTCTCGATGATGCCGATGGCGCGATAGACTTCATCCAGCGATGTCATCTTCTCCGCGGCCTTAAGTCTCTCCAGCTGAGCCCGAAGCTTCCCGGTGGATTCTCGGAGGACCTTGGCCGCCCTGACCATCTTGGCGTACTTGGCGAAGTAGTTCCTGGCGTTGTCCCTTGACGAGTACCTGGGATCCAATGGGATGACTGTGGGAGCTGGAGGGTCTTTGTAGTAATCAAGTACCTCCACTTGGTCTAGCCCCGGACCTACGGAAAGACCGGACGAGTTCAAGAGCTCTCCCCAAAGCCTGTACTTGCCGGCGTCTTCCGCCGCCATGAGGTCTTCCCACTGGGCGCTCAGCCGGGCTTCCAGTTTCTTTTGCACTTTCCGGTACAGGGACGAAGCGTACGAACGCAAAGCTTCCTCCTCGTGTCTCCCCAAAGACAAGGAACGGCTGGCCTGCGCGGCCTCAAGCACGGTCTCAAAGGTCCGGACCGGCTGAAGATGGAAAAGGGGGAGGGCGTGGAAGAAAACGTCCCCCTTGGCGGTCTCGTATATAGCCGGGAAATATCTCCCCTGGACAACGCTGTCGGACAGGTCCTTAAGGCAAGCGACGACCGCCTCTCTCGCGTCGTCGGACAAGGGGGAGTCCGCCTGAGCTTTCGCTCGCGCGAGGACCGAGAGCGCCAAATCCCGTCCGAGTCCCTGGACCGTTCGCGTGAGGGCCCGCAGGGCGGGGCCTTTCTCTTCCCTCAACGCGCGGTCCAGTTCCTCACGTTCGAAAGAAGAGATGATGTCCAGGCGGTCTTTTTCAGGGGGCGTGTACGGCCCGTCGTTGTCAAAGCGGCTTCCGTCGGGAGGCATCGCCGCGGCGATCAACCTGTCGTCTTTGTAAAGGCCGATGTTGGCCCCTTTTCCGGCCATATCAAACACCAGCGTGAAAAGAGCGGTGTTCCCAAAATCGTCGTGGCCCCAAAAATCCAGATACACGACCCTGTCCAGGCCTTCTTGGCGAACCGCGGTCAAGGGGCCGCCTTCTAGGCGCTTACGCAAACCCAGGCAAAAGCCCGACGGGACCTTCGGGTTTTCCCGTCTCTCGTCTGAAAAGCCAAAGAAGGGGAGACCCCCCTCCAGGCTTAGGACCAGCTTCGCCCGGATCTCGGGGCTCCACACCGAAAAGGAAAGGACGGGCGTTACGGGCTGCTGGATCTTCTGCACTCTCAGAGGCAGGTATCCGGACAGTTCTTTCAGTATACAGTAGAGGGTGATGCCGTCCAAATGGCTCTCCTCCTTCAACGTCCTGAGTATACCTTAAACCCGCGCCGGGGTGATGTCCTGTGCTAGACGACAAGAAGCTCTATTCGTTCCAAGAAGCCGGTTTTCAGGTTTTCCGGAAGGACGGCAAAACAAAACTAGTGAAGGGCAGGTGCGAAGTCCACCTTTCCGCGGTAGAGGGCAGCCTCATGATGGCCATACCGGTCGTGAGGATCCAGCGGCAAGGCCAATTGCCGGCAAGGGTTACGGAGTACTTGACTGACAGGAACGCGGCCCACGGAGGGCCGGGCAGGTTTGAGATCGAGGGCGGTATGATCTGGTACCGGGCGTTCGCGCGGCCGGATGACAGGCCGGAGGCGGTCGCGGAAGGCACGGTATCCGCGGTGGAAAAGATCGGGCCAAAGATCCTGAACCTTCTCAAATAAGTCTGGGCAGAAGTTCGAGCGGAAGCTCACGCGGAAGGAGTCCTCCCGAAGGCAAAGAAATCCATAGTGCCAACCCAAAGAAAGTGAGGTCCAGCCATGCCAGCTAAAGCTATTACGGCTCCCAGAGGGCAGACCCTGTCGTGCAAAGGGTGGCAACAGGAAGCGGCCCTCAGGATGCTAATGAACAACTTGGAGGTCGCGGAGAAACCGGACGACCTTATCGTCTACGGCGGAACAGGAAAAGCGGCACGGAACTGGGAATGCTATGAGGCCATCGTGAGAACCCTCAAGGACTTGGAGAGCGACGAGACGCTCTTGGTCCAGTCGGGCAAGCCCGTGGCGGTGTTCCGGACCCATTCTCTTGCCCCTAGGGTACTCATCTCCAACGCCATGCTCGTGCCCAAGTGGGCGACGTGGTCCGACTTCTGGGAACTGGAAGGAAAAGGCCTCACCATGTACGGCCAGATGACGGCCGGAAGCTGGATTTACATAGGAACCCAAGGGATACTCCAAGGAACCTTTGAGACCCTGGCTTCCCTGGCCAAGATCGAGTTTGGCGGGAGCCTCAAAGGAAAGCTGGTGCTCACCGCCGGACTGGGAGGAATGGGAGGGGCCCAACCCCTTGCCATCACCATGAACGACGGAGTCGGCATCATAGTCGAAGTCGACCCGGCAAGACTCGAGAGAAGGCTTCTGGGCAAGTTCGTGGACACACAGGCAAAGGACCTGGATGAGGCCATATCCATGGCCAAAGACGCCCTGTCCCGGGGCGAACCCCTGTCCATCGCCCTGCTCGGAAACGCTTCCGAGGTGTTCCCGGAAATGATAAGGCGCGGCGTGATCCCTGACGTGGTGACCGACCAGACCTCCGCGCACGACGCTCTAAACGGGTATGTCCCGGGAGGAATGCCTTTGGAGGAAGCCTACGCCCTCAGGAAGAGTAACCCCGACGAGTACGTGAAGCGCTCCATGGAGTCCATGAAAAGGCACTGTGAAGCCATTGTAGAGATGAAACGGCGGGGCGCGGTCGCTTTCGATTACGGAAACAACCTCAGGGGGCAGGCGTATGCCGCGGGATTCGAGGACGCTTTCGCCTATCCGGGATTTGTTCCGGCCTACATCCGTCCCTTGTTCTGTGAAGGAAAGGGCCCCTTCCGCTGGGCCGCTCTTTCCGGCGACCCTCAAGACATCTTGGCCACAGACAGGGCGGTGCTCGAGTTGTTCCCGGACAACGCCATCTTGCGCCGCTGGATCGAAAAGGCCGAAAAACACGTGCCGTTCCAGGGATTGCCCTCCAGGGTGTGCTGGCTCGGCTACGGCGAGAGAAAGGCGTTCGGGCTCAGGATCAACGAGATGGTGAGGACCGGGGAACTCAAAGCGCCCATTGTCATCGGACGCGATCATCTGGACACCGGTTCGGTCGCTTCTCCTTACAGGGAGACCGAGGGCATGAAAGACGGCTCGGACGCTATAGCGGACTGGCCCATCCTAAACGCGCTGATAAACGCGGTCTCAGGGGCGAGCTGGGTGTCGGTGCACCACGGAGGAGGCGTCGGAATCGGTTTGTCCATCCACGCGGGCATGGTAGTGGTGGCAGACGGCTCCGATGAGGCCGGCTGGCGCCTCGAGAGAGTGCTGGATACCGACCCGGGCATAGGAGTCGTACGGCACGCCGACGCGGGGTATGACGAGGCCATCGATACCGCGCGAAGGCACAACCTTAAGATGCCGATGCTGAAATAGGGGCCACTCTCTCACGAAAACTCGGACCGGATGAAGACAGGCGTCCTTTCTGGACGCCTGTTGCGCTTCCCGGCAGGATATGGGCTTGTGACCTAGAAGGATTTCTACTGGATAGGCTCCGAAAAGGCGGGGAGAATTAGTGAAAATGGAAAAAGAAGACCTAAAGCAAAGAACCCTTTCCGTTATCGACGACAAGGCCCAGGAGATAATCGAAATCGGGCAGGACATCTTCGCCCATCCGGAACTAGGGTACAAAGAGTTCCGTACGTCCGAGATCGTCGCCGGGGCCTTGGAAAAGCTCGGACTTCCGGTAAGGAAGGGGCTTGCCATCACAGGGGTAGCCGCCCGCCTGGATGGACGGTCGGAAGGGCCGAACGTTTGCGTAATGGGCGAGCTGGACGCGGTGGTTTGTCCCGGGCACCCTTACGCCGACAAGGTTTCGGGCGCGGCTCACGCGTGCGGGCACAACGGTCAAGTGGCAGGGATGCTCGGCGCGGCCATGGGGCTGGTGCTGTCCGGAGCCGCGGAGCATCTTTCGGGCAGCGTGACGTTCCTCGGAGTGCCGGCGGAAGAATACGTTGAGCTCGAGTACAGGCAAAAACTCAGGGAAGAGGGCAAGATCCAGTTCTTCGGGGGCAAACAGGAACTCTTGGCCAAGGGCTTTTTCGACGACGTGGATATGGCGATGATGGTTCACATGGGCTCCATGGGGGACAAGTGCAAGGTCTCCATGGGAGGTACCTCAAACGGGTTTATCGGTAAACTGATAAGGTACAAAGGGGTGGAAGCCCACGCGGGAGCGGCGCCTGATTTGGGCGTAAACGCCCTGAACGCCGCGCTCTTGGGACTCATGGCCATACACGTCCAGAGAGAGACGTTTAAGGACGAAGACCACATCAGGGTGCATCCCATCATCACCAAAGGTGGGGACTTGGTCAACGTAATCCCCGCGGACGTCCGTATGGAAACTTACGTGAGAGGCAAGACAATGGAAGCCATAAAAAGCGCGTCGGTCAAGGTCAACAGGGCGCTTCGCGCCGGGGCACTCGCCACGGGCGCCGAAGTCACTATTGAGGAGCTGCCAGGGTACCTGCCGAGGATCAATTGCGATGAGCTCACGGAGGTTTGCAGGGCCAATGCCGTATCCTTGGTCGGCGAAGGTATGGTGCAGGAAGGGAAACACGGGTCAGGTTCTTCGGACATTGGGGACCTCATGCACGTGATGCCCGCCATCCATCCAACGTGCGCGGGAGCTCAGGGCGCGGCCCACTCGGAAAGGTTCTCCATCGAAAACCCGGTGGACGCTTACATCCTGCCCGCCAAACTGATGGCATTGACAGTAGTTGACCTTTTGTGGGATAACGCGGCTCGCGCAAGAAGCGTCCTCAAGAATTTCAAGCCTGTTTTCAGCAAAGAACAGTATTTCGCTAACTGGAACGAGGTCTTGGCCTCGCCTGGCGAGCGGTAGGACTCAAGGCAGTATTCACGGGAGGTTGGTTTCGTGCGTCAAACTCGGTGGCTCTACATCCTGATAGGCTTGGCGGCGCTTTTGGCTGTGGCGGGCACGGGGCTCGCGACCTTCTATACCAATATCCTCTGGTTTCAGAAGGTAGGATACCTGTCCGTCTTTATGAAGATCCTGTCGGCTAGAGCCACCGTGGGACTACTCGGCGGGCTGTTCTTCTTCTTGGTCACGTACGTGAATTTGAGGATCGTCCTGTGGAACAGGACCCAACTTACCTTAGTCGGCGGGCTGGTAATGCCCGTTCCGCTGTCTGTGACAAGGCGAGTCGGGACCTTCATGCTCCTGGCTTCGGCGGTGGTGGGAGTTTTGGGAGGACTCGCTGCGTACACCCAGTGGCACGTGATCTTGGCCTTCTTTTACCAGACGCCCTTTGGGATCGCCGACCCCCTCTTCGGTAAGGACGCGGGTTTCTATATCTTCAGCCTGCCGTTCATAAGGCTCGTCCAGCAGCATTTGTGGGTGGCCCTAGTGGCCGCGTCGGTGGTCTCGGCGGCGGCGTACTTTCTCTTTGGCGACCTAAGGTTCGCCCCCAGGCGGGTCATCCTCGATAGGAGGGCCCGCACCCACCTGTCTGTCTTGGCGGCATCCCTGTTCGCCCTGAAGGCTTGGGGGTACCAGATCAGCATTTGGGACCTTATGTATTCTCCGAGAGGCGCCGCTTTCGGGCCTTCCTACACCGACGTGAACGCCCAAGTGCCCGCCTACAAAATCCTTGTGGTGGTCGCCGCGTTGGGCGCGGTCCTGTCCCTTATGGGAATCGCGATACGAAGTTTCAAGTGGGTGGGATACTCCGCGGCGGCCCTAGTAGTCCTCGGCCTGCTCGCCGGATACGCTTACCCGTCCTTCATGCAACAGTTTACGGTTTCCCCCAACGAACTGGCTTACGAGATCCCTTTCATAGAGCACAACATCAGGTTCACCCGCAGCGCCTTTGGGCTGGATAGAATTGAGTCGGTGTCTTTCCCGGCCACAGAAGACCTCACGATCGCCGATATACAGGCAACCCCAGACATTGTGCGGAACTTCAGGCTGTGGGACTACCGCGTCATGAAGGACACCTACACCCAGCTTCAGGAGATCCGCATGTACTACAAGTTCAACGATGTGGACATTGACAGGTACCGCATCGGAGGCCAGTACCGGCAAGTGCTCCTGTCCGCCAGGGAACTGGACATTGGATCGTTGCCTCAAGACGCCAGAACGTGGATAAACCTGCACCTGAAATACACACACGGGTATGGGATAGTCATGAGCCCGATTTCGGAAATGGAGGGCGCGGGGAGGCCCAGCTTCTATTTCTCCGACATACCGCCGGTGAGCGCCACAGATCTACAAGTCCTGCGCCCTGAGCTGTACTTTGGGGAGATGGCCAACCACTACATAATAGTCAACACAAAGGAACCCGAGTTTGACTATCCTCGAAGCGACACGGAAGCCAACGAGCCGACCTTCTACAGCGGGACCGCGGGCGTGCCGCTTAAGAGCTTCCTGACCCGGCTCGCGTTCGCGCTTCGGTTCGCCGACTATCAAATCCTGGTCTCGGGCGCCATCACGCCCGAGTCCCGGCTGGTGATGCGCAGGAACATATACGATCGGATACAGACTGTGGCGCCGTTTTTCATGTACGACAACGACCCGTACATTGTCTTGGCCGAGGGCAAGCTATACTGGATAGTCGACGGGTATACGGTGAGCGCCAACTACCCTTACAGCCAGCCCGACTCCGAAACCGGCATCAATTACATTAGGAATTCGGTAAAGGTCGTGATAGACGCCTACGACGGGACACTAACCTTCTACCAGGCGGATACCGACGACCCGATAATCAACACCTACGCGAAGATCTTCCCGGGCCTTTTGAAGCCCCTTGACTCAATGCCGTCTTACCTCAAGGAGCATATCAGGTATCCGGTAGAACTGTTCCGCATCCAGTCCAGGGTGCTCTTGACGTACCATATGACCGACCCGAGAGTCTTCTACAACAAGGAAGACTACTGGGAAACGCCCAAGGAGATCTACGGCGGAAGCAGGATGGAACAGCCCGTCGAACCGTACTACATCGTTACCATTCTTCCGGGGGAAACCGAACCCGAGTACCTCCTGATCACGCCGTTTACGCCCAGAGGGAAACCCAACATGACGGCGTGGCTGGGCGCCAGATGCGATCCGGACAAATACGGGCACATGGTGTTGTTCCTTCTGCCCAAGAGCAAGCTGGTCCCGGGGCCAATGCAAGTCGAATCGCTGTTCTCGCAGAACCCGGCCATTTCCCAGGCCACAACTTTGTGGGGGCAAGGCGGTTCTGAGGTGATCAGGGGGAATCTCATCTCTATCCCCATCAAGAACTCGCTCTTGTACGTCGAGCCCCTGTACATCCAGGCCGCCCAGGTTAAGATACCTGAACTGAAAAGGGTGCTCATGTACTACGGCGGCAGGGTGGTCATGGGCACGACCATAGAAGACGCTTTGGGACAGCTCTTTGGCGATGGGCTTCCCGAGGGGCCGGACGGCCTTCCGGGACCGGGGCGCGATGTGGCCGGCCTGGCTGCCGATGCCGCCAGGCTGTGGCGTGAGGCTCAAGACCTCATACAGGCGGGCGACTGGGCGGGTTACGGAAGGGCCATAGAGGAACTAGGCAGGGTATTGAGCGAACTTGAGTCGTTGACAGGCGGAAGCGCGGCGGAGAGCCCTGTCATGCCAGAGTCTCCCATCCAATGAAAACTTGACAGGGATCGCCAAAAAAGGGTATATCGAGATGACCCAAAGAAGCGCAGGAGGGGTTTTCGTGTCAGAAATGGACAAGGAGATATGGGACACGACGGTCTCAAAAGTCAGCCGGCACGTTGAGCAAGAAGTGAGGCTCAAAGGCTGGCTTTACAACAAGAGGTCTTCAGGGAAGATCTTGTTCCTTATCCTCAGGGACGGTACCGGCATCATCCAGTGCGTCGCCTCAAAAGCGGTCTTGGGCGACGAATTGTTTGCCAGGATGGACGGATTAAACCAGGAATCGTCCTTGATAATCCAGGGCCATGTGCGAAAGGACGACAGGGCTCCGGGCGGATACGAGGTTCAGGTTACTTCCTGTGAGATCGTCGCCGAAGCCCTTCCGGAGTATCCCATCACCTTGAAAGAACACGGCCCCGATTTCCTCTTGGATCACAGGCACTTGTGGATCCGGACCCCGACCCAAAGGTCCATACTTGCCATCCGCTCCGAAGTGATGCGGGCCTGCAGGGACTACCTGGATAGCCAGGGCTTCCTGGAAGTGTCCGCTCCGATACTTACTCCGTCCGCGTGCGAAGGGACAAGCACTCTATTTGAGACTCCGTACTTTGGGGAAAAGGCTTACCTGAGCCAAAGCGGGCAGCTCTACAACGAAGCGGCCATCATGGCCCTTGGAAAGGTCTACTGCTTCGGCCCCGCGTTCAGGGCGGAGAAATCAAAGACCCGTCGTCACCTCACCGAGTTCTGGATGGTCGAGCCTGAGGCGGCTTTCATGACTTTCGAGGAACTCTTGGTGCTGGAAGAGAACTTGATAACGTACATTATAGACCGGGTGCTGGACAAGCGCTCTGAGGAGCTTAAGACGGTCGGACGCGACCCATCAGACCTGGAGGGAATAGCCCCGCCGTTCCCGAGAATGACCTACTCCCAAGCAGTGGAACTTCTGAAAAAGGAAAACGTCGAAATAGAGTGGGGAGACGATTTCGGGGCGCCTCATGAGACCATGCTTGCCTCGCTACACAGGAAGCCGTTATTTGTGACGCATTACCCGGCAAAGGCAAAAGCTTTCTACATGGAACCTGACCCGGAACGTCCGGAGACCGTGTTGGCCGCAGACCTCTTGGCGCCCGAAGGTTACGGCGAAATCATAGGCGGAAGCCAGAGAATATCTGACTACGCTCTTTTGAAGCAGAGGATTGAAGAACACCGCTTGCCTGTCGATGAGTATAACTGGTACCTGGACCTCCGCAAGTACGGAGCGGTGCCTCACAGCGGTTTCGGCTTGGGCATTGAACGTATGGTGGCCTGGATTTGCCACCTGGATCACCTTAGGGAAGCTGTTCCGTTCCCGAGAACAATCACGCGCCTGCGCCCGTAGAAAGCGCGTGGAGAAAGAGAGGTTTAGGGCGTGAGCCAAGAGATGGACCCCAAGACTCAAAAACTCAGAGAAATTGGCTCTGCCATCCGGGAACAGCGAGAACGCCTTGGGCTGTCCATCGAGGATGTCAGAGAAAAGACTTTGATCCGTCGCAAGTACCTCTTGGCAGTGGAGGAAGGTGATGACTCCGCCGCTCCAGGGCAAGTGTACTTCAAGGGATTTTTGAAGTCTTACGCTTCTTTCGTGGGTCTCGATGGACAGGCCCTGGCCAAGGAATATCAGGACTTGCTCGATCAAGCGCAGGCCGAGAAGGAGGCTCCGAAGGCCCAAAGAGCCCCTCGCGCCGCCACTCGTAGGCCCGCTCCCTCGGTGAGGAGGCAGACCGAAAGCCAGTCTCGTACCAGGCGCCCGGCCAAGCGACGGAGCAGCCCCGCTTTGCTCTTATTCACCTTGCTGTTTGTACTGGCTTTAGGAGCCTACTACTTGGCTTCCAGCGGCGTCTTGGCCGGCATTTGGCAGCCCAAAGAACCTGTGGAACAGGAACCGCCCGGCAACGAACCTGAAATACCCAACGTACCTGAAGATCCCGGCACGACAGAACCTCACGAACCGGCGGCGCCCGCCATCGCCAGGACGGATCCGAACTCTGAAACCAGCGTGTGGGAATGCCAGAACGTAGAGCGGTTGGAGTTGACCGTGAAGGCGCTGACCGCGGAAGATTCCTACTGCTGGATCCGCGTAAAGTCTGACGGCAAAACGGTGTACGAGGGCACCATGGTGCCCGGAGAAAAACTGGAGTTCACGGGCTCGGAGGAGATAGTCGTCAGGGCAGGAAAGCCGTGGGCCATCACCTTGAGCCTGAACGGGGAAGACCTGGGAGTAGGCGGAGAACTGGGACCGGTCAAAGACCTGGTTTTCAGGATTCCGGCGGGCACCCAGTAAGAGATCTGGCTCCCCAGGGCAACCTTTTTGCTGGCGGAGGGGCTTTTCTGGTTTCATAGGAGACAACTGTCGTCAATAGGATCTTGATAGCGCCTATTGAGGAAGTGTTGTCATGCTGCCACGCGTCTTCCAAAAGCCAAAGCTCTTCTTACTGTTTATCTCTATTTTTCTGGCCGCGGCGCAGGTTTCCCCGACCGCCGCGGCGCCAGGCTCTCTCGAGCCCACGCCCCCGTCTTTGAGCTGCTCCGCGGCGTTGCTCATGGAGTGGCACACAGGCACCCTCATATACCAGCACAACGCGTTTAGGCGCATGCATCCCGCGAGCATAACCAAGATGATGACGGCGCTGTTGACCCTAGAGCAGGGATGCCTGGAAGACACGGTCAGGGTGTCGTGGGAGGCGGCTTCCCAACCGGGCTCAAGCATGTACCTCCGGGAAGGGGATGTGTTCACCGTCGAGGACCTCCTGTACGGCCTCATGCTGAACTCGGGAAACGACGCGGCTTGGGCACTGGCCGAGTACGTGGGGGGGACCGCGGAAGAGTTTTTCGACATGATGAACCAGCGCGCCCGCGAGATCGGCGCGGTCAACACCCGCTTCGCCAACCCTCACGGCCTGACGGACCCGAACCACTATACAACCGCTTTCGACCTCGCGCTAATCGCCAAGACGTGCCTGAAACACCCTTACTTCAGGCACCTGGTCGCCACCAAGGAAAAGGATGTAATCGAGGCTGAAAACGGGGTTGTCACCCGCCTCGCCAACACGAACAGGCTGCTTTGGCTGTACTTGGGCGCGGACGGGGTGAAAACGGGCACTACCGATGCGGCGGGACAATGCCTTGTGGCTTCCGCGACTCGAGACGGCATGAAGCTTCTGGCGGTGGTGCTCGACAGTGCCGACCGCTGGGCCGACGCGGCGGATCTCTTGGAGTACGGCTTTGACAACTTCCGCCTGGCTCAAGTCGCCAGCGCGGGAGAGACTCTGTTGAGTCTGCCCACAACAGGAGCCATTGAAAAGACTGTCCCCGTGATCTGCGTCCGCGACCTTTTCGCGTGCGTACCCCGCTACCGGTCCGGGCTCCGGGTGGAAGTGGAACTCCCCAAAGCTGTCCCCGCCCCCACGGCCGCGGGAACCGTTGTGGGAAGGGCCATCGTCTACCTGGGCGACCAACCGTTGGGCTACACTCCGTTGGCCACAGGCGAGTGGGTAAACAAGAGGACCCCCCTGGGGATCTTCGCGCGGTTGGCTTCTTCAGTTCTAAAGAAGCTCCTCACGTCGGGGGTCCTCTGACCTTCTACTCGATGCTCCGCACCAGGTCTGACAGGGTCGCGGGAGATAGGCCCCTTTCGCTTAGGTAAGTCAGGAATCTCACGAAATACGCTTCCTTGGGCACCATGCCCTTGTTCTCAAGCCTGATGAGGACGATGTCCCCGCGCTCGACCTGCCCCGCCAGGTCTTTGGCGGCCTCCTCCTCTTTGCCTTTCATCTTTGTAGCGAGGATCCCCGGCTTTACCGCGTGGAAACCCTCCTGGAAAGCAGCCTGCACAAGAACGTCGCTGTACTTTTGGCCCGGAGGAAGCATGAACGGGGCGGGGTCCAAAGAGGACTTTGACAAAGCCTGCCTGGATCTTGTGATCCTGTCCTTCGCCTCAACGGAAGAAAGCTTGTGCATGGGCTTTTCGTCTGTACCCTTTACGCCAAACTCATGCCCCGCGGCGGCCATGTCCTTCACGATATCGGGCTGCGCCTCGACAAATGTCGCGTTTATGAACCAAGTGGCCTTGATCCCGAGTCCTTCAAGGAAAGCGGCGCACTGGGTTACTTGCTCAACTCCTGCTGTGATAACGTCCACCACGACTCCGAATAGGGGCTTTTGGGTGCTGACCTTTTCCAAAGGGTTTATCTTGGCATGAGTTTCCTGTTCTCCGGGAAGGGAAACGCCGACGCGCACTCCCAGGACCACCAGTATGAGGGCGGCAAATATGGCCATTCTCCGACGGGAACCCGGTCTTAAGTAGATGACCAAGGCAGTGTCAACCTCCTTTCAGAGATGGTTGGACGGTCGTAAATACTTATGAAGAAACCCGGAAGGCTATAACAGAGGGGTTTTGGGCAGAAGATCGGTTCTAAAGCAGGCGTCAGGCTCTTTTTCGGGACGCTGAAATCCTTCTTAAGAGGCGGGCCTTGCGTTTTTGGAGGGGTTCGGGGACAGGAGACCCGCTTCCGAAACGGGAAATTGCTTGTTCCACGATTTCCAGGCTCTTTTGGAGGTCGCCCATAACGAGTTCATGGTAACGGGCAAGCCAAAGATAGTCTTCCGCGGTGCCCAGGCCGGACCCGGTGAGTTCTTCCCATATCTTCTTGGCGCCTTCCCAGTCGCCTTGCCGCCTCATTACCTGGGCGAGCAGGGCCCGTTTATCAGGTTCGCACGGGCCTTCGGCCGAGGCTGTCTCCAAGCATTTTCGGGCAAGGCGCAGGTTGCCCTTCCTGTAGTGCATTTTCCCCGCGTGGGAGAGAGCCAGGTTGTCTTTGGGCCGGTTTTCGGCCGCCGTTACGACGGCTCCAAGGACCCTGGCCAAGCACGCCATGTCCAGGACGTCCAGCCTGTTGTGCTTTAGGACGGGGTCCAGCACTGAGGCGTCTTTCTCCCGCTCATAGATGAAATAGAGGGCGGGTATCAGGTTTCCGGCGACGTCCCCTTCTCTCGCTACCCCCGCGAACCGTCTCACAGAGTCTTTCAGGTTGTGTCCGTATTGGACCCGCTTGCCCATGTTCCTGGCCAGCGCGAGAAGGTCCAAATGGCAGTGGGGACCGGCGGGAGGCCTTATTCCGCTCAAGACGAACCTGCTGTTTATTACAGGGACATCGAAGGTCTTCCCGTTGAAGGTGACCAGGGTACGGTGGGAGTCCAGGGCATCCCTCACGGCTTGAAGCAAAGCTTCTTCGCCGGCCCTGTCTGTGAGGAGAAACTGGGTGACCACGAAACCCTCTTGGGTCCATTCGCCCAAGCCCACCAAGAAGGCAAAGGTAGCCGCGCCGCCCAGCCCCGTTGTCTCGATGTCCAAGTAGAGCCAGCCGTCTAAGCTTTCAAGGCAAGGCTCCAACGACCGGAATCCATCTAGAGAATCGGGAAGGCAAGGTTCCAGCCAGGGTAGAGACCCGGTCTTGTACACGGCAGTAATCTCCCGGTACTCGGGATTGTCCCGCACTTGGATGGATGCTGGCTCCGGGTGGACCAACGCTTTGGCCCGGTAGGGAAGGGGCCCCTTTTCCGGCGCGGGGATTTCCGGGCGGGCTTCGGGGTTTCTCTCCTCGATCTCCCGTATCATGGCCCTCAGCCGTTCGATGAGGCCCTTATCAGCCACGGGAAGGCGCACCACCTGTAAACCCGGCTTTCCTGAGCAAGGAGAGGCACAAGTCTTTGGTGCCTTCCCCGGCTTCGCCGGCCGGACCAACGCATCCCGGACAGCCGTCCAGGCAAGGGCAAGAAGATATAAGTTCCGACGCGGCGTTTAACAGGTCCGGAAGGAGGGCGTATAGCCGCTCGGCCAATCCTACGCCTCCCGGATAGGAGTCGTACATGTACACCGTGGGGCGCCCGTCCAGGGGGGACCTGACCTCCACGGACACTCCCAAGTCCCGCTTGTCGCTCATCAAGAATAATGGGGCTATGTTGAGCAGGACGTTGGCGATGCCCGACAGGACACCTCCCACGAGCCTGGGGTCTGTGTCTTCAATGAGGTCCCGCGGGAGGCTGAACCAGGTGCCCTGGGTGTGCATGTTCATCTCCGGAAGGGCGATTTCGCCGGCCCCTACGTTCTCGTTGGTGTACAGCTTGATCTTCTTGAATATGGTGGCCAAGGCGGTGACGGAAAGCTCGCCGAACCGCGGGTTCAGCGGGGATTCCTGATCGTCTCTGTCAACGCTCACCACTTTCACCCCAACCGCCAGGTTGGCGTCGGTGTAGTAGTCCACGTTCACTTTCTTCACATACGCCTTCTTTGCCGGGTAGTCCAGGTGGAGGACGTGATATTGCTGGCCTCCGTGGAGGTAGATGGCCTCATCGTGTATCAAGAGGGGAGCGGACGCCCAGTCTACCTCTCCTATAACTTGTCTGCCGCCTCCGGTGGTATCGATGACCACAAAATTCTCCGCCGACGCGGACCTGAGGCTCACGCCCGCCGCGGGGAAAGAATCAGACGACCAGTTCCACCTGTTTTGAGACCTGTACAGTATGCCCTGGTCCTTTAAGAGTTCCATGATGGGCGTGACGTCTTTTCCGGCAAACGTGGTAACGCCCTCCGGATCGTCTTTGAAAGGCAGTTCGTAGGCGGCGCACTTGACGTGCTCGCCCAAGATGTAAGGATTGTCGGGGTTCACCAGCCCGTATTCCGCGCCCTGCTCAAAGAAGTAATCGGGGTTGTTGACGATGAACTGGTCCAATGGCCCTGCCCCCGCCACAAGTATGGACACGGCCCCTCCGGAGCGCCTCCCGGCCCTGCCCGCCTGCTGCCAGGTGCTGGCGATGGTGCCCGGGTAACCGGCCAAGATGGCGCACTCCAGGTTTCCGATGTCGATGCCCAGTTCGAGCGCGTTGGTGGCCGCCACCCCCAAGATCTTGCCTTCCCTGAGCCCACGCTCAATTGCCCTCCGCTCGTTGGGGAGGTATCCGCCTCTGTACCCTTGGATCCTGTCCTTTTCCATCCTCTCTTTGTAGGAAGCCCTGAGGTACTGTACCAAGAGCTCCACCGACACCCTGGACCTGGCGAACACTATGGTCTGCACGCCCGAGTCGATGAACCGCGACGCGATCTTGGCGGCGGTGTCTATGACCGAGGCCCTCACAGACCCGTCAGGGGTAAGGGCCGGCGGGTTGTAGAAGATTATGTCCTTTTCAGCGGTGGGAGCGCCGTTCTTGAGGACCACCGACACCTTGTCCTGGATGAGCGTAGACGCCAGCTCTTCCGGGTTGGCGATAGTGGCTGAAGCCAAGATGAACTGGGGATTTGAGCCGTAAAACGAGGCTATACGCTTAAGCCTCCTTATGACGTTGGCGACGTGGCTCCCGAATACGCCCCTGTAACCGTGCATCTCGTCTATTACCACGAACTTAAGACCGGAAAAGAGCTTCACCCAAGTGGGGTGATGGGGAAGGATAGCCTGGTGAAGCATATCGGGGTTGGTTATGATCACCTGCCCGACCTCTTTAGCCAGCCGCCTTTTTTGGGAAGGGGTGTCGCCGTCAAAGGTGTAGCTCCTGAGGGTGAAGTTCCCTTTCTGAGCCAGCTCGGACATCTCGGCCAGCTGGTCTTGAGCCAGGGCCTTGGTCGGGAATATGTAGAGCGCCCGGCTTTCAGGGTCTTTAAGGACCGCGTCCAGCACCGGCAGGTTGTAACAAAGAGTTTTTCCCGACGCCGTGGGCGTGACCACGCACACGTTGGCGCCCTCTAAGAGCAAGTCGTACGCTTCCCGCTGGTGGCTGTAAAGCCGCTTGATCCCCTTGGATTCCAAGGCCGATACCAGGGAGGGGTGTATTCCCTCAGGTATGGGCCTAAAGTCGCCTTCAGACGCAGGAATATGATGCCAGGCCGTGACTCCCGAGAGAAACCTCGGGTCGGCCCTTAAGAGAGATGCCACTTCAATAGCGGTTTTTTTCATGTTAGCGGTAACTGTCCTCCTTCGGCCGGTTAGGAGATTCCTGGAACCGGCCCGGAAAACTGAGAACGCCGGTCTGAGCGGGAGGCCGGTCCGCCCCAGGTTTACCTACGCGCTTCTAGAGCCCAGCATAGAGGGGTGATCCTTTCGCCCCACTCTAGTACATTAGCGGTACCACCTTATGTAAAGGAAGAAGGTGCGAACCAACAGTGATAGGTCCTTCCAAATCATGGACTAAGCTATCTAAATTGCTGTTTTGTGTCACCGTTCTTTTTTTGGCGCTAATCCTTCTACCTATTCGCTCCTACGCTGCTCCACTCCTCCGAATGGGAAGTAGAGGGGACGAGGTGGCAGCCCTACAGACAGCCCTGTTAAACGCCGGCTTCAACCCCGGTCCGGTGGACGGCATCTTTGGGGCGAAGACACTGTCCGCCCTTAAAGAATTCCAGGCAGCCGCGGGCATAGCGGTCGACGGGATATGCGGTCCCATTACCCAGGACGCCCTTAGCAGGTGGCAGGGTACCTCAAGGTCAACAGGACGCCTCCGGGGCAAGACCGTAGTCCTCGATCCGGGACACGGCGGACAAGAACCGGGCGCCTTATCTCCTTGGGGAGACAAAGAAAAGAACTTCACCTTGTCCATCGCCTCTAAAGTACGCTACTACCTGGAAACCCAAGGGGCCAACGTGATAATGACCAGGTACGGCGACTACAGTCCGGGTTCAGACTGGGGGTACTGGGTCGATGAACTGGTGGCGCGGGCGTCTATAGCCAACTCCAACGCGGCCGATATCTTCGTAAGCGTACATATTAACGCTTACCCCCAAGACCCGACAGTATCCGGAGTGATGGGGTTTTATAGAAGAGGATCGTGGAGTTCCCAATCGCTTGCTTCCACGATAGCGCAGTGTGTGGCGGGGACCACCGGGCTCAGGTATATCGACACACAGGTAGGGCCCTACTACGTGCTGAACCACACCTATATGCCTGCCGCGCTGGTTGAGGTAGGGTTCATGACCAACTGGAACGATGTGAACCTTCTCCGGCAAAACTGGTTCCTGGATCAGGTGGCGATAGGGATTTCCCAGGGCATAGCGGACTATTTGACTCGCTAGGCGCATACGGATCTTCCAGAACCATACCTTTTTCAGGGGCAGGTAGGACGTATGTTAGTGGCCCTGGTCGGGCAGCCGAATTCGGGAAAGAGCGCGCTCTTGGGCTGCCTTACCGGGGCCAAGGTTTTTACCTCCAATTATCCGGGAACCACCGTCGAAGTGACTGAGGGGAGAGTCCCGGGCACCGGCATTACCGTCCTGGACACTCCGGGGATCTACTCGATGCGGGCGCTTAGCAAAGAACAGCAAGTCACGAGAAAGGTGATCCTGGAGCGTCGCCCCCGGGTCATCGTAAACGTGGTTGACGGTACCAGCTTGAGAAAGCAACTGCCTCTAACCCTGTCTTTGAAGAGCCTGGGAATCCCAATAGTCTTGGCGGTGAACCAGGCGGACCGCATGAAGGAACTGGGCATCCACATAGACCTTGATGTCCTGAGAAAGGAAACGGGCGCGGAGGCGGTACTCACTTCGGCCATAACGGGAGAAGGCGCCGAAACGCTGCTTCAGGCGATAGAAAAAGCCGCGGCTTCGGGTGCCGGGGAAGACGGGCCTTCGGCGCCGTTCTCGTCCCACGAGCCTTGTAGGTCTTTTGGACCTTACGACCTGCGCGACCTGCATGAAGCGGCCTCGGCCATCGCGGATAGAACGGTCAGGCTGCGGGGAGCCTCAGGGCGCCGGTCGCCGGCGGAGTATCTGGACCGCCTCTTGGACCGTCCCGCGGCCTCATGGCTGGTACTGGGAGGCTTGCTCTGGGCCGTGTGGAGGTTCTCTTCGTGGGCCTTGCCTTTTGCCGAAACCTCCGTACGGATGATACTGAACCCTTTGCGGGTTCATGCCGAAAGCCTCCTGAGAGCCGTCTTGCCCCGCGGGCCCTTAGCCGAAACGCTTTCCGAGGCCGTTCCCGAAGGCTTTATCCTGCCCATGGCAACCGTGTTGCCCGCCATGATCCTGGCGTACTCGCTCATGGCCGTCTTGGAGGACTCGGGGTTCTTGGGGAGAATGGCAGCCCTAAGCGATGTTTTCACGGCCGCCCTGAACCTTCCCGGCCAGTCAATGATCCCGCTAACCCTGGGTTTTGGCTGCAGGGTCCCCGCGCTCATGGCTGCCAGGATCCTGCCGGGAGAACGTTCGAGACGTACGGCGAGTCTCATCATCGCCACATGCGTGCCTTGTACGGCGACCATATCCCTCTCCCTGGCGGCGCTTGCCAAGTTCCGCGCTTCCTTCGCGGTCCCGGGGGTCTTGACTGCCGTCTCGGCGCTGACAATAGGGTGGGCGGCGCGACTTATCCCCGGAGGACAAAAGGAACCCTTGGTGCTCGAGCTCCCTCCGCTGAGGATCCCTTCGTTAAGGAACATAGCCATGAAAACTCAAGCGAGGCTCAGAGGCTTTTTCTCCCACGCTTTGCCGCTCTTGGTCGTGGTGAACTCGGCGGTGAGGGTGTTCATGTCCCAAGGGCTTCCCGCGGGAGCCAACGTGTCCCGATTTTCCCGTGTCTACCTGGGCATACCTCCCGAGGCCCTCTGGAGCGTCCTCCTGACCATGTTTCAGCGATACCTGGCCCCTCTCTTCCTAATGCAGCAAAACCTCACGCCCAGGGAAGCCGTGATAGCCGTGTCCATGGTGGCGTTGGGGTTCCCGTGCTTGCCCTCGGCGGTCGTTCTGTGGAGGGAAAACGGGGCAAGGTTTGTCCTCCTTACGTTCCTTACCTCGCTCATCCTGTTCATCGGGTGGGGCATGGTCCTTAACCTGATCCTGCCAAGCTGAGGAGGCACGGACGTGAGAGGGACGAACGTAAGGGGGACCAACGTGAGGGGCAAGCGCGCCGAGACCACCATCGCGTCCATGCCCCAAGGGCGCCGGTACATCGTCGAGTCCCTGCGAAGACCCGCCGGCGCCGGTCCCGCTTCGTGGGATACTACCGTTTCACGCCTTGAGGAACTGGGAGTCATGCCGGGTGAGACCGTGGAAAAGGTCGGGACTCTGAGCCCCGCCGGTCCCGTGGTCGTGCGGGTGTTAGGAAGCAAAGTGGCCCTCTCTAAGGACGTAGCTGACCTGGTCATTGTTCGGCCCGCCCCCAAATGCTAATATAGTGGCGTTATGGCCAAGGCTAAGTGCTCTATAATCGTGTACGGCTGCTCAAAGAACCAGCTTGACGCCGAGGAGATGGCGGTGAGGCTAAGGCAGGCCGGGTTTCAGGTGGTGCCCGACCCGTCGTCAGCCGACATTGTCATCGTCCATACCTGCGGGTTTATCCAAGACGCGAAGAAGGAATCCATAGAAGGCGTCCTTATGGCTTGCCGGATGGCCGAGGAAGGCTCCGGAGCGAGGGTCCTGGTCACGGGCTGTCTCTCACAGCGCTACCCGGACGAACTGGCCAAAGAGATCCCGGAAATAAGCGGTGTGGCCGGCACAGCCGCTCCCAAGGACATAGTGGAATTAGTGAACGCTGCCCTGTCGGGAGAACGGGTAGAGGCGGTGGGAGTTCCGGGACGGGGCGCTCCCGGCGGAGAAGGGCTGAGGCTCCAGGACGTAACCGGTCCTTGGAGTTACCTGCGAGTGAGCGAAGGATGCCGCCACCGCTGCACTTACTGCGCTATCCCCGGAATACGCGGCCCCTTGGCGTCCCGCCCCATGGAAGAAGTGGTAGCCGAAGCGCGCCTATTGTCGTCTTTAGGAGTAAGGGAACTGAACCTTATCGCCGAAGACCTAAGCGACTACGGCTATGACTGGGATAGGGGACGGCACTTGCCCCGCCTTTTGGCCGAACTTGCCGAGATAGAGGAGATCATGTGGATCCGCCTCTTGTACGTACGGCCTGACGGGGTGACGCCTGAGCTCGCTGAAGCCATGGCCCATCCGAAGATAGTCCCGTACATCGATCTTCCCATCGAGCACGGCTCGGACAAGATCTTGCGCCTCATGGGAAGGCCGGGAGTTCAAGATATACGAAGAGCCGTGAGCCTACTCAGGCAAAACGTTCCGGGCCTCCACCTCCGCACCACGGTGATCGCGGGGTTCCCCGGAGAAACCGAAGAAGACCTAAAGGAGACCATAGACTTTCTCCGCGAGATCGGTGCCCACAGGGTCGGAGTCTTCGCGTATTCCCGTGAGGAAGGCACGCCCGCGTACTTGCTTCCCGACGTCGTCCCGGAAGAATTGGGGAAAGAAAGGGCCGAACGGGTGCGGCGCGCGGGATTGGCTCTCGCGAAGAAGCATAGCCGCGACATGATCGGCTCGACGATTCCTGTTCTCTTGACCGGGCCCTCGACAAGGAAAGGCTACTGGGTCGGCAGAGGACCTCATCAGGCTCCGGAAGTGGACGGAAAGACCTACGTCAAGGTGGGGGACATGAATCCCGCGCCGGGGCAGATCGTGAACGCCAAGGTCACCGACGCGGCCGTGCTGGACCTGTTCGCCTCGGTCTGAGCGTCGAACGTCCGGCAATTTCCCTGCTAAAACCGCAATTGCCCGCCAACCCTGCCACTCATTACCTTAGAAGTTGCCCTCTCGCTCTTGTTATACTTATGTCAACTTGCGGGATAAACCAAATACTTAGGAAGAGGATGCTCATGGCCAAGAAGGGCTTCAGATGGGAATTCGTGGCTCTATCGGCGGTCTTGACCTTAGTCCTATTGAGTCTGGGCTACACGCTGTACGACAAGGTAGGCGTGAAAGACCCTCTTGAAAGAACGCTCGTGTCCCAGGACGCGGTCCTAAACGTTACGTCGAGGCGAGATAAGGGTGTAACCGTCCTGGAAATCGAGTTCAATAGGGTGGAGGACTTCGCCTCGTCCTACGCTTCCCTGGAGAAAACCATCCGGGAACGCCTGGGTTCCAACTACCGGATCGAGGTAAAGGACGCTCGTGACGAGTCACTGGAAAAAGCATATCTCTCCATCCACTACTACCTTGAGGAAGCCTCGGTACGGGGCAATTTCGGGGACATGATCGAGTCATGCCAGGCCCGGCTGATGGAGACGGGGCTTGAGAACTTCAAGATAGTGCTGGATGAAAGCCATATTTACGTGCAACTGGAAAGCGACCACGGCTATCTTTACAGAGTTCTGGACCGGACGGGTCCTAAGGCGGGAGGTGCGCCATGAAACTGGAATACATCGTCGGTTTCGCGGTGGGAAGCCTGGTTTTTCTGTTTATCCGAGGCGTGAACACGCTTCCGGCGCTTCTCATGGGAGCCCTCTTGTACCTCTTGATGACCCAAAGCGGAGGTCTCCGGGACTTCGGCCGCAGGAAAGCGGGAGCGGTCGTGGGCGATCGTCCCGACGTTACCTTTCACGACGTAGGCGGACAAGCTGTCGCCAAGCGGGAACTCGTTGAGGCTTTGGAGTTCCTGAAAGACCTGGAACACGCCAAGGCGCTGGGGATCCGGCCCCTTAAGGGCATCTTGCTAAGCGGCCCTCCGGGGACAGGCAAGACCCTCTTGGCCAAAGCCGCAGCCAACTATACGGACTCGGTGTTCCTGTCGGCTTCGGGCTCAGAGTTCATCGAGGTATACGCGGGTCTCGGAGCCCAGAGAGTCCGCGAGTTGTTTCAGCGGGCGCGCAAACTGGCCAGGGAAAAGAAGAAATCGGGCGCCATCATCTTCATTGACGAAATCGAGGTCCTGGCAGGCAAGCGCGGTTCCCAAGTGGGCCACCTGGAGTACGACCAGACTTTGAACCAGCTCTTGGTCGAGATGGACGGGCTCAGCTTAGATGACGACGTCAGGATCCTGGTGATAGGGGCCACCAACCGTCCCGACCTCCTGGACCCGGCCATCCAGCGTCCGGGAAGGTTCGACCGTATGGTCAGGGTAGACTTGCCCGATAAGGAAGGTCGCCTGGAGATCCTGAAAATGCACCTTCGCAACAAACCGCTGGACAAGTCGGTAGACTTGGAAGCGTTGGCTAAGGAGACATTCGGGCTTTCCGGAGCCCACCTGGAGAGCCTGTGCAACGAGGCGGCCATCTTGGCCCTTAGGAAACGGGCGAAAAAGGTAGGGGACGAAGAGCTCAGAGAGGCCCTGGACAAGGTGATCATGGGAGAGAAACTGGACCGGAGGCCTTCGGAGACCGAATTGAGGCGGGTAGCGGTACACGAAGCGGGGCACGCTATCGTGGCAGAAAAAGTAAGGCCCGGTTCCGTGGCCCAAGTGACCGTGTCTCCCAGGGGCAACGCCCTCGGTTACGTGAGGCACTCTCCCCAGGATGACAGGTACATCTATCCGCGGGAGACCCTTGAGGAGGAGATCGACATCCTCCTGGCGGGCGCCCTCGCGGAAGACGTGGTCCTGGGGTCGAGAAGCACGGGAGCTTCCAACGACTTTCAGAGGGCTTTGGACATGGCGAAACGCATCGTGTCCTACGGGATGTCGCCTCTGGGAGTGGTGGACCGAGACACCGCGGGTCCAGACCTTCTGGCCAAGGCTACCAGGGAAATCCTGAAAGCCGCGGAAGAAAGGACGCTTCCGCTCATAAGACGTTACGAGAATGTCCTCCGGCGAATAGCCGACGATCTGATGGTCAAGGAGACCATCAGCGGAGACCAACTCAGGGAGCTCTTGGGGTCGGCCTCCAAAGTAGCCTGGAGGTGGCGTAAACTGCCCTCTAACAGAGGAAAAGTCAGGAGCCGGGTAGAAGCATAACGCCCGGGGGTGTTAGGGTGCAGGCGGAAGTGTTATCGGTTGGCACCGAGTTGCTGCTGGGCGAGATTACTGATACCAACGCCCAGTACATTTCAAGAAGACTAAGGGATGCCGGGGTGGACGTATACCGGCGGGTGACTATAGGAGATAATCCGGCGCGGCTCACAGCCTGTTTTAGAGAGGCTCTGGGGCGCGCCGACATTGTTATAGCCACCGGAGGTCTCGGCCCTACGGCCGACGATTTGACTGCCAAGTGCCTGGCCGAGGCCATGGGCAGGGAACTGGTGTTCAACCAGGAAGCGTGGGAGATGACCGCTGACTGGTTCCGCAAGCGGGGACGCGAACCCCGCCAAACCGATCGCAAGCAGGCAATGATCATTGAGGGAGGACGGTTCCTGCCGAACTCAAACGGGACGGCTCCGGGACAGGCTATTTTCGCGGGCGGCAAACTGGCCGCCTTGCTGCCGGGACCGCCCCGGGAGATGGTGCCCATGTTCGAGGATCACGTCGTGCCCCTGCTCAAAGAATCCTTTCCGGGGCTGGTACCGCTCACATGCAAGGATCTTCACGTAGTGGGCATAGGAGAGGGCCAAGTCCAGGAAATACTGGACGACCTCATGAAAAGCGCGAACCCAACTCTCGCTCCCTACGCGGGCTTAGCGGAAGTCAGGCTGCGAATAGCGGCCAGGGGACACGACCCCGAGGAATCTCTGGCGATGGTGCGCTCCATGGAGCAAAAAGTGCGAGAGCGCATCGGCGACTACATCTACGGCACGACGGGGGATAGCCTTGAGGGAGTGTGCGCCGGTCTTCTGAAGAAGACGGGCCTAACTCTGGCGGTCGCCGAGTCGTGCACGGGCGGGCTCGTATGCAACCGGCTGACCGATGTTCCGGGAGTATCGGCCAGCCTTAGGATGGGGACGGTGGCCTACAGCCCCGCAGTGAAAGCTTCTGTGCTCGGGGTCCCCCAAGAAGCAGTGCGGCTGGATGAAGCCGTAAACCCCGATACGGCAAGAGCCATGGCCCAAAGCGTCCGCGCCCTCTCAGGCGCCAAGATCGGGCTGGCCACCACCGGTTTCGCGGGTCCCGGAGGCGGTACGGAAAACGCTCCGGTGGGCACGGTGTATATCGCTTTGGCTCACGCGGACGACGTCATTATAGAAAAGCACCAGCTGGCGGGAGCCAGGAAGACAATAAAGGAGCGGGCTGCCCAAAACGCTTTGATCCTTCTCTGGAAGTTCCTAAAATCGCAAGCAGGTGGGCGTTCCCGTGGCAACTGAAACCGGAAGCGGGCCTCTTAGGTGTTTTGTGGCGGTGGGGCTTCCCGCCGAGACAAAATCGTGGCTTTGGGGCATGACGTCAAAGATAAGGTCGGTTCATAGAGATCTCAAGTGGGTCGCCCCGGAAAACTACCACGTGACCCTCTTGTTCTTGGGCGATATTCAAAGGGAGGCTATTTCCGGCCTAAAGAAGCTGCTTAAACAGGCGGTCTCAGGGTTTGGCCCGTTCGAGGCGTCCATCGGGGCCCCCGGGTGCTTCCCCGCGAGAGGCGCCCCTAGAGTGCTTTACGCCGGTATAGACGCGGGGCGAAAGGAACTCGTCTCTTTGGCGGGAAGAGTCAGGGAGGCCTTGGCCGCGGCGGGTTTCTCCGATGACAAGCCCTTTCAGGCCCATGTGACTGTGGCAAGGTCCTCACGCCGGGCCGCCGCGTCTTCTCTTACGCCCTTCACCTGGACATCTTCTTTTGATGAGGAGTCCGGCGGCCGAAGAGATGCCGGCGACAGGCGGTTTGGAGTGGCCGAGGTCCTCTTGATGCGGAGCGTGCTTAGACCCGAAGGGCCGGTCTACTCGGTACTGGAACGCTTCACGCTGGGAGGCTAACCCGTCGGTTGTGGCGTTTCTGGCTGAATGTTATACTCTCACTAGGAAGGCGCTGCCAGGGTAGCGCGGCTATCTACGGAGGTAGAGCGAATGCTGGAGAAAGAAAAAGCCCTCGAACTTGCCGTCGCTCAAATTGAGAAGCAGTTCGGGAAAGGCTCGATAATGCGTTGGGGAGAGGCCTCACAGAAGATGGCTGTAGAGGTAATCCCAACCGGTGCCCTGGCACTGGACATCGCTTTGGGGGTAGGCGGACTGCCCCGCGGTAGGATCGTGGAGCTCTACGGGCCTGAGGGTTCGGGAAAGACCACCGTGGCCCTCCATATTATCGCGGAGGCTCAAAAACTGGGCGGAATCTCGGCTTATATCGATGCCGAGCACGCCCTGGATCCCACCTACGCCAGGAAAATCGGAGTGGATGTAGACAACCTCCTAATATCCCAGCCTGACACAGGAGAACAGGCGCTGGAGATAGTGGACGCCCTCATCAGAAGCGGCGCGGTTGACTGCATCGTGGTGGACTCGGTAGCGGCCTTGGCGCCTAGGGCCGAGATTGAAGGCGAAATGGGAGACTCCCACGTTGGTCTCCAGGCAAGGCTCATGTCTCAAGCCCTAAGGAAACTGACGGCGGTAATATCCAAGTCTAGGGCCACGGCCATTTTTATCAACCAGATCCGTGAGAAAATCGGGGTCATGTTCGGAAACCCCGAGACTACTCCCGGTGGAAGGGCTCTTAAGTTCTACTCGTCGGTCCGGCTGGATGTCCGGAAGGTAGAGAACCTAAAGCAGGGGCAAGACACTATCGGGGCCCGGACAAGGGTAAAGATAGTGAAAAACAAGCTCGCGCCCCCATTTAAGCAGGCGGAGTTTGACATCATCTACGGAGAGGGCATTTCCAAAGAAGCTTCTCTCCTGGATGTAGGCGTATCCCAGTCCATAGTCACCCGGACGGGCACTTGGTACTCGTTCGGAGATATCAGGTTGGGGCAGGGCAAGGAAGCGGCCCGGACGTTCCTGAAGGAGAACCCGCAGGTAGGCCGGGAAATTGAAGCCAAGATTAGGGCCTGTCTCGCGTCAGGAACCGTCAAAGCCGAAGGAGCGTCGGAACAAGTGGAGGGCGATGACGCCTAGTGGATAAGGTCGGCAAGAAGCCGGCCCGCCCGATGGATGTCGCGCTAAGGGCCCTCGCGAGACGCAGGATGACCTCTGGTCAGATGAGAAACCTGCTCCTTAAGAGAGGCTGTGGCCAAGAAGAGAGCGAACAGTGCATAGAGCAACTCTCGTCTTGGGGCTATCTTGACGATAGAGGTTACGCCAAGGATTTGTTACGATTTATGTTGTCCGATTGTCCCGTCGGGAAACAGCGGGCAATCTACGACCTTGTGAAACGAGGTTTCGATAGGGACCTCGCGGAAGAAGCGGCGGCGGAGGCCTACGGGGATGTCTCCGAGGCTTACTTGGCCCGCAGGGCCGCTTCCAAGTACCTAAACGGCCGCAAGGCCGGATCGTTGAAAGACCGGGATCGAGAGCGACTCTTTAGGTGGCTCTGGCGCCGTGGCTTTGAGGCAGACGCCATATACGCGGCGTTGAGGGACGAAGACGAGCAGGCTCTCACTTAGACAGCAAACGCGCTATTCTGGAGTACTGAAGATGACGCAATCGTATGACTGATATACTCGAGCTTGTTAGGAGAATATTGGCTTCGGGTCCGGGGGACCCCCGGGCGCGCGAGTATTGGTCGGGGGCCTGAAGACTCTTCTACATTTCAACACAGTGTGTCTCGGGCCGCTAACAGTCACTTCTGCCAGCATAGCCGGGCGTTGTCCGGCTTTTTGTCGTTTTCGAGAAGGAGGTGACCTTCATGCATTGGGGAATCGCGGTTTTAACGGGAATCATCGGCCTGGCCTTTGGATACTTCCTGAGGCGGGCGTTGGGCGAAGCCAAGATCGGTTCGGCGGAAGCCGAAGCCAAGAGGATCCACGACGAAGCCATTAAGGCTGTGGAGACCAAGAAGCGGGAGATCTTGATCGAGGCCAGGGACGAAGCCCAAAAGATAAGGGATGAACTTGAGAAAGAGGTGCGCGAGCGCCGGCAGGAAGTCCAGCGCATGGAACGCAGGCTTCTCAATAAGGAGGAGTCTTTAGACAGACGGCAAGAGATACTGAGTCAAAAAGAGGAGAACATCTCCAAGCAGGAAAGGGCTCTGGTGGAACGGACCAAGGCACTGGAAGCCCTTCGGGAAGAAGCCATGAAGGAACTGGAGAAGATATCCCAGTTGACCAGGGACGAGGCCAAAGAGCGGATCCTCAACGAAGTGCGGGAGGCTCTAAAGGATGAGACCGCCCGCATGGTGCGGGACGCGGAGGCGGCCGCCAGGGAAGAAGCCGAAGCCAGGGCGAGAAGCATCATCAGCCTCGCCATACAGAAGTGCGCGGCCGACCACGTTGCCGAAAACACGGTTTCGGTGGTCGAGCTTCCCAACGACGAGATGAAGGGCCGCATAATTGGCCGGGAAGGCCGCAACATCCGAGCGTTGGAGACTCTCACCGGCATAGACCTGATCATAGACGACACTCCCGAAGCGGTTATCCTGTCAGGATTTGACCCGATTCGCAGGGAAGTCGCGAGACTGGCTCTTGAGCGTCTCGTCTCGGACGGACGGATTCATCCCGCCCGGATCGAGGAAATGGTGGAGAAAGCCCAAAAGGACGTTGACAACCTCATCAAGCAAGAAGGCGAACAGGCGGCTCTTAACCTGGGCGTGCACGGGCTCCATCCGGAACTCATCAAACTCTTGGGCCGGCTTAAGTTCCGTACCAGCTATGGGCAGAACGTGCTGAAGCATTCCGTTGAGGTGGCCCACTTGGCGGCGAGCATGGCCAGCGAGCTGGGCTGCGATGTGGCGGTCGCCCGCAGGGCGGGCCTCTTGCATGACATCGGCAAAGCCGTTGACCACGAAATGGAAGGTTCTCACGTCAGCATAGGCGTGAGCCTTTTGAAGAGGTACAGAGAATCAAACGACGTCATCCGTGGTATGGAAGCCCATCACCAAGATGTTGAGCCGCAGACCGTGGAAGCCTTCCTGGTCGCCGCGGCCGACGCGATCTCCGCGGCAAGACCCGGGGCCCGCCGCGAAACGCTGGAAATGTACCTCAAGAGGCTGGAGAAGCTTGAAGATATCGCCAACTCCTTCGAGGGAGTTGAGAAATCCTACGCCATCCAGGCCGGCCGCGAGATCCGGATCATGGTGAAACCGGACAGGATTGACGACCTGGGCGCGGTCAGGCTCGCCAGAGATATCGTCAAGAAGATCGAGAAGGAAATCGAATACCCGGGCCAGGTCAAAGTCACGGTAATCAGGGAGACCAGGGCCGTCGGTTACGCCAAGTAATTCCGGGAGGGACAGATGACGAGGACCGCAGGTTCTAGAAAACACGCGTCCAGAAAAGACGTTGAAGTCTTGGCCACGCTGCTGGTGGCCTATCCCCAGGTATCCCGGGCGACCTATGACCCGGACAAGAAGACCTTGGGCATGGCCTTCTTGTGCAGGGGTCCTCTAGGGAGATCCAAGAGGGAGAGCCTGACAAGGCTATACCTGGATTCGGTCGACGTGTACGGCTCTTTGACCGGACAGACGAGGAGCTATGCCAAGGCTTCGTGGGAGAGAATGGACAAGTTTCACGTGTTCTTGGTGGAAAGGGACGTATCGTCCCTTACTCCGGGGGAACTGAGCCTCACGGTTGACCTGGTATCCGATAGGGTGAAACTGGTCTTGGCAAGCGACAACGAGGACGGGCTCGACGACAGGGAGGAGTACTCGTGGTCGGCGAGGCTCTTCCTTCAGGAGATGCTGGACCAAGTCAGGACCCTGCAAAGCAGCACGAAGCTGGTAGCCCTTCGCGAGGGCGAAAGGGTCTTAGTTTTCGACAAGTGACAGGATAGAGGGCAGGGAAGCTGAAATGAACCTGATTTTTATAGGTGATATCTTCGGGTCGCCCGGAAGGGAGTTTCTGGCTGCTCACCTGCCCTCTCTCATTAAGCGTTACGAAGCCGACTTGGTCATAGCCAACGGAGAAAACGCAGCCGGGGGCGCGGGGCTTACCCCCGAAGTCGCCGAGGAGTTGTTCTCCGCGGGGGTAGACGTAATAACCTCGGGGAACCACATATGGAACAAGAAAGAGATATTCCCAACGCTGGATTCGGAACGGCGGATACTTCGGCCGGCGAATTACCCTCCTGGTGTCCCTGGGAAAGGATCGGGCCTGTTCCAAGCCAGGGATGGGAAAACCGTGGGAGTCCTCAATGTGTGCGGGCGGGTTTTCTCCCCGCAAAACCTGGACTGCCCGTTCAGGGTCATGGACACCGAAATTCTGAAGCTCCGCCAGACCACCCCCATCATCGTGGTGGATTTCCACGCCGAGGCGACCTCTGAGAAAGTGGCTGCGGGGTATTACGTTGACGGCAGGGTCAGTGCCTTCTTAGGAACGCACACACATGTTCAAACGGCGGACGAACGGATCTTGCCAAACGGCACAGCGTACATAACCGACGCCGGCATGACCGGAAGTTACGAAGGTGTGATAGGCGTCGACAAGGACATCATACTGAAACGCTTCCTCACACAACTCCCGGGAAGACATGAGCCGGCAAAAGGAAAGCGCCAGCTATGCGGCGTGTTCTGTGAGATTGCCGGGTCCGGATCCGCCCGTTCGATCCAACGGATCACAATTCGAGAGTAAACTCAGGACAGTCTTCTTCCATCGTCAAAATCTTCTTGCCAAACACCTACCATCGAATTAGAATGATTGTTGCGGTTGGCAATTACTAGTGGCTTCTTCGCTTCTGTCATGATGCAATCGGAGGGATGATGGTGGGAGTAAGCAATCTGGACCGCCGTGAGACCAGTTCGGTAGAAGTCCTAAAAGTATCTTCACGCTCAAATCCCAACGCGGTAGCCGGAGCGCTGGCAGGCGTGATTAGGGAAAGAGGCTACGCCGAGATTCAAGGTATAGGAGCCGGAGCTGTCAACCAGGCCATCAAAGCTGTTGCCATCGCAAGAGGGTTCGTTGCCCCCGCCGGAATCGATCTGGTTTGCGTGCCTGCTTTTACCGACATACTCATTGATGGACAGGAGCGAACCGCGATCAAACTGATTGTGGGGCCAAGGGGATAGCGCGACAATAATGACCGGGAAAAAAGAGTTACCTCAAGCGGCATGTCCTGGCGCCCGCCAGGACAGCCACATTTATGGGCGTCTGGCAGATCTTCACGTCCACTCGACGGCATCAGACGGCGTCTTGTCGCCTTCGGAGCTAATCGCTTTGGCTTCCGAGAAGAGACTCAAGGCCATCGCCATTGCTGATCACGATACCACCTCAGGGGTAAGGTCTCTGCTCCGAAACTCTTTCGGGCCCAGAAGTCAACTCGACACCATAACCCGCGGGGGAGTTGAAGTTGTGCCGGCGGTTGAGATCAACAGCGACTGGGAGGGCAGGGAACTGCACATCCTCGGCTATTTCATCCCGCTGGAGCAAAGCCCTTTCCAGGAACTCCTAAGCCGCCTGCAGCGGAGCAGGGAAGGGCGCGTCGACAAGATGATCGCGAGGCTCAGCCAACTGGGGATGCCCGTAGACCGCGATAGAGTCCTTGAGTTTGCCAAGGGCGATTCGGTGGGACGGCCCCATATCGCCATGGCCATGGTCGAGAAGGGATACGTGGGCACAGTCAAGGAAGCTTTCGACAAGTACATCGGGATAGGGAAGGCGGGGTACGTCGAAAGGGAACACCTAACTCCCCTCGCTTCGGTGAAAGCCATATACGATTCCGGAGGAGTGGCGGTTTGGGCTCATCCTGGCACCGCTCGCGCTGACCATCTCTTGCCCGAACTCATTGGCATCGGGTTAAGAGGCATAGAGGTCTACCATCCTGAACACACGGACGAGGACCGGGCGCGCTACCTGGAGCTTGCCAGACGCTATGCCCTGTGCGTAACGGGCGGCTCGGATTACCACGGCCAGCCCGGGGGCGAAGGAGCGGGACTGGGCGATTTCGCCGTAGACTTTGGGACTGTCGACCTCCTAAGAAACCTGTCGACTCTGTCTTAGGGCTCTTGATGCCCTCCGAACTCGGGATCACTCATGTCGTTCTCAGGATCGGGTATCTCGTCGTTGTACTGCTTGGGATCTACTCTCAAGGGAAGCGCGATGTCGCGGCCGGGCTTTTTGCGTCCAACGCTTCCTCCGCCGCGCTTCTTGCCCCGCGGAATCGAGATCCGGAGAATGCCTTGGATGACCTTTTCGGGAGTATCGTCGATATCGAACATACTAGAGCCCCCTCATGCGCGGGAGTCCGGGGTGGCCGCTTAACCCGCGCGGCCACCCCTGTTAAGTCCAACTTAAGAGATCTTTATCTTCACGTCGAGCGCGCTCAGACCCTTAGGATACGCAAACACCGGATTAATATCCAGTTCCGCTATCTCAGGGAAGTCCCTGCAGAGCTGCGCGAGGCGGCCGATGGCTTCCTCGAGCGCGGGCACGTCGTCAGGCGGCGCGCCGCGGAAGCCCTTCAAGATCGTGTAGGCTTTGGTCTCTTTGATCATCGCTGAGACTTCCGCCTTGGAAAGCCCCTTGGCCAACCTGAAGGAAGCGTCCTGCAGGAGGTTCACAAGGACTCCGCCCGAACCGAACGCGATCATCGGCCCGAACGTCGGGTCTTTAGCCATACCTATGATCATCTCGTCGCCCTTGGGCATCATCTTCTGAACTTCAACGCCATAAATCTTGGCGTCCGGAACCGCCTTCTTCGAGTTCTCCATGATGGAGTTGAAGGCCTCAATCACTTCTTCCTTGGTCTTCAGGCCCACCTTGACGCCGCCGACGTCGGTCTTGTGCATTATGTCAGGCGACGCGATCTTCATAACCACGGGGAACCCGATGGCTTCGGCAGCCTTCCAGGCTTCCTCTTCGGTAGTGGCCAGCTTTGAGGGGGCAGCGGGGATCTTGTACAGCTCCGCGACCTCGGCGGCTTCGGGTCCCAACAAGAGGTCTCTTCCGTCCTTGCGCACCTTCTCAAATATGGCGCGGACGGCGTCTTTCTGTACGTCATCGAAATCCCACTGCTGGCCGGCCTCGACTTCCCTGCGGAGCTCGCCGAAGCGGATCATGCCTCTGAGAGTCTCCACGGCGGGCTCGGGGAACGGATAGACGGGGATGCCGTTCTCGTTCAAGAGTTTCACGCCGGCCTCAAGCTTCTTGCCGCCGATGAAGGAAGCGACCACGGCCTTGTCAGGATTGGCCTTGGCAGCGTCGATGGTGTACTGGGCAGCCTCAACGATGTTGAGCGGAGCGGTCGGGCTCAAAAGCACTACCACAGCGTCGACCGCGGGGTCCTTCATTACGGCATCCAGCGCGACTTTGTACCTGTCGGACTTGGCGTCTCCAACCACGTCCACAGGGTTGTGGATGTTGGCCGCGGGAGGCAGCTTCTCCGCCAGTTCGCGCTCTATTTCAGGGCTCAGTTTGGCCATATTGAGGCCGCTGGTCTCTACGGCGTCTGAAGCGACGATGCCCGGACCGCCAGAGTTGGTTACGACGACCACGTTCTTGCCCTTGGGCACGGGCTGGGTGGTGAACGCGATAGCCAAGTCAAAGAGCTCTGTCATTGTCCTGGCGCGGATGACGCCGGCGTGCCTCAAAGCGGCGTCGTACGCGGTGTTGGAACCGGCCAACGCGCCGGTGTGAGACGAAGCGGCCTTAGCGCCGGCAGCGGTGATGCCCGACTTGAAGACGATTACCGGGACCTTCTTGGTGGCCTTCCGGGCCGCTTCGATGAACCTATCGCCGTCGACCACGTCCTCAAGGTATAGGCAGATAACCTTGGTGTTGGGGTCTTCCGCGGCCGCCTCGATGAAATCGGCCTCGTTCAGGTCGGCCTTGTTGCCAATGCTGATGAACTGGCTGAAGCCGAGGCCTCTCTGCAAGCTCCAGTCCAGGATAGCCACGCACAAGGCTCCCGACTGGGAAATGAAAGCTATGTCACCCTTAAGGGCCATATCTTTGGCGAAAGTGGCGTTGAACGGCGTGTGGGTATCCATGACTCCAAGGTTATTGGGGCCCGTTATGCGCATGCCGTATTTTTTGGCGATGCTGACCAGATCTTGTTCCAGTTTCTTGCCCTCACCGCCAATTTCTTTGAAGCCGGCAGTGATCACTATGAGATGCTTGACTCCCGCTTGGCCGCACTCTTCGGCAACCGCCAAAGACGCCGCCGCGGGTACGCAGAAAACGGCCACATCCACAGGCTTGCCGACGGCAAGGATTGATGGATAAGCCTTGTACCCGAGAATCTCACTCTCTTTCGGGTTGATTGGATATACTTCTCCGCGGTATCCGCTGGATTTTATGTTGTCGGTCACCGCGTAACCGATCTTGCCCGGCGTGTTGGACGCTCCGATCACGGCGATCGACTGTGGGTGGAACAACGACGACAGGTCGCTCATGGGGTTTCCGCACCTTCCTCTACATATTTAGAAAGACTGGACAGGCCAATAACCAAGAGATAGTCTAACACAATTGGCAAATCGGTTGAACTCTGTACAAGAATACCTGAGAAATGAAGGAGTTGGATCCCTTTCCGTCGAAACTCCCAGTTACTGGAATATACGGGAGTGATTCCTAATGACCTTTTCCACCGAAGGTTCCGGCGCAAAGGAACTCCTATGGGCGGACGTGGGGGAGAGACTCAACTTATCCGTGAAAGAGATGAGAAGCATTCGAACGGCTTTCGCCGACCTGCTCGGTTTCGGCATGTCGAAGACAGTGTCAGAAGAGCTTTTGCCTGCCATACAATTTGTCGCGAACCGTCGAAAGGAAGGCGCCGATGATGACCAAATCCGGCAAGAACTCCGTTCTTTCAAGGATAACCGCGGTTGGCCTGAGGAAGTGCTCTCCCGCATGAAGGAGGCCGAAAGCGAAGCTGCCGCGACTAAGGTCCCCGCGGCCGCTCCCGGCTTGGACCGGGAGGGAACGGAAGAACCACCCGAACAAGCTGTCACGCGCTCTAACGAAAGCCCTGAGACAGCTAGCCCAAGGCCTAAGCTCTATCTGGTCGGAGGAAAGCCAGCCGGTCACCCCCTTGCGCGGGCGCGTGAACAGGAAGAGCCGGACGCCGATTCCGAAGAGGACCCAAGCTATGCCGTAAGAGAGATCGCGGCCGACTTAAGGCGCGACCTATACTCCCTGTTGGCTGCCCAAAGGGAGGACATCTTGCGGCTGGAGCAGTGCGTGAGAAAGCTGGCCCTGGAAGTCAGGGACATGCGCTACGCCCTTATCCTGGGATTCACACGCAAGGATAGAAAGAAGGGGCACAAGGGGATCTCAAACCTCCTTCTTGGGTGACCAGAGGTCACCTAAGGCTCCCCTCAGTTGGTTCCTGAACCCGGGGATCTCCCGGGCCAGTTCGGTAACCCGGTCTTTCATCGCCTGGCGAAGCGTGTGGCCGGCATAGGGGCACTTTGCCGTGAGGACGGGGATCTCCAAACGCTTTACGGCCTTTATGATCTCTTCCTCAGGCACGTACACCAGGGGCCGGATAACCGTTACCTCCCTGCGGGTAAGGTACGTCCTCGGATGAAAGCACCTAAGGCTTCCCTGGTAGAACATGTTGAGAAACAGAGTCTCTATGGCGTCGTCCAGATGATGGCCCAACGCCACTTTGTTGGCCCCCATTTCTTGAGCCGTTTTGTGCAGGGCTCCTCGCCTCAAATTGGCGCACAAGGAGCACGCCGTGTTCTTCTTGTTGGGGTAGGCCTCCACTATCTTGGCAATCTCCGTCGGCACTATGTTGTAGGGCACTCCCAAAGACTCAAAGTAAGACTCAAGAGTCGCCCGCTCCTCCGGATCTAAGCCGAGTTCGCCGCCTGGATCGATGGTCAAGGCTCGCACCTGGAACTTTACTGGCGCCCTCCTATGTAACTCGGCCAGGATGCTCGCCAAGAGCATGCTGTCTTTGCCTCCGGAGACGGCCACCAAGACCACGTCGTTTTCAGCAATAAGGTTGAAATCTGAAATCGCCTTGCCGACCAGATGGTACAGCATGCGAGGAAATACCTTGGGCACGTGAAAGCACCTCTCCGCAAAGCGTGGTACGCTCTATTCTAAGGATTTGGGCTCCGCCCGTCACTGGATGACGGCGTGCCCGGTGCAGTAAAATACTAGCGCAAACCTACAACATGGGGGAACTAAGATATTGGCCGCGCCTCACACAGCTAAAGAAATCATATACATGGACAATTCATCCACCACAAGACCCGCGCCGGAAGTCGTTAAGGCAGTAACTTCCGCGATGGAGGAGGGGTGGGGGAACCCTTCGTCCCTGCACAAGCTCGGGAGCAAGTCCCAGGCCATCGTAAGGGCCGCCAGGCAGGCCGTGGCAAGGGCGATTTCCGCAGACGAAAGCGAGGTTTACTTCACGTCCGGAGGGACGGAGGCCAACAACCTGGCCATCTTCGGAACCTTGAGGACACTGCCTGACAGAAAGAGGATCATTACCAGCACGGTCGAGCACCCGTCGGTGATGGCAGCTTACGAGTACCTCAAGGAAACAGGGTACGACGTCAGGTTCATTCGTGTGGATTCCTTGGGACGGGTTGACCCCGAAGAAGTCCTAAGAGAGGTCACTCCGGACACCGCGTTGGTATCGATCATGCTGGTTCAAAACGAGATCGGCACCTTGCAGCCGTGCAGGGAGATCGGACGAGGGCTCATGTCCATGGGCGGTAAACGCCCGAGATTCCACATAGACGCGGTCCAGGGGTTCGCCCGTCTAAGCATCGACGTCCGCGAGTGGGGAGTGGATCTCCTAAGCGTGAGCGCCCACAAAATACACGGACCCAAGGGCGTCGGGGCCTTGTACGTACGCAAGGGGGTCTCCCTGACTCCGCTAGCCTTTGGTGGAGGACAGGAAAAAGGAGTCCGTTCGGGAACGGAGAACGTACCGGGTATAGCCGGCTTTGGAGCCGCCTGCGCGCTGTGGGAGACGGATAGGGAAGAGACCATGCGGCGCTTAACCGATCTCCGGGCCAAACTGGTGGACGGGATCCTCGGAGCGGTACCGGACGCGGTCCTCCACGGGCCGCGCAGAGAAGGTGTCGCCCCATACATAGTCCACTTCTCTTTTCCGGGCTTAAGAGGCGAAACCATCCTTCACGCGCTGGAAGAGCGAGGAGTTTATGTGTCTACCGGCTCGGCGTGCTCTTCCCACAAAGATAAGCCCAGCCCGGTCGTCTTGGCTTTGGGCAGAAAAGAAGAAGAGGCGCTGGGCGCCATAAGGTTTTCCATGTCCAGGTATACGACTGAAGATGACGTCCGCATAACCATAGCGGCGCTTTTGGAGTCCCTCCAGTCCCTCAAGGCGTGGCGAAGATAGGGAGAAGAGAAAACGGAAAGCGGGAGATGGACACCGGTGAAGGAACTCTTACTGGTAAGATACGGCGAGCTCGGCCTAAAAGGAGACAACCGGGCGGATTTCGAGAGAGCCCTGCTACGCCACGTTGAGTGGACCGTGAGGGACATGCCCGGCGCTTTTGTCTCCAGGTCTCACGGCCGCCTGTATGTGGAAGGGACTTTCGACAGGCGCCTCGTCTTGGAGCGGCTTAGAAAGACCCCCGGGATCGTCGCGATAAACCCGGCCCTAAGGGTCGACTCGGAAATCGACGCTGTGGTCGAAGCTTCAATAGCCGCCTCCAAAGAAGCCGTGGACAAACGAGGCTTTAAGACCTTCAAGGTGGAAGCCAGGAGAGGAGATAAGCGCTTCCCGCTCACGTCCCCCGAGATAAACAGAAAAGTGGGGGAGGCCGTCTTAGCAGCCAACCAAGGGCTCTCGGTAGACGTGCATTCTCCCGATTTCGTCCTCACCGTGGAAGTCAGGGATACCGGCACCTACGTCTATTGGGACGAAGTGAGAGGCCCAGGCGGCCTCCCTTCGGGCACGTCAGGGAGAGGGCTCTTGCTCCTCTCGGGAGGCATAGACAGCCCGGTCGCGGGATATCTCGCCCTCAGGCGAGGGGTCAAGATAGACGCCCTTCACTTCTGGAGTTACCCCATTGTCGGCGAGCGGTCCAAGGAGAAGGTCATCGACCTATGCAAGGCGCTAAGAGAATCAGGTCCTGACCTTAGGCTGTACATCGCGCACTTCACCGACGTCCAAAGCGAAATACTGGAGAAGTGCCCGGAGCGGTTCCGGGTAATAGTAATGCGCCGCATGATGATGCGGATAGCCTGCGAATGGGCCTCCTCGGTGAGCGCGCAAGCGGTGTTCACCGGCGAGAACGTCGGGCAGGTGGCAAGCCAGACGCTGGAAAGCCTCAGAGCCATTGAGGATGTCGCCACTCTCCCCGTGTTGAGGCCCCTCATCTGTTTCGACAAGGTTGAGACGGTGGCTATCGCCAGGTCCATCGGGACTTACGATATTTCCTGCCTGCCGTACGAAGACTGCTGTACGGTGTTCGTGCCCCGCCATCCCGTGACCAAGCCTAAGCTCGAGGACGTAAGGGCGGCCGAAAGCCGCCTGGACGTACAGTCCCTGGTCGCGGCTTGTTTGAAAAGAATCGAGGAAGAGGATCTAACCGCTGTCTAGTTGGGATACCGGTTCCCTGAAACCGCCTGTTGGGTCCCGAAGTCGTGAGACTCGGGACCTAATTGCCTAAGCCCCCTGTGAAATGGCTCCCGGACATCACGATAAACAGGTGTGAAGGTTACATACCCGCCCGCCCGAGCAAAGAACGGAAGGCGCCCCGGCAAACCGGGCGGAAGGGCAAGTCCCGCAAAGGACGCGGGATGAACACTACAGGGAGGTAGAACCCAAGTGAGAATCAACACCAACATCAGTGCTCTTAACGCGTGGAAGAACCTAGCCGTCACCGACAACCTCATGGGCAAGTCTCTCGAAAAACTGTCCTCGGGCTACCGGATCAACAGGGCCGCCGACGACGCCGCCGGGTTGGCAATCTCGGAGAAAATGAAAGCGCAGATTAGCGGACTAAGGCAAGGCGCCCGCAACGCCCAGGACGGCATCTCGTTGATACAGACCGCGGAAGGCGCTCTGCACGAGGTACACAGCATCCTCCAGAGGATGCGGGAACTTGCCGAACAGGCAGCGTCGGCCACCATGTCCGACAGCGACCGCACCCAGATTCAGGCCGAGGTTACCCAGCTAATAAGCGAGTTGGACAGGATCGCGGCCTCCACTAAGTTCAACGGTCAGAACCTCTTGGACGGCAGTTTCACGGACAAAGAGTTCCTCATCGGCACCGACACCGCCGTTGATACCTTCACGGTAAGCATCGGCAACATGGACGCCGCCACCTTGGGAGTGGATAGCGTCAGCATAGCGACTCAAGCCGACGCCAAGACAGCGGTGGCAGACATCGACACGGCCATAGAGACCGTATCTACCCAGCGGGCGACATTGGGCGCTTACCAGAACCGTCTGGAACACACCATCAACAACCTGAACACGGCCGCTGAGAACCTGGCCGCCGCCGAGTCCCGTATACGCGACGTCGACATGGCGCTGGAGATGGCCACCTTCACGAGGCACCAGATCTTGCTCCAGGCCGGTACCGCGATGCTGGCCCAGGCGAACATGAAGCCTCAGTCAGTGCTGAAGCTGCTCGGCTAAGGACGTTCATAGCGGATTAGGATAGGGGCCCGGGAAGCCGGGCCCCTTCTTCATTTCGCGAAAAGGGCCGGATTTGTGCCTTCCTGCCTTTGCCTTTTATAATGGGAGGTAACGAAAACGCTCGGGCGGTGAGGGTCACGTCACAAGATTTGAAGTTCTACATTGAGACCTACGGATGCCAGATGAACGAACGGGACACCGAGACCATCGCGGGCTTGCTCATAAAGGAAGGCATGTCCCAGGCCATGGATATCTCCGAGGCCGATGTGATTATCCTGAACACGTGCGCCGTGAGGGAATCCGCGGAAAGCAAGGTGTGGAGCCGTTTCGGAAAGATCCGCTCGATGCGCCGGGGCGGAAAACCCCCGGTCCTGGTGCTGGCCGGCTGCATGGCGCAGCTCCCCGAAACCGCCGAGAGGGTGAAGTCCAAGGCTCCGTACATCTCGGTCCTTACGGGCCCGGGTTTCATACACGAGATACCCCAGTTGGTCCGCGAGGCGATGGCCAAGAAGCCTGAGGACGGAGGACATAAGATCCTCAAGGCGGTTACCCCGGCGAGGACGGCGGCCTCCAGAGACGAATCCACCCAGCTTCTCCCCGAGGGACTGCCGCGCAGGTCGATTCCCGGAGTAAACGCGTACGTGACCATCATGTACGGTTGCGACAACTTCTGTTCTTACTGCGTGGTTCCCTATGTGAGAGGGCCTCAGGTCTCCAGGAGCTTTCAAGCAATCTTGGAAGAGACCGCCCGCCTATGCGAGGAAGGATACAAGGAAATCACGCTGCTTGGCCAAAACGTAAACGCATACGGACTGGATGTGCCCGGAAGCCCGGACTTCCCGGCGCTCCTTCGGGCTCTCGACAAGACTCCGGGGCTTTTGAGGCTCCGCTATTTCACGTCCCATCCGAGGGACTTTACTCAGGAAATGATTGAGGCGGTCCGGGACTGCCCGACCGTTTGCGAGCACTTCCACCTCCCGCTGCAATCGGGCTCGGATCGCATCTTAAAGGCCATGAACAGAGGCTACTCCAGGGACGACTACTTGCGCCTGGTGGAACGCGTACGCGAGGCGATCCCCGAAGCTTCCATAACAACCGACATCATCGTCGGATTCCCCGGTGAAACCGAGGAAGACTTCCAGGATACCCTTGATATGGTGCGGAAGTGCAGGTTTGACGGCGCGTTCACTTTCATCTTCTCGCCCCGAAAGGGAACCGCCGCGTACCGCATGAAGAACCAAGTGGACAAGAAAACCAAATCCCTAAGGCTTCAGGAGCTGGTGGAGGTCCAAGGAGCCATAACAAGGGACATTAACGCCTCTTGCGTTGGGCGGGACATGGAAATCCTCGTGGAATCCATGGCGGAAGAGGAGCCTGGAAGCGTGAAAGGCAGGACGCGCACGGGAAAGATGGTCATAGCCACAGGGTCGAAAGCGTCTCCGGGCGACCTCGTCAACGTGCGGATTGTGGAATACGGAACGTGGTACTTGAAAGGACCGGTAGCGCCGTGAAATCTGAAACGCCAATGATGGCGCAGTATAGGGAACTGAAAAGTAAGAACCCGGACGCGTTGCTCTTTTTCCGGCTTGGAGACTTCTACGAGATGTTCTACGAGGACGCGGAGATCGGGTCGAGGGAACTGGGCATAGCGCTCACGGGAAGAGACGCGGGTGGCAAGGAACGCGCTCCTATGTGCGGCGTTCCTTACCACTCGGTGGACGATTACATACGGATCCTGGTGGAGAAGGGTTACCGGGTGGCCATCTGCGAGCAACTGGAAGACCCGAGCTTGGCTAAGGGCCTAGTGAAGAGAGGCATCACTCGCGTAATCACGCCGGGCACTTACTGGGAAGGGACCGCGGCCCAAGACACGTGCTACATTGCGTCGGTCTACGCTTCGGGCAGAGACGCTTTGGGCCTCGCGGTCTGCGACCTGTCCACAGGCGACGTGATGATAGCCGGGGTTTCCCCGGACGACGACTTCAGGGGGGCGGGAAGGAGCGGTTCCTACGGGCGGCTCATTGAGGAGTTGTCCCGCTTCCTGCCGAAAGAATGCGTCTTGCCCGACTCCCCCGATCATGCCTTGGTGCGTCAAGCTATCACTAAGGCGCTGCCGGGCATCTTCATAACCGGACACCCGAAAGACGCTTTTTGCTTGCCCTCTCCGGGGACAAGCCCTGACGGAGAGAAGAAGGCCCCGGCCGAAGCCCTCACCGCCCTTCAAGGGCTCTTGGACTACATGAAAACCACTCAAATGGTTGACCTGAGGCACTTGAAGGAGCCGTCCCTGTACCTTCAGGAGGGTTTCCTAGAGATTGACCGGTCGACCCGTAGGAACTTGGAGTTGCTCCAAAGGCTTCAGGGAGACACCTACGGTTCGCTATACTGGGTCCTCAACCAGACCCGCACCGCCATGGGGGCGAGGCTTCTCAGGCAATGGATCGAACGGCCCCTCCGTGACGCCTCCCGGGTACTGGAGAGGCTCTCGGCGGTAGATGAGTTCTACGAGGATGCGGCCAAGAGACTCACGGCAAGAGATATCTTGGGCAACATAAAAGACCTGGAAAGGCTCGTGACCCGCCTTACCTACAAGTCGTGCAACGCCCGGGACCTCACGAACCTCGCCTCCTCGCTGGAAGCCGTCTCGCGCCTAAGAGAACTCTTGCGGACTTGCTCGTCGGAGCTCCTGAGGAAAAACGCTTCCGCCATGGACGACATACCCGAGGCTGTCTCCGCGATAAGGAACACTCTGGTTACGGAACCGCCGTTGTCGCTCACGGAGGGCGGCCTCATCAGGGAGGGCTTCAGCCCGGAAATTGATGAGCTCCGGCAGTTGGCCAGCGGCGGAAAACAATGGGTCTTGGACTTTGAGGCGAGGGAGAGGGAGCGCACCGGCATAAAGTCCCTGAGAGTGGGCTTTAACCGGGTATTCGGTTTTTACATAGAAGTGACAAGGTCCAACCTTCACATGGTGCCCGCCGACTACGTAAGGAAGCAGACCCTGGCGTCGGCGGAACGCTTCGTGACTCCAGAGCTCAGGGAAAAAGAGACGGCCATTTTGGGAGCGGAAGAGAAACTCCGAAAAGAGGAGTACCGGGTTTTCTGTGAACTCCGGGACTCCATAAGCGCGCACATTCGGCGCATCCAAAAGACAGCCAAGGCCGTGGCCGAAGTGGACGTGCTGGTTTCCTTCGCCGAAACCGCCCACAGTCAAGGCTACGTTCGTCCCCAAGTGAGCGATTCGGGGTCTATCAAGATAAAGGGCGGGAGGCACCCGGTACTGGAAAAGGTGCTGCCTCAAGGCACGTTCGTCCCAAACGACCTGGTCTTAGACTCCTCCCAGCGGATTATGGTCATCACCGGTCCAAACATGGGAGGCAAGTCCACCTACTGCCGGCAAGCCGCGCTTATCGTCATCATGGCGCAAATGGGCTGCTACGTGCCGTGCAAGGAAGCGGCCATACGCTGCGTGGACAAGGTATTTGCCCGGGTAGGCGCCTACGACGACCTGGTGTTGGGCCAGTCCACCTTCATGGTGGAGATGGCGGAAGTCTCCCGCATCCTGAAGGGCGCCACAAAAGACAGCCTTGTGATACTGGACGAGATTGGCCGCGGCACGAGCACCTTCGACGGGTTGTCGGTAGCCTGGGCGGTGCTTGAGCACCTGGCCGACGAAAAGACGTGCGGGGCGATGGCGCTGGTGGCGACCCACTACAGGGAACTGACCCTCCTGTCGGACCTCAAGCCCGGAATCGTAAACCATCACATGGCCGTAAAGAAGGCGGGCAATGACATAGTGTTTCTCCGCAAGTTGGAAAAGGGAGTGGCCGAAGGCAGCTTCGGTATAGACGTGGCCGCCATGGCCGGACTTCCTCCCGCCGTCGTCTCCCGGGCCAGGGAGATCCTTGTGGGCCTTGAATCTGAAGTGAGGAGCCGGTCCAGGTGGAAGACGGGCATACTCGGGCAAATAGCCTCAAGGTATGTTGGGATCGCGCCGGATGTGGTGCCCGGACAAGAGCCCCTCTTTACCATGGGGCAGGAAGAAGCGCCTCCGGAAGATCCTTTTCTCAAGGAAATCGTCAAGGAGATCACTGATCTTGAGCTGGACAGCCTCACTCCCCGGGAAGCACTGAACGTCCTGTATGACTTGAAGAACAAGATTCGGAGCCGGAAGGAGACCTAAAGATGAAGATAGTCCGGCTGGACCCTGTGACGTCAAGCCAGATCGCGGCGGGGGAAGTGGTCGAGAGGCCTGCTTCGGTAGTAAAAGAGCTGGTGGAGAACGCCCTAGACGCCAATGCCCACAGGATCCTGGTAGAGTTTGAGGGTTCGGGTCTTGAGCTCATCAAGGTCATTGACGACGGTGAAGGTATGTCCAGGGAAGACGCTCAAATGGCCGTAGAGAGGTTCGCTACCTCCAAACTCTCGTCCATAGAGGACCTGGACGATCTCTCCACTCTCGGGTTCCGCGGAGAAGCCCTTCCGTCCATCGCGTCATGCTCCAGGCTCACTTTGGAGACAAGGGAAGCCTCGGCGTCTTACGGGACTGAGGTAATTGTTGAAGGCGGGCAAATCCTTTCGGTGAAAGACAAGGGACTCCCGGTCGGCACCACGGTTACCGTCAGAGACCTCTTTTTCAACACACCCGCGCGCCTCAAATTCGTGAAGTCTCGCGGACGGGAGCGGCAAGCAATAATCGATACAGTTGAGAGCCTCGCCCTGGCATGGCCCAACAGATACTTTGAGGTGCGCTCGGGAGGAAAGACCGTCATGAGGACTTCCGGACAGGGGCTCAGGAACGTGATAGCCGACTTGTTTGGGCCTGAGACGGCCTCGTCTATGGTGCCGGTATCTTTTGCGTCGGGAGGGCAAGAACCGGTACGGGTCACTGGCATGGTTGGCCTGCCCGGCCTCTACAGGAGGTCTAGGGACAGGCAGGTCTTCTCGGTGAACGCTCGGGTTGTGCGGAATTCACTCTTGGCGTGGGCGTTGGATGACGCCTACCGTGGCCTTATACCTCCCAACAGCTATCCGGTCGCGTTCTTGTCCGTAGACACGGAGAAGCGCTTTGTGGACGTCAACGTCCACCCAACCAAAGCGGAAGTGCGGTTTAGAAACGATAGCGAAGTGAGGCACGCCGTGTCCGCGGCCGTAAGCGCGGCCTTAAGCGCGGCAGGCTTTCAAGTGCTGAAAAGGGAAGCCACCGGCCCGCTGGACGTGCCAAAAAGCATCTATCAAGCGACCGTCACGGGGCAGAAGTTCGGATCCTCAAGATCCATAGCGGGAGACAGGCCACTGGTGGGAGACCGGCCCTTGGCTGGAGACAGGCCTGTCCGGCGGGATATGCCGCTCATAGACTATTTTCCGAGGGAACCCGTCCATAACTTAGGGCTGGAATCAGGAGAGGGATCAGGCTGGGAGTACTTAGGCTCTCTGCAAGACACCTATCTGATCGCCAAGACCCCCAATTCGGTGGTGCTGGTGGATAAGCACGCTCTGATGGAAAGCCTCGCGTACCGCGAGCTCCTGGCCAGGAGGAGCGGGAGCCAAGAGCTCCTTATGGCAGAGACGGTCCGGCTCGCTCCCAAAGAGGCCGCGGCCTACGAAGAATATGAGGCTTCGTTGGCGGAGTCGGGGTATGATTCCAGGTTAATCGGAGAGTCAACGCTGCTTGTCACCAAGGTACCCCTGATCATGGGAGAGCCGGTGGAACCGTCAAGCATCAGAAACGTACTCTCGGCCTTGGCGGAGGGCGCGGGGAATACGGCGCCTGCCGAAAGGCTGATGGAGACTGCCAGGATAGCGCTGGCGGCATGCCACGCTTCGGTGCGGGCCAGGGAACCGTTAAGCGCCCGTGAAGCCCAAGCTCTGCTAGAAAGCTTGTACAGGGAACCGGCGGCCGCTACTTGCCCTCACGGCAGGCCTACCGTCAAGGAGATCCCGATTACCGAAATAGATGATTTTTTTGGCAGAACTTCCCACAAGGGTGCGGGCAGGATATAATTATGTGTGCCTTGTCCGTTGAGAAGGCCCCCTCAAGTCAAGAAAAGGTGGAAGTAACGGAGTTGCAGCGTCTCTTGGTTATCACCGGGCCCACGGCCTCGGGCAAGTCCAAACTGGCCATGGACATCGCCCAAGAGATACCCTTGGAGATAATCTCGGCCGACTCCATGCAGGTCTACCGCTACATGGATATTGGAACCGACAAGCCTTCCGCCGAAGACCGCTCCAAAGTGAGGCATCACCTAATAGACTTGAGGTATCCGGACGAACAGTGGACTGTGGAGGAGTTTCAACGGACAGCCGAAGCGGCAATCAAGGAAATCAGTTCTAGGGGAAACCTTCCCGCTATAGTTGGCGGCACCGGTTTTTACATCAGGGCGCTCCTTAAGGGATTCCCGCTGGTGGACGCCCCACCGAATCCCGAGTTTCGCGCGAAGATGAAGGAACTGGCGGCCGAGCGGGGAAGCAAGGCGGTCCACGACCTGTTGAGGGACAAAGACCCCTGGTCTTGGGAGCATCTCCACCCAAACGATCTGAAAAGAGTGATAAGGGCGCTCGAGTATTACGAGGCGGTCGGACAGCCCATATCGGCCCGAAAAGACAAAAACTTATCCCCTTCGTACGATTACCTTATGATGGGCATTTGCCGAGAACGTCAAGAGCTTTACAAAAGAATTGACGAACGGGCGGAAGAGCAGTTGAGGCGTGGTCTGATAGACGAGACAAGAAACCTTCTGGAGATGGGTTACAGTAAAGACCTCCCGAGCATGAACGGGCTATGTTACAAGGAAAGCTGCATGTATCTTGAAGGCCTGCTTACTCTCGAAGAGACCAAGAACCTCATCGCGCGTAACACCAGAAGGTACGCCAAGCGGCAACTTACTTGGTTTGCCAAAGAGGAAGGCATAATCTGGATAAAGGCCGGCAAAGATAGGCTTTGGGACGATATCGTGGACGAGGCTGTCGGGATGGTCAAGGAGAAGTTCCGGTAGCCGCTCAAAAGAAAATATGTGACCCCGGCACCTATGACCGCCGGGGCATTAGAGAAAGCGGAGGGGGATTCCGTGACAACCAAGACCGCCACTAACCTACAAGACAACTTCCTGAACCAAGTCAGGAAGGACAATATACAGGTCACCGTTTATCTCGTAAACGGCTTCCAGCTGAAGGGCACCGTGAAAGGGTTCGACAACTTCACCGTGGTATTGGACAGTGAAGGCAAACAGATGCTTATATACAAGCACGCCATTTCCACAATAACCCCATCACGTCCTGTCAACATCTTCTTCCCGGAGGAGAAGTCCAAAGCGTCCGACGAGACATAATGGCGGACGCGCCCTACTCAAACCGGATTTTCTCCCTTCTGAGCAAGTTGGCGTTGGTCACGACGGTGACGGAGCTTAACGCCATGGCGGACTCCGCGATTATCGGGTGGAGAAGACCCAAGACGGCTAAGGGTATGGCGACTACGTTATAGAACAACGCCCAGAAGAGGTTTTGCTTGATCTTCCGGAATGTCGCCCTCGAGAGGCGTACCGCCTCGACAATGGACGACAGTTCTCCCCTTACGACGGTTACGTCCGAGGATTCTATGGCGATGTCGGTACCGGTGCCGATGGCAATGCCAACATTGGCTTGCACCAGGGAGGGGGCGTCGTTGATGCCGTCTCCGACCATCGCCACGGTGCCAAACTCGTCTTGCAGGGCGCGTATGGCCGTTACCTTGTCCTCTGGCAGGAGCTCGGCAACGAAGCGGGTGATCCCGGCCTCTTCGGCGATGGCCCGGGCTGTCCGTTCATTGTCCCCGGTCAGCATGACGGGCTCAATACCCATTTCCTTTAGGGCTCTCAGCACCTTCTGGGCTTCAGGCTTCAGGGTATCCAGAAACGCGACGGCCAAGGCAACCTGGCCGTCTACGGCCGACAGTATGACGGTCTTACCCGAGAGGGCAAGGTCCTTCACTTTCGTCACGGCCTCCTGGACTGATTCCCCGGAAATACCTTTCTCCTGGAGGAACCCCGGACGTCCCACAACAACCCGCCGTCCGCCGTCTAACACGGCCTCAACGCCTTTTCCAGGAGTAGAACGAAACTCATCCACTTGTCCGGTCACGTTCCCCAATCGAGAGGCGGCGTAAGCGAACAATCTCTGGGCCAGGGGGTGCTCGGACCCCTGCTCGGCCAAAGCGGTGAGCCTCAAGGCCTCGCCTTCGCTCAGAGTTCCGAGGTTTATCACATCGGTAACTTCGGGCTTTCCATAGGTGAGAGTGCCTGTCTTGTCAAAAACCATGGCCTTAACGTCTCGTAAGGTCTGTATGGCCTCTCCGCTCCGGATGAGAATGCCGCGCTCAGCGCCCATCCCGCTGGACACGACCAAAGCGGTGGGAGTCGCCAGGCCCAAGGCGCACGGACAGGCGATGACCAGCACGGACACGGAGGCCAGTATAGCCAGGGTAAGCGGGCTTGCGCCGGGGTTGACCCACGGCAAGAGCGTTTGAGCCCGTTCCAGGAGGCCCAACAAGAACGGGGGAGAGACGAGCCATACGACGAAGGTGAGAGAAGACAGGACCAGCACCACAGGCACAAATCCCCGTGTGACCTTGTCGGCGAACGCCTGGATAGGGACTTTCGTTCCCTGGGCTTCTTCCACCAGTTTCACGACTTGCGCCAGGAAGGTGTCCCGGCCGACCCGTGTGGCCTCAACTTGCAGCACGCCGTCAAGGTTGATTGAGGCGCCAATCACCTCGCTGCCCACGGTCTTGTGGACGGGCATGGATTCGCCGGTGGCCATAGACTCGTCCACCGAGCTTTCGCCATGGACTACCCTGCCATCAGTCGGAATCCTCTGGCCCGGGCGGACCAGCATCAAGTCTCCGACCTTGACCGAAGAAAGCGGCACCTTGGTTTCGACGCCGTTTACCAGTAGGACCGCGTCTTCGGGTTCCAGGTCCATAAGCTTTCTTATGGCGGATGAAGCCCGGCCCCGCGCTTGCGCCTCGATATAGCGTCCCGTGAGGTGAAAGGCCAGAATCATGGCAGCCACAGCCGAGTAGTTGCCGACGGGCAGGAAAAACACCAATACCCCCGTGGACAAGGCAGCCAGCATTCCGAGGCTGATCAACACGTCCATGGTGGGCGCGCGGTGGCGGACCGACGACCAGGCTGTCTTAAGAGTGGGGAAGCCGACAATGAACACAACCGGCGCGGACCCTATAAGCATAATCCATTTCATTGCCTTCATGGAAAAGAGGTGCGCGCCAAACAACATGTCGGGGACCATGACGGCCATAACAGGTAAGGTAAGGGCCCAAGCCCATATCATGCGGTTCCTGCTGATCCTAAGCTTTTCCTGGAAATCATCGGTGTGGCCTGCTCCCTCGTCTTCTACGCCGAGGTAGTCGTACCCGGCATCGTGAACAGCCCGTTCAAGCGCTTCCTCCGAGACTTTTGACGGGTCGTATGTCACCACGGCTTTCTCGGTCGCGAAGTTCACAACCGCATCCCCGACTCCCGGAACGCTTTCCAGAGCCTTTTCCACCGCCGCGGCGCACGACGCGCACGACATGCCGCCTATCCTCAAGACTCTCTTTGCCGCGTTTTGAGCCATGACCCAGACCTCCCATCGTATAGCAGATTCATATTACCATGCTCCAAGTCCCCCGAGATTGCCCAGGTATGTAAGATTCCCGAATCGGGAAAACTTTGCGCCGGGAGGTGATTACCACGCCTAGAGACCCAGTTTGCGGGATGAACGTTCGAGACAACTCGGATCAGAACTTGAGGTCGGAACTTCGAGGGCAAAGCTATCGTTTCTGCTCGGACAAGTGCAAGGAGGAGTTTGACAGGAACCCTGACAGGTACGTCGGCCGCTTCGACAACCGGCAGGATAACCGTCAGGACAATCGCCAAGATAACAGAAACGAGGACAGGAACAGGAACCGCAGGTCATAACATAGCGCTAGCGACGATCGGGCTGCCTCTTCGCGAGGCAGCCCCTTTTGCTTTCCCCGACACCATGTGGGCCCAATCCAGCGTATGATAGCAGGCTCTACTTTACCGGCATGGGGGAGGCTCGTCGTACTGTGATCGACAGTGGCTATCACGCGAAACGTCCCTTGCTGCGCCTCATATCCAAGGACAGTCCGGCGGACCTAAGGGAGGCTACGGTGGACTTTAGCCAAGTCCCCGGCATATCCCAGGGTAAAGAAAGCGCTCTAGAAGAACTCAATTCCCTGATTGGCCTGCGCAAAGTGAAGGAACTCATTTTCGAAATCTATGCGTTCGCCGAGGTCCAGAAAAAGCGGGAGAAGCTTGGGCTTTCAACGGAAAAAACTGTCTTGCACATGATCTTTAAGGGAAACCCGGGCACAGGCAAGACTACCATCGCCCGCATCATCGGAAAGCTACTTTATGAGGCGGGGCTCTTGGAAAAGGGACACGTCGTGGAAGTGGAAAGGGCGGACTTGGTGGGGGAGTACATCGGCCACACCGCCCAGAAAACCAAGGAGCAGGTGAAGAAGGCGCAAGGCGGCATCTTGTTCATAGATGAGGCTTATTCCCTTTCGAGGGGAGGAGAAAAGGACTTCGGGAAAGAGTGCATCGACTGCATCGTGAAGAGCATGGAGGACCGGGCAAAGGAGACGGTCTTCATCCTGGCGGGTTACCCGCAGGAAATGGAGCAGTTCCTCCGGACCAATCCCGGGCTCCGTTCCCGTTTTCCGATTCACCTGGAATTCCCCGACTACGACCTTGAGGACTTGATGCGAATCGCCGAACTCATGTTGAGGAAGAGGGACTACAGGTTATCATCTGAGGCCCGGACCACCCTTCGCCAGATAATAGCCGCCAAAATGGCTACGGAGGTAGTTCCGTCAAATGCACGCATGGTACGGAACATCATCGAAAAAGCCATGCGCAGGCAGGCGGTAAGGCTCATCAAGAACAAGTCTTTCACCAGACAGGACCTGATCCTTATCGGACCTGAGGAACTTTTGGAAGCCTCTTCCGATGATGTATAATCAAAGCCGATATGAAACCCCTCGTACGGAGGTAAAATGATAGACCAATTCGCCGGCGATCGCGAACCCGTGGCGGTAATACTCGCCGGAATCAAAGACGACAGGTCGCGGCAGAACTCGCGCCAACCCATTCTTACGGCGGACCAATCCATGGAGGAGCTGGCCCAACTTGCCCGCACTTTGGGCTGGGAACCTCGCGGAACGGTACTCCAGGAACGAGACGCCCCCGACCCCCAGACCTACCTCGGCAAAGGCAAGGCCCGCGAACTGGCGGACCTGGTTTTTTCCCAAGAAGCCTCCTTCGTCATAATTGACGGCGCCCTTAGCCCCGCTCAAGCCCGAAACCTAGAAGAGCTTACGGGCGTTCCCGCCATGGACCGGGCCGAGCTTATCTTACGGATTTTCGCTTCCCGGGCCATGACGCGGGAAGGCAAGCTTCAGGTGGAACTGGCGGCGACCCGCCACCGGTTGAGCCGGCTGGCCGGCTACGGCACGGAAATGTCGGGGCTGGGGGGCGGCATTGGCACCAGAGGCCCCGGAGAACAGAAGATAGAGGTGGACCGGAGGCTCCTGCGGGACAAGATCGCGAAACTCAACCGCGAGTTAAGAAAGGTACAGCAAGTAAGGACCGAACAACGGAAAAAGAGGAAGCAGTCGGGAATTCCCGTCGTCTCGCTGGTCGGCTACACCAACGCCGGGAAGTCCACTTTGTTCAACGCCTTGACCGAGGAAGAAAGCTACAGCGACGACAGGCTCTTCGCTACGCTTGACCCATGGGTGCGAAAATGGGAGTTGCCCTCAGGCCAAGTAATCCTTTTGGTGGACACGGTAGGCTTCATACAAGGTCTTCCTCACGAACTGGTGGCAGCTTTCCGTTCGACCCTGGAAGAGTCGGTGGACGCGGACGTGATCATCCACGTGATCGACACTTCGTCCTCTGTCTGGGAACAGCAAATGTCCACCGTGGAAGGGGTTCTGTCCGACCTGGGGGTGTCGGAGAGGCCGAGGATCAACTGCTTCAACAAGATCGACCTGGTTTCTCCCGACCTCGCCGTTGCCATCCTCCGGGAGAACCGGCCGTCTGTGGCCGTGTCGGCTCTCAAGCGCGCCGGACTCGCGGAACTCACAGACGCTGTGGTCAGGTTATTGTCAGAGACCCGGACCACAGTAACCTGGTTCATCCCCTACTCGGCCTATGACACGGTGTATGAAATAAGGAGACTGGGCAGCGTGTTTGAGGAACGGCCGCAGGAAGACGGGGTCTGGATCACTTGCGCGCTTTCGCCCGCGGACGCCCGGCGCATAAGAAAGAAACTCGGAGTGGAAGAATCATGATCTCTACAAGGCGGCTTTACCAAGAAAGCTCGGACCTGATCTTACGGTACAGAAGTTCCCTAAGGCCCGTGTGGGACAGGATCGACGAGATCGTCGCGGAGAACCAGTCAAAAGTGCTGGATGCCTTCATCGCGGAGAGAATCTCCCTTCCTCATATGTCCGGTTCCACCGGGTACGGTTACGGGGACATGGGTCGGGAGGGCCTCGACCGCGTTTTCGCCAGAGCTTTTGGAGGAGAGGCCGCCCTGGTTAGGGCCCACTGGGCATCCGGAACCCATGTGCTTTGCACCGCTCTGAAGTCGTTACTCCGTGCGGGCGACGGCTTGTTAAGCGTCACCGGCACTCCTTATGACACTTTGAGGCCGGTCCTGGAGCGCCTCGTAGATGAGAGGGGAGTGGAGTACAGGGAGACCGACGCCCTGACTCTATACCAGGAAGGCGCCATAGGCCTCTCTGAGCTTGAGGAGCGGTTGGACGCCGCCATTGGCCACAAGACCCGCGTGGCGATGCTGCAGCGCTCCAGAGGCTACTCCCTAAGGAAGCCCATCTCCATAACCTGTATGAAGGACTTCATGGGCATCATGAGGCGGAAATGGCCCCATGTCATCATCATGGTGGACAACTGCTACTGCGAGTTTGTTGAGGCCTCAGAACCGCCCGAGCTGGGCGCGACCCTCACTGTAGGTTCCCTGATAAAGAACCCCGGCGGAGGCCTGGCCCCCACAGGGGCGTATATTGTGGGAACGAAAGAGGCGGTGGAAAGGGCCGCTCAGGAGTTGTTCGCCCCGGGAATAGGCACGGAAGTGGGCAGCAACCCTCACGGCTACAGGGATTTCTACCAGGGCCTGTTCCTTGCCCCTAAGGTGGTGGGTGAGGCTCTAAAGGGAGCGGCTTTCGCGGCTATGTACTTTAGCGAGCTGGGCTTCGCTGTCACCCCCGGTCCGTTTGAAGAGCGGAGCGACATCGTACAAACCGTCACCATGGGTTCTCCCGAAGCCTTAAGCGTCCTGGCGAGAGCCATACAAAGCGCTTCTCCCGTGGACTCCTTCGCCGCTCCGGAACCGTGGGACATGCCCGGCTACGGGAGGCAGATCATAATGGCCGCGGGAGCATTCGTACAGGGAGCCTCAATCGAGCTTTCCTGCGACGCCCCCTTCGTGCCGCCGTACACGGCGTACCTGCAAGGCGGGCTCACAAAAGAACACGTCATCCTTGCGTGCCTCAACGCGGGGAAAGCCCTTGCGGACACCCTGTGACGGCTACCTCACGTTCCGGTACAGGCCGATAACCTTTCCTATGATCCGTACGTCTCTTGAGATAATGGGGGCCAACCGGGGGTTTTCGGGCTGGAGCCTGACCGCGTCCTTCTCCTTGTAGAATGTCTTAACGGTAGCCTCGTCTCCCAAGAGAGCCACCACGATATCGCCGTTAACTGCTGATTCCTGCTGCCTTACAAGCACATAGTCGCCGTCGAAGATTCCCGCCCCGATCATGCTGTCGCCTTCGACCCGCAGGAGGAACACGTTTTCGGACTTCACGAAAGAACGGGGGAACGGCACCATATCCTCAATGTTTTCCACCGCCAAGACCGGTGTGCCCGCACGCACCATGCCTACCAGGGGAACCATCACGACAGGGCCAGGATCTGTCTCGGAGAAATCGTCAATTATGTTGAACGCCCTGGATTTCTGAGCAGTTCTCTTAAGAAAACCTTTACGTTCCAGATTCCTAAGATGGGTGTGCACTGTCGCGGTGGACTTTAGGCCTAGTATCGCGCCGAGTTCCCTCACTGAAGGCGGGTATCCGGTCCGGCGAATGCTCTCCTTGATGGCTTCCAACACCTTGGCCTGTTGTGCCGTGAGTTTTGTCATTTCGCGTATCACTCCCCAAGAACTCTTCCGGAACGCGGTCATACGGGACTCTATCGAACAGAAGTTTACCATGTGCTGCCTTAGGGCGCAAACGCTAGTTTGCTTTCTCGTGTGGGGGAAGAATACAGGGCTTTTCGGGGTGGAAGCATACAACCGAGTCTCCGTGGGGAAGGAGGGATAACGTGGCTTCCGAAAGGCCAGAGAACCCGGAACGGTCAGAGAAGACGCCCAGGGAGGGTTTCCCGCTCGAAACCCCTTCCTACGAGGAGCAAATCGACCCTTATTTCCAAGACAAGATCGAAACCGAGTCCCAGGAGAACCGGATAAACCCACCTGACGCTGAAGAGGACTGGTATTGGAGAGAACCGGAAAACTTCTGGCAGGACGAAGATATGTGGCCCTGGCCGGAACCGGCCCCGCGGTCCAAACGCTCAAAACCGGAAACACCGTAAAGGAACGCCCACAAGAAGAGATCCCGCGCCCCGCGAAAACCGCGGGGCGTCTTGTTTCATCCTCCCCGGGTCACCAAAACCAAACGGCGTTCATAGAGTGAAAGGGATGGTAGTCTTGTGACCTAGTTGGAGGTATGTGAAATGCCAGACCAAGCCATGATCCAGGTAGGCGCGTTTACTTGGTCACGCGAACGAGAGCTGGTCCCTGTCTACGAAAGACTTCATGTGATAGGCAAGAACACCGACTGTCTAGACCTGATTGAGGAACTCTGCGAACTCAAGCGGACCCAGATGAACGACACCACCGAACTGCTGGCCGCTTTGGGCGTAGAAACTCCTGGCGACTTCCACGCCGTGTCCATACCCGACGACCTGGAAACGATTCTGCCCATGCTGTACTCCAGGGAAACTGAAGTCCTGGAAGAGGGGTATCTGAGACTGGACCCTCTCTTGGATGACGGCCCTGCAAGGACGATCATGATCCGCGCCTCCAGGCGAAAGGCACGGATGCTCGCCCTCTTAAGGGAAATCGCCGAACGTTGCCGGATAATTATCGTTATTTCCCCGACAGGCGACAGGCGGGACGACGATGACCGTCACAGGGACCGCGACCGGGACCATGACCGGGACCATGATTGGGACCACGACTGGCACCACGGAGGCCATCGCCCGCCCTTTGGGCGCGAATACGTCGTACAGCCGGGCGACACCATGTTTTTAATCGCTCAGCGCAACGGGATCCCGCTTGAGCTCTTGATCCGCGCCAACCCGCAGATCAGAAACCCGGACTTGATTTACCCGGGAGACATCATCAGGATACCGGTGCCCGGTGATCATATTCCCAGGCCAAGGCCAGACCACCGGGACGGAGGAAGGCGTTACGTGGTCCGGGAAGGGGACACCATAATCATTATCGCCGAGAGATTCGGGATTACCCCTGCTGAACTGGTCTCGTTCAACCCGGGTCTAACCCAGGAAACAGCGTTGTCCCCAGGTCAGGTTCTCATGATCCCGGTGCCAGGGGCTGTAGGCTAGCTTCCGGAAGAAGGACCTAAAGACAACCAGACAAGAGAGCCCGCTTCCTGGAAGGACGCGGGCTCAATCGTTCCGCTGAGAGCCTGGTCGCTATGAGGCCGGATATGCTATTCATGCTATTTGATTATTCTTCGCGCCCCAAGATAAGTCTCGGCCCGGGACTTTGAGTAAGCGGGGTGGGAAGGGTCAAAACTGTTTACCGCCACGCCCTCTGTGCCTCCCGAGTGAATGTACAAAGAGTCACCCATATATATGCCCACGTGGGAAGCCGTCCGGCCGTTTTTCGAGAAAAACACCAGGTCTCCGGGCTTTAGGTCTGACCTTTCCACCGGCTCTCCTTGCTCATACTGCATGTTCGCGTCCCTGCGGATGCGGTATCCGTTCATCTTCATGCAAAACTGGGTGAACCCCGAACAGTCGAACCCTTGAGAAGTGCAGCCTCCCCAGAGGTAGGGAAGGCCCACGTACTGCCTGGCGGTCTCGATGACCCCCTCCGCGCCCTTCTTTTCGGCAAACACCTTGTCATAGGCATCAAAGAGGGTTAAGTCCTTTCTCTCGACCCAAATTCCTCCGCCGCCGGGGAAACGCAGCTCTATCCAGTCTCCGTCCAGGCCGGCGACGGGGAGGACCGACCCCTGAACGAGGTCCTCTTCAAGAGCCAAAGCGCCGCCCGGACTCTTGTAGGACGGGGCCATTTTCGCGGAAACGAGGGCCACCTGGCCGGAGAAAAAGGATTGGGCAGGGTCCTCGCCGGTCGCCCAAACGTCTCTAGAATCAATCCAGCCCAGGTAGTTGTCGTCCATCTGGCACAGGTACCAGCCGCCGCTTTCCTTCAATAGCCTTAGCCTGTCACCGATCCGGGCTTGGGTTACGGTGTGGTCGCCTCCGGAGCTTCCCGGGCCATCGCCCAAGTCCACCACAGGTACTTTCACTACGCCCCAAACGTTCTTGCCCAGGGATGGGGAGGGGAGGACCGTGATGTTGTCTATGAGCTCTACACCCGGGACCAGCCCTGAAATGGCTTCCAGCATTGCGGCTTTACGGTTCGCGTCCGACACCTCGCCAAAGAGAGTGGCTTTTCCTCCATCAACACTGCAAGACACCGAGAAAACTTCCTCTTCGTCGCAGAAGCCGGAAGACTCGAGGAAGCGCGAGATGGCCCCCTGAATGGCGTATTGAGCTTGACCGTCTGGCATTGTGGGTTCGGCCGCAGGTTGACGGGGCGCGCAGGCCGACACGATAAGCAGCGGTAAGAGCGTGGCGACCAGAAGGACGGGTAACGTAAGACGGCGGGGTACCCAGAGGCGGTTTACCTTGCTCATAGCCTAACACCTCGGTGCCAAGGGTTTTTCATTTTTCCTGTGGTATTATTGTATGGGTGATAATCGTGACATCTTTCAAATCCTTCTGTTACGGGCTCGGACTCACATCGTTCGCGGTGTGCGTTTCATATGCCATCGCCCGTTGGGGATTCGAGAACCTTTGGTACATGGCCCAGCTATTGCCCACCTTCATGACGTTCTACGTTCTCTTGGCCTGGCTCATGTACCTTCGGAAGACGAATTTCCTTGGGTGGAAGCCCAACAGCAAAGTCCCCGACATGCTGGGCCACCACGAAAGCGAGTTAACCAAAGACCTGCCCGAGGACAAGATATCGGGAAAGGAACTAATCCTCGTAAAAGATGACTCGGGCCTCATACAACGAAGACCCGTAGGCACCGATGCCGCTTCTTCGTCTCAAGAAAGCCTAATCAAGAACCCGACTCCGGTATTGCTTTGGTCGGCGGTTCAGTTGGCTCTCCTCGCTACCTACCTCTACAAAGCGTACGGCATCGGCGCCTATTATCATCTGACCCAATAGCCTTATAAAGCCTTCTAACTGGCCAACAGCTTTTCGTACTGGGACAGTTCCGCCTCATTTCCCAAAACGAAGTGCCCGGGCCTTATCTCCGTCCACTTGGGCTTGTGTACCGAATAGTCGTGGACCCTGGGATCGTAGACCAGTACTTTCTTCTCCCTTTCGACCCGGGGATCGGGAACGGGGATCGCCGACAACAAAGCCCTGGTATACGGATGAAGCGGGTTTCGGAACAGCTCCTCCGTCTCTGCCAACTCCACTATCTCGCCCTTGTGGATGACCGCGATGCGGTCGGCTATGAACCTTACCACGGACAGGTCGTGGGATATGAACATGTACGTCAGGCTTTTTTCCTTCTGGAGGCTCGACATCAGGTTCAACACCTGCGCTCGGATGGAGACGTCCAGGGAGGAAATGGGCTCATCGCAGATAATGAACTCCGGCTCCATAATGAGCGCCCTCGCGATACCTATGCGCTGGCGCTGCCCACCCGAGAACTCGTGGGGGAAACGGGACGCGAACTCAGGCAACAGACCAACCTCCAGAAGGGCTTTCTCAACCTTGGCTTGCCGGTCTTTTTCGTCCTTGTAGTTCCTGGTGTTGTACAACCCCTCTGAGACGATATAGTCCACCTTCGCGCGCTCATTTAGGGAGGCCATCGGGTCCTGGAATATCATCTGGATTTTGCGGGTCACTTCACGGTCGAGTTCCTTGGGGATGATGCCGCTTATCCGCTGGCCCTTGAACCGGATCTCGCCCTCCGCCACCGGGTTGATCCTGATGATCGCCCGGCCTATCGTGGTCTTCCCTGAACCGGTCTCTCCCACGAGGCCGAACGTCTCGCCTTTGTAAATGTCGAAGGTGACATTCTTAACCGCCACAAAGGGCTTCTTTCCTTTTCCCTTGAACTCAACTCTAAGGTTCTTGACCTCCACCAACACTTCCCTAGTGTCTGCTATCATATGGCATCCCTCGCGTACTTGGCCCTCATGGCCTTGATTGTGGCAGGAGGCTCAACCTTTGGCGCCCTGGGGTCCAAGAGCCACGTCCTGGCGTAGTGGGTAGGGCTGACCTGAAAGTACGGCGGACGCTTGACAAAATCTATCTTGAGAGCCCGCGGGTTCCTGGGGGCAAAAGCGTCGCCTTTTATCTCGTTGAACAGGTTAGGCGGCGTCCCCCTGATAGAGTAGAGGGGCTGTCCTTTGATGCCAAGCTGGGGAAGGGAGGACAGGAGCGCCCAAGTGTACGGGTGCTGGGCGTTGTAGAATATCTCTTCGGCCGTGCCGTACTCTATGATGTCTCCCGCGTACATGACCGCCACGTCGTCCGCCACATTGGCTACGACCCCGAGGTCATGCGTGATGTAGATGATGGTTAGGCCCAGCTTCTTTTGAAGCCCCCGGATAAGCTCAAGTATCTGAGCCTGTATGGTCACGTCCAGAGCGGTGGTGGGCTCGTCGCAAATCAGGATCCTCGGGTTGCAGGCCACGGCAATGGCGATTACCACCCTCTGGCGCATACCGCCTGAAAACTCGTGGGGGTACTGGTGGTATCTCATTGCCGGATCGCTGATGCCGACCTGTCCCAGGATCTCGATGGTCCTGGCTTTCGCTTCCTCGCCCTTTAGGCCCTGATGCAGTTCCAAGACTTCCTGTATCTGCATACCCACTGTACGGAGCGGGTTTAGGGCGGTCATCGGGTCTTGGAATATCATAGCGATCTTCTTACCGCGGATCTTGAGCCACTCGCGCTCGGTCTTTAGTTTCGCCAGGTCCATGCCCTCGAACATGATGCTGCCCGAGTCCACCCATCCGTTGGCGTCAAGCATTCCCAAGAAGGTCTTGGTAAACACGCTCTTTCCCGAACCCGACTCACCCACTATGGCAAGCGTTTTGCCCTCGTAAAGGTCCAGCGAAGCCCCGCGGATCGCGGTCAGAATCTGCCCGCGCAAGCTAAACTTGACCACTACGTCTCTTGCTGACAAAATCGGTTCGCTCATCACATCACCCCCTACCAGTGGTTGCGAGGATCAGCCGCGTCAGAAAACGCGTTCCCCATGATGTAGAAAGAGACGGTAATGAGGGAGAGAACGGCCGACGGGAAGATCAACTGGTACCGCAAGCTAGGGGACATGATTAGCCGGCGTCCCTCGTTCACCAAGTTGCCCAATGACGGAGTGTCTATGGGCAAACCCAGTCCGATGTAAGTCAGAAAGACTTCCCAACCGATTGTGCCGGGGATGGAAAGGGCGATACGCATGACGATTACCGAAACGAGATAGGGAAGGAGGTTCTTCATGATTATCCTCGAGGTTGGCGTGCCCAGGCACCGCGACGCCAAGTTGTACTCTCGGTCGCGTATGATGATGATTTGGTTTCGGACGAACCTGGCCATGCCCAACCAACCCGTAGCGCACATTACTAGGATCATGGTCTTGAAACTCGGCCTCATGATGTAGGCCAAAAGCATCATGATGATAGTCGTCGGGATGTTGTGGATCACGTTGTATATCTCCGTAATCAGAGCGTCCAACTGCCTCACGTAACCCCACAGCGCCCCAAAGGCGATTCCAAACGCGACCTCCCAGACGCCAACGATGATGGCGATCAAGAGAGAAGTCCTGGTACCGCTCCAAATCCTAGCCCAGAGGTCTTGCCCGATTGAGTTGGTACCGAACCAATACTCCTTGCTTGGCGGGTGGTTCATCAACTGCCGCCCGGTGTTGGGGTCAAGGTGAACCGTGATCGGGTTTTTCTGGTTAGGCAAATACGGCTGAATAAACGTGAACGCCAGGAGGGATATCATGATGATGAGACAGGTGACGGCTGACTTGTTCTTCAGGAAGACCCGTATGGTGGAACCCCAGTAGGAGTAGTTGGAATACCCGGTGCGCTCTGAAGCTTCCTCGTCGAATTCGGCGAAAGTGAACAGTTCCTGCTCTTCTATCGCCGAAATGGTCTTCTCTTCTTTGGCTGTCATTATCTCGCCCCTCCTCGTTTTTCCAGTTTAATGCGGGGATCGAAGAGGGCCATCAGCACGTCGCCCAAGAAGAGACCGATAATCCCCAAGCTCGAGAAAATCAGCACCAACGCCTGGACCAAGGTATTGTCCTGGATGGAAATCGCGTCGACCAAGAGCCCGCCCATCCCGGGAATAGAGTAGAGGGACTCGATGTAAATCGAGCCCGATATCGTGGCAAGGACCGAGGTGGGCAAGTATTGGGCCATGGGTACGAAAGCGTTCCTCATGACGTGCTTCACCATAATCGCGGTGCTGGACATACCCTTGGCTCTGGCCAGCTTGATGTAGTCCTTGTTCAACTCGTCCACCATATAGCGCCTCATCCACATGGCGTAACCCGCGATGCCGCCAAACGACATAGATACCGCAGGAAGGATCCAGCTGCTCGGTTTCGTGCGGTCAAAAAGGATAGGCAATTTGGTAACGCTGGTGACGTACAGCTGGGTAAAAATCAGATATACGGCGGCGGGAACCGCGTTGATGAAGACTATATAAGCGGTAAAGATCTTGTCCCAAAACTTGCCCTTTTCCCTGGCCTGGATGACGCCCATAGCGAGTCCGAGGGCAAGGGATAGCGCCATGGCGGTGAGGCCGAACTTCACGGAATAGGGGATCTTGGCGGACAGGATCTCAGATATTGGTACTTTGGGACGATAGACGATGGACTGACCCAAATCTCCCCGGAACAACTTGGCGTAGAAGTTCTTCAGCTGGATGTACCAGGGATCCAACAAGCCTAAACTCCTGAGAATGTTCTCACGCTGCTCCGGCTGCATCTTGTCGTAGGCGTCCTTGAAATATCCCTCGACAGGGAGGAGGCGCATCAGCAAGAACACAGCGGTCAGCACTATGAAGACAGTTACCGTGGACTGCCACAGCCGTCTTAAAGTGTATCTGATCATATTCACACGCAGCCTCTCTTAGGGAGCCATGGATCGGATCAAAACTAGGATATTTGCCGGGGTAGACAGAAGACCGCCTCAGGAGCAGGCGGTCTTCTGCTCACACCAGCGTTTTTGGAACCTAAAGCCTATTCGCTCTTGGGCTTAGTTGCCCTTGGCCGCCTCTGCCGCCAGAGCCTCGGCACGGTCTTTCTCCCACTTAGCCTTGGCTTCCGCGTACTGCTCCATGTTCATGGGCTTCTCCATGACTATCTGGCCCTTGTACTTCAGGTCAGACATACCGAACGGAGCGTACGGATAGGTGAAGGGCTCCATCTTTGTAGCCACGTATCCGCCGCCGCCGGTGGCGTAGGGGATAATCATGGCTTCGTTGATCAAGTGGGCTTCGGCGATGGCGAACAACTCATACCTCTTCTCGATGTCGGTAACCTCTTTCTTGGCCGCGTCTACAAGCTTCTGGTACTCGCAGACGCCGTTCTCGTCCACGTACTCCATGGCGAACTCAGGCCAGTTGTAGGTTCCGCCGGGATAGAAGGGGTCGGTGTAGGTCTCAGGATCGGCGTAGTCCGGTCCCCAGTTGCATTCCTGGAGAGCGTAGTTGCCGGCGCGGCGCGTGGTGTTCAGGAAGCCCGTCGCCGGGAACCCTACCGGGATCACGTCGATGTAATCGGTTCCAAGGAGGTTCTCAAGCTGCTGTTCGACGACCTGGCACCTCTGAGTCCAGTCAGAGCTGCTGGTGTTGTAGGGCATCATGATCTTGACCGGGAACTTAGCCTTTCCTGCCAGTTCCTCTTTAGCCTTGTCCCTGTACTCCAAGGCCTTGTCCGGCTGGAAGCTGTCCCTGGCGGTGATCTCCGCAAGCGGCCCAAACTGGGTGAAGTCCTTGCCGCCCGCGGCCACGAAGTTGGGAGGCGTCACCGTGTTGATGATCCTCGACTCCGGATCGTAAGGCTCGGCGGTCAGCATAGCCGATACGCGGTCAAGAGCGTAGAAAATGGACTTGCGGAAGTTCACGTTGTTGACAACGATCTTCCAGTTCTCGGGCTCGTACTCATCCGGGAAGTGCGGATCGAAGTTGAACGCGTAGAAGTAGCTGTAGAAGCTGGGCGCTCCCGGCCTTATCATTTCCTTGCGCTCGGGATCGTTCATCCAGTCGTTCAGGATAGCGGTAGGAATGCTGGCGCCCGAAATCTCGCCCCTTAGGAACAGCTCGGGAGCAAGGGTGCTGGCCTCTTTGTTGTACTTGGCGACAATGCGCTTTATATGGACGTTGTTGGCGTCCCAGTAATTCTCGTTCTTCTCAAGGATCCTAATGTTCTGGGGCTCCCACTCGGTCATTATATAGGCGCCGCAGTAGAGCATGTTCTTGTGGTCTGTACCGAACTTCTCGCCGACTTCGTCCAGGAACTGCTGGTTAGCAGGGAGGAAGCAGACGTAAGTCAGCATCGAGAGGAAGTAGGGGCACGGCGCGACCAGGGTGTACTGAAGGGTATAGTCGTCAAGAGCCTTTACGCCGACCTCGTTAAAGTCGGTGATCACTCCATCATAGTACTCTTGGCCGTTCTTAATTCTCTCGTACGCGATGTTGGCGGTGGAAGAAGCGTTGGCGGGGTTGAAGGCGTACTTGTGAGCCGTCACCCAGTCGTGGGCGGTGACCTCAGCGTACTCCTTCTTGTCGTAGGTCATCCACTTGACGCCTTTTCGGATGTGGAAAGTCCATACAAGGCCGTCTTCACTTACGGACCAGTCGGTGGCCAACGAAGGTCTTACGATACCCAGGTGGTCATACTCGACGAGGCCGTCCACGCAGTTCGCGGCGATGGCGAACTCCGCGGTTGTCGCGGTAACAAGGTAGTTAATGGTCGTGAGCTCTCCAGAATACACCGTGTAGCAGTCTTCTGAGGCTCTCGGCGCGACCGGCGGCGCTGGAGGTTCAGCAGGCTTGCACGCCGCGAAGCTCATGCACATGAAGGCCGCCAGAAGCAAAACCGCCACGAGTTTCTTCATTCTGATCCTCCTCGTTCACTTCATCATGACAATCCGAAAAATCAGGACCTAAAGCCAAGAATGAGGGGGCCAAACGCGTCGCGATTACCTCTCTCGAAATCACCCCCGTCCGCGATTACCCTAGGGCCGATAAACCGTGAACAAAACCATGAGCGGTTTCCACCGCGACAAGAGGGCTATTCCACGCCGGAATGGGGAATTCCTGTTAAGAAACGTGATTTTTACAGGTATACAACCTAATCATCAGTATTTTCCCAGTCACGCAACTGTGAGTTTTCCCTCATCTTCGATGAGCAGGGATAACGCTCAATTGCACTGGATGTTCACTGAACGGTCCCTTGGACCATAACGACTTGCCCCAGCTAAACCGCGGTTTCACGGCTTTAATATAGAGGGAACTCCCACTTTAAAAGGAAACTTCCAATGCATAAGCCTGTGCCGCAGGCCATTCGGGATTTCAGGGAGACACACAGCAGGAAGGCGATCCGTGACCGGTCTTGAGCCGCCTCAGGCGCTCAGGGGTGTACGTCACGGTTTTCTTGGAGTGTGCCGGCCGCGACGCGGTGGATAACTGTGGGTGACGGCTCCGTCAGGATGGTTATATTAGATGGTGGTCATCTTAGTATGACGGTCGAGACACGGTAGAAATCTGATCATGACGCCGTCCTCGAGATAACCTTGGATTGTGGTACGGCGCGGAAGTAGTGCGCCACAGAATTAGCCGGGTTTCGCGAACCGGAGGTACAGCTGGGCATTGGACTGTCGTCAGGCGGCGGCGCAAGGCCAGGGACGTCTTGAGATAGTCTCTTATGTCCTATAATAGTTATTATGTTAACTAAAATGTGATCTCATTATGGCCCTCCCCTGGGCCGCCAAGGACCTCTTCCGGCCCCCTTCCCCCGGCACGTGGAACGGTCTGATAAACTCAACGTCTAAGCGTCGGAAGCGATTAAGTTGTCATCGGCGAGACGTCACGGAGTTCTGGCCGTGCTGCCGGACTTGAACCGGGGTTACCTTCTGGAGCGAAGCTCGTACCTATAGTCTGTAGCGTGTAGTCCGTATCGTGAAACTCTAGGACCCCGTGGGAGGCTGAATCCTATGGAGAGACTGTTGAGAACGTGCGTAGCCATGCTTGTCGTGAGCCTTTTATTGATCGCCTACTCCGGCGTCAGAATCAACTCTATGGCCCGTGAACTCCAAGAGCTAAGAAACAACAGCGTGAGCGCCGGCTCTCAGCAACTGCAGAATCTCCAGTTAGAGTTGGCATCCTTGCGGAGCGCCCTTCAGGAACTCCAGCAGGCTTCACAGTGGGCCACGCCTGTTGACATAAGTATCGGAGAAAGACAAGGAGAGATTATACCCATTACCTTGTCTTGGCAAATCAAGGAACTGGCAGAAGGCTCCGCAATCACTTTGTACCTTAAGCGCGACGGTGATGTCGACTACACGGCCTATGAAGCGTCCGGCACCGGCGGAGGCGGCTACAGAGTTGTTATGGAGTACCCGTACAGGTTGAACCCGGAAATAAACGTTGGCATCACCCAGACTTATTCGAAACCGGGACAACACGAATCCATCCGGGCCGAATCGTTGATAGGCTACTCAGAGGACCGCTTCGACTATTACATCTCCGCGTCTGGAGGCGGCCAGCTCAAGACCACCGAGGTGGGATCATTTGATCTTGCGAAAGTAGGAAGCCTCGAAGCAGGTCCGCTGTCCGTGGAAATCCATCGCGATGACGGCGACCTACGCGTAACCGTTTCCGAGGAGCCGCAACTCATTAGGCGGTTTAGGCCAACGAAAGCGTCCTTCCAGATCGTATCCGGAGACAGCAAGACTACACTGCCATTGAGCATGTCTGCCAAACCTCAGGACGATTTCAGGAAATTCGAAGGAGAAGTGAAAAACGCGCCGCAGGCTGTCGATCACTACGTATTGATCCTTGAGTATAGCGACGGCAACGAGATCAGGACTGTAGAGAAAGTGATCCGCTCGCGATAACTCGGTCACGATGAGTCGGGCTTCGCGCTCCAAAGCCCCTGCGCGGAGCCCTTTCCCCTACCCAGTCCGTAATCCGACTTCTAGCGCCCGGATGTCAGCGTTATGAGGGTAATCTCCGGCGGGCACA
>DULO01000035.1 GCA_012840345.1 Candidatus Fermentithermobacillaceae bacterium
ACTCCGGATCCAACCTTACCACCACGTCGATCACGGTGCCGTCCGCTTCGTACCTGGACACCGTCTGACCTTTAACCGCCCTGGACACAGACATGGCGATTTGCGCGGGGGTAAGCCCGTACGAGAGAGCCTTAGCCCGGTCCACCACGAGGTGCACCTCAGGCTTTTCCTCAGTAAGGCTGGATTGGATATCTTCCAGTCCTTCCACGTCCTTCATGCGTTCCACCAGTTCGTCGCTGAGCGACCTGACCTCGGCGATGTCGGGCCCTGTCACGGTGACTTGCGCCTGGGACGGCATGCCTCCGGCAACCGACATCAGAGAGGAAGTCATGTTAAACGTGGCGGTGAAATCCCCCTGAAGTCGCTGGACTTGCTTCTTGACCGAGTTTATGACCGCCTGCGTCTCTTTCTTCTCCCGGGCGGACTCGTCCAGTTGAACCAGTATCTGGGCGTCCGCGCCGCCGGTAACGGCCGAACTCAAGGCTCCCGCCGACTCTGAACCGATGGAGACGCTGTATTTGTCCACGGACTTCTCAGATTCCACGATCTCTTCGATCCGCGCTACCAGCGCGTCGATGTCTTCCAACGGAGTGCCTTCCGGCACGGAGATATTGATACTGAAGTTCCCCTCGTCAGCTGACGGCAAGAACTCTGTGGGGATCCGCGGAGCCGCGTACACCGAAGCTCCTATGAGGGCAGCCAGGATGATGAAGACTACCGCTTTGTTGTCAAGCCCCCATCTCAACAGGCTCGGGTACGCGCCCGTACGGCTCCCATCCGGCCCTACGGCCGCGTGCTTCGCGCGCTTTCTGGCAAACCACCTGGACGCCAGGAGGGGAACAACGGTAAGGGCGACGACCAGCGACGCGAGCAGCGAGAATGTCACCGTAAGGGCAAGCTCTTTGAAGATGATACCGGTAACTCCACCGACATACACCACGGGAAGGAAAACCACCACGGTGGTGAGCGTGGAAGCCGTGATCGCCATCGCCACTTCGCGGGAACCAACTTCCGCCGCTACCCTCGGGTCCTTTCCTTCCAGGGTGTGCCGGTAGATGTTCTCGATAACCACGATAGAGTTGTCCACCAGCATCCCCACACCGAGCGCCAATCCGCCCAAAGTCATCACGTTAAGGGTTAGCTTACCGAAGTACATGAGGGCAAAGGTCGCGATGACCGAGAACGGTATGCTTACCGAGATTACCAGCGTAGTGCGCAAGTCCCGGAGAAAAGCAAGAAGCACCAAGACGGCCAGCCCCGCACCCATAAGCAGGTTTTCCTGGACCGCCTCAATCGTGAACTCGATGAAACGGGCTTGGTCCATGGTGATTACGGTATCCAGGCCCCGAAGTTCCGAGGATAGGTCCTCAATTTCCTCTCGGACGGCTCTCGCCACAGTAACTGTGTTGGCGCTTCCTTCTCGCCTGATGGCCAGGGCTACTCCGGGCTTGCCGTTTACCCTGGTAAGCGACGTCGCGGGCGGGTATCCCCGCTCCACGGTGGCAACTTCGCTCAGTTTCACCGGAACGGGCACCGGCTGGCCTCCCCGAAGCTCAGCAGTGTAGCCCACGACCAGGTCTCGAAGTTCGTCCAGGTCCGTGACCCTACCCTGCAACCGGAGCTGGAGGTCCAAGTCGTCCTGCCTGACCACGCCCAGCGGGTAGTTCAGGTTTGACGCGCTGATGACCGCCGCCACCGAGTCCTGGGTGAGGCCTTTTTCAGCCAGCTTCGCCGGGTCCAGCGTAACGTTCACCCGCTCGGCCAGGCCGCCGACAATGTCGACCGAGCCCACGCCGTCAATAGCCTCCAGACGCGGCTTGACCTTGTTTTCGGCCAAGTCCGTGAGTTCGCCCATGGTCATGTCTTTGGAGTCTGACAGGGCCACTTGCATGATCGGCACTGAGTTTGGGTCGAACTCCAGGGTCAGAGGCCGGGACGCGTCCTCAGGCAGAGTGATGAGTTCCAGCCTCTGAGATAGGTCGGCCTTGGCCTCGGACAAGTCCTTGCCCCAGTCGAACATGAGGATAACAAGGGATGTCTCCTCTTCTGATATAGAACTGATTTCCTTAATGCCTGGCGTGGTGGAGGCCACCGCCTCTACCGGTATGGTCACTAGGTCCTGCACTTCTTGGGCAGACGCTTCCGGAAGCGTGGTCATGATTGCAAGAACCGGGGGATTGATCTTGGGCAGAAGGTCCACGTCCAGCCGTGAGAAAGATATGGCGCCCAAGAGCGCGACAACCAGCATTAGCATAGTTGTGGCGACAGGTCTGTTGATCGAATGCTTTCCGAGATTCATGATTCCACCTCTTCCTCAAGAGAAGCAGCAATCTTTCCGAGCACTCGTATTAATGCCCGCATTTCGTCGTCGGTCAGCGCGGACGCGTACTTGGCGATAGTGTCCCGTTTTACCGCCTCCAATTCCGCGGTAGTGGCGAGACCCTTGGGAGTCAACTCCAACCTGACCACACGCCTGTCACCGAGGTCGCGGGTTCGCTGCACGAGTCCGGCGGAGACCAGCCGGTCCGAAAGGGTAGTCACGGCGCTGGGTGTAACCTGAAGGGCTTTCGCGACCTGGGATACCGTACATCCCCCCGAGAGCTTGAGCAATCGCATTATCGTGAACTGAGCGGGGGTAACCTTGCCCCGGATTATCATTAGCTCGTCCTTTGTCGTCCTTTGGAGGAGAACGCCTATCAGATCGTCTATTTCCCTCAAGAGTTCGTGGTTATTTGGCGGCCTTTCGGTAGACCGCACGGATGGCTTTAGAGCCTGTGTTTCAGAGGTCCTCTCTGATGACACCTCGCATCACTGCCCCCTTCCAGAGGTCCTTTGTTAGTTGACCGTGCCACATTAGTTGACAATGTTAATAGTTAATACGCTTAAATATATCGATAGTATGCGGCACTCGATTCTGAGACGTCAAGTTGTCCTGATGTCGACAGGATTGACAACGCGTCACCGGTAAGAGCTCAGCCGGAAAGGGGCACCCCCTCCATACCTTAATAAGCGAACACGATCTTATCCTCGGCTTCCTCTCCGATTTGGACAAAGCCGTCGAGACTCTCTCGGCGAAGTCAGATTGGGACGACGTCGATGACGGAGTCAGAGCCGATTCCCTTCTTAGGATTATCTCAAGCGTCGCGTACCATCTTGTTGAGACCGAAAAGCACCATCAACGGGAAGAAGAAGCGTTCTTCCCGGAGATCGAAGCCGCCGGCATCACCGGACCCACCCGGATCATGAGGCTAGAGCACGACGACCTCCGTCCCCGAAAAAAGGCGCTGAAGGACCTGGTAGCCAACGCGAAGACTCAAGGCTTCGCCGAGTTTGTCGCTCAGTTGAGGGAACTGGCCGACTACATCTCCTTCAACTTGAGAAACCACATCTTCAAGGAGAACACCATCCTGTATCCCGCGGCCTATGACGCTCTTCCCGACGAAGCCACCTGGAAGCGGATCAAAGAGAAGTCCGACAAAATCGGCTACTGCTACTTCACTCCGGAGATGTAGACAGTGGCCGTACCGGGTAGTGGCGTAGCCTCACTTTCCTTGGCACCTACGAAATCCACCTCCCGGATCGGGGGCCGGCATGCGGACAGACACGCACCCAGCCCTCTCTACTCTCCGGCCCTTTGGCGGTGTATCATAACCGTAGGACAATTCCCAAAAGACCGGAAGACACGGCCTAGAACCACATTCTCTCTGGAGGGAAGCGAATGCCCGCCGATCGAATAGTAGAATGCGTCCCCAACTTCAGCGAAGGTCGAGATCCCGAAGTCGTGAAGGCCATCGCCGCGGAAGTATCCGGGGCCGGGTGCAAGATACTGGACTTGTCCAGCGACGAAAGCCACAACCGCACTGTCCTGACCTTTGCCGGAACCCCGGAACGAGTTGAGGAAGCCGCTTTCCGGGCCGCCAAGAAAGCCCTTGAACTCATAGACATGGAGAAGCACTCGGGGGAACACCCAAGGATCGGCGCTACCGATGTTATCCCTTTCGTGCCTATCAGCGGGGTAACCATGGACGATTGCGTCGCCATGGCGAACCGAGTGGGAGCGAGAATCGGCAACGAACTCGGAGTACCGGTATATCTGTACGGCAAAGCGGCCACTCGTCCTGATAGGGTCAGGCTCCCTGACATAAGGCGGGGCGAATACGAGGGCCTCAAGGCCGCCATTAGAGAGGACCCCGACAGAAGACCCGATTACGGACCCGCCGCCCTGCACCCCCGAGGTGGAGCCACGGCGGTAGGCGCGCGCCCTCCCTTGATCGCTTACAACATAAACCTGGACACAGATGACGTGAAGGCAGCCAGGGCGATAGCCAGGATGATCCGGGAGTCCTCGGGAGGGCTTCCCCACGTCCAGGCAAAAGGGGTATACATAGAAAGCCTGAAGTTGGCTCAGGTCACCATGAACCTCTTGGATTACAAGGCCACACCCCTATCGATGGTGTTCCGTAAAGTCGAGGAAGCCGCCCTGGCCCGGGGCATATCCATTCACAGCTCTGAGATCATAGGCCTGATCCCCTTGGACGCGCTCCTCGATGTGGCCATCGACCGGCTTAAAGCAGGTTCGTTTTCCAAGCGTCAGATCTTGGACCTCATCAATATCAACGAGGAGTGAGAACGTGAAAGTGGACTTGAACCCGTTCATAGAAAACCTCAGGGCTCCCACAGGCGCTCCGGGCGGTGGGGCCGCTTCGGCAGTGTCGGGCGCTCTAGGCTGCGCCCTCTACCAGATGGTGGCGGGCGTAACCTTGTCCCTTCCGAGATTCACCGAGGGCCGCGAACGTTTGGCGGAAATCGAGAAGGAAGCCTCCAGGCTTTGCGATGAGTTTCAGTCCCTGTCGGCAAAAGACACGGAAGCCTATTTGGCCGTAGAAGCCGCTATGAAGATGCCCAGGAATACACCTGAGGAGAAAGCGGCCCGGCGGGATGCCATGCAGGAGGCGTTTAGGGGCGCCACATTGGTCCCCCTTGAGGTTGTGGACGCGACGGTGTCCGCGCTGTCGCTGCTGCCGGACCTCCTAAAGTACGGCAACCCCAACGCCATCACTGATGTCGCCGTCGGAACCTTGCTCTTGGAAGCCGCCAGAAAAGGCGCCGCGATGAACGCCGAGATCAACCTGGGCTCTATTAAGGACGAGGAGTTTGTGAAACAGTCCCGCATGAAGCTTTGGGACGCCGCGGATAAGGCTGAGTCCCTCCTGCCCGCTTTGAGGGAAGCGGCCAAGACAGCAGGCGTTACTTTCTAACGAGGCTCTAAGCACCGCGAATCCTCGCGGGAAGCGTCCCCGGAGGACTGGACAAAGCCCTGACTTCACAGGTCAGGGCTTTATCTTCGACACCGGTATTAGTGAGACCACCACCGTTCCGGATCCAGCAGGTTCACGGCATTCGCCGGCAGGACCGCCCATCTGCCTTCCCGGAAAGAGAAACTCACCTTTACGCTGCGGCTTCCTGCGTCCTCTTTAAATGCCACGTCTACCGACACGCCATCGGTATAGCGAAACACCACAGCATTGTCCTTGGATATGGTTAGCCCATTGGCATCAGCGTAGGACTCCGCGAGCGGCCACGCCTCTGTTATGAACCAGTCGTCGTCCGGATTCTCGCTTCGTCTCTTAGCTTCTATGAACCTGAAGCCCACAGTCACCGTCGCGACAAGCAACGCACCGGCAATGATGTAGCGGGCCATTCTAGCCCTTCTATCACGAAGCCCCACCCCGTTAGGATTCCGCATGGCCACAGTACACACCCCTTGGCGGTCAACCCTGCAAAGAACGCGCTGCAGCGCTGATCATGCTTGTTAACATTATATACCCCTACTCGTTGCCCAACTGATTTCTTTCACAAGCCCCGCCTAGTTTACATAAACTGTTGCACAACTTGTTATGCAGTTAAAGGAGGGTAATACCATGAGAAGGTATCTCCCCAAGGGCAATAGACGTGGAGTCCTCGGCTTCAATACACCGCGCCCCGAATCACAGGCCGACCTTGAAGAAGAGTTCGAGGAGGAAACTCCCGATTCTCTCCAAGAGGACCCTCCCTGCCCTGAGGAAGATGACAAGAACTTGGCCCCGTCAGCCACGGCAACGCGTTGGCCTTGGGGGCCTAAGAGAGATCCGTCAGACCGTCCGGGATGTCCCGACCGAGGTCCAGGTTGCCCGGGCGGGCCCAACTGGCCGCCGTGGTGTCCTGGAAACCCGCCTTGCCCGCCGGGAACGGGTCCCGGAGCCCCGTGCCCGCCCAGAGGGATCCCTCTGGCTACCGCTTGGGTTCCCTGGCAAGTCTACAACGGTTACGTGCATCCTTGCGAGATGGCCGGCCCGGGGACTATTTTCCCTGAGCTCTTGAGGTGTCCACCACTCTATCAAAAACCGCCTGGAACTTAGGAGGGAACCATATGGACCCCAAACAAATGGAGTTGCTCCGGCGTATCATGGAGACTCAGTTCATCACCGTGGAACTGAACCTCTTCTTGGATACCCACCCGTCCGAAGAGAGGGCCCTTCAAGACTTCCGGGCTGCGTCGCGAGAACTCCACAACTTGATAGCCACTTATGAGGCCGCGTACGGGCCCCTCTTGAACTTCGGCCTGGGTGAACCGGGGATGGCCCCGTGCTGGCAATGGATTAACGATCCCTGGCCATGGGAAATCAACTGGAGAGGGAAGTGTTGAGATATGTGGGTCTATCAGAAAATGCTTCAGTACCCCGCAGGGGTAAAGGCGTGCAACCCTAAGTTGGCTAAGAGCATCATAACCCAGTATGGAGGCCCGGATGGCGAGCTTGCCGCTTCCCTTCGCTACCTCACCCAGAGATACACCATGCCGATCCCCCAAGCTAAAGCAGCTTTGACGGATATAGGCACAGAAGAGCTTGCCCACATGGAGATTGTCGCCACACTGGTTTACAACCTCGTCAAGGACGCGAGTATCGAGGACATCAAGAGGGCCGGACTTGACGGCTACTACGCCGATCATGACAAGGCTTTGTACTTTGTTAACGGTGACGGAGTTCCCTGGACCGCCGCATACATCCAGTCCAAGGGCGATCCCATCACCGACATCACCGAGGACATGGCCGCGGAGGAAAAGGCGAGGTCTACGTATGAGTACCTCCTCCAATTGTCAGACGACCCCGAAGTGGACCGCACCCTTAGGTTCCTCTGGCAGAGGGAGATCGTGCACTTCCAGAGATTTGGGGAGGTGCTCGACCTGCTTCACGAGCACTACAGCCACAAGCACGTGTTTGAGATGAAGGGGTACGACCCCGCCGCGCTCAAGAAGAAGGATGACGACTCGGGGAGGATTATAACACCGTAGACGCAACGTCACCGCTACCATCCAACAGCGTAGCCGCAGGCACAAAGCCTGCGGCGACCTTTATCTTGTTTCTGAGGTCCCTCTAATACTCGTTTTGGGCCTTCTCTTCGACTTCCTCCTCTTTCGGTTCGTCTTCGACCTTCTCTTCGGCTTTCATAGGTTGTGTGTCCGTTTCGGCCTCCGGCGGAGCGGCCTTTTCAAAGACCGCGGCCGCGGCGGCTATGGCGGCCACGACAGCGTCCTGGCACTTTCCTTCTTTGAACCCGCCGGCGTTATACCTCTCGGGCCCTCCCTCTTCTCCCAACACAAAGCCGATGATTTCCTTGCAGGCGCTCGTCCCCATTGCCTCGACGAACGTGTCCATGACTTCCTTACCCAGCCTGTAGCACTCATGCTTGCTTTTGGAGTCTTTCGGATCTTCCCTTCCAACCTTCGCGCTGATGGCCATAATGGCTCCAAGGAGGGCTCCGCACGGGCCTCCGCTCCTCGCTACCCCTCCCCCCAGTCCGGTCGCCACGGCAAAGGGAATATCTATGCCCCAATACTCGGTCAATGCCCAGAATACGGCCTCCGCGCAGTTGAAACCTTCCCTATGCAGGATCTTGGCGTCGCTGATGATGGACTCCAGGTCACGGTCGGTCAACTCGGAAACACCTTCTTTCCCATGTTCGTGGACAGCAACACAGTTGTCGGTGACAGCTTCTCCGGAGCGGAGCCCGGAACCTTCTGGTAAGGCTTACCGCCTGAGGAAGTCGACCACAGTCTCGGCCAGCCGCGCGAGCGGACCCTTGTTGAGCGCGATAGCTCCATACGGGCACAGCTCTTGGCAGCAATAACACTTTATGCACTCTTTTCTTTGGATAGTTACCCCACGTGAGCCCACGCTTATGGCTTTAGGGGGGCAAGAGGCGGCACATTGGCCGCACCTCCGGCACAATTCTTGACGGACTACGGGAACCGGGGACAAGCCTTTCCGCAAGGGGCCTGCCCAACGGAAGGTAAGGGGTGAAGTCTCCGTGCCCACGGGCATAAGGAAGTCCTTGACCTGCACATCTTGAAGCCTTTCGCCAAGAATTTCGATCTTCTCGAGACGGGTCTCGCCCACCCCGTGTTCTCTGCACGCTCTTAAGTAAGGGGCGGTCATGGGATCCGCCATCGCCACGTGCATCGCGACAACATCCAGAGCGACCGGGTCCGGCGACGCCATCAATAGCCCGATCTTCCTCGGCCTACCGTGTGACGGCCCATCGCCGTCCATGCCAACGATAGCGTCCAGCATCGAGATAGTGGGATTCACAAGTTCCAAGAGGTCGGCGATCATCAGGCCAAAGTCTTGAGGCTCTTGGTAACGCAGGTGAAGGTGGGCTTTCCGGGCACCGGACACGCAGCCGTACAGGTTTTTCACGGCCCCGGTAAAAGTCATCAAACCGTGGGTCTTCATCTTTGCCACGTTAACCAGAGCACTGGAACTCACCACCGGTTTGGCGAGAGGAAACTCCTTGCATATGCGTCCGTTAGGAAACTTGGTGGGGACCTCGTCTTCAAAGGACACGATCGGAACGCCGCAGCGCCGGGCGGCCCCTGCCATCCCGGTCATTTCACAAACCAAGGGGTACGCTCCGCGACCAGGACTATCCCCGATCTGTAAAGCCTCGCACCTCTCCGAAAGATACTTACTCACGGCATAGACGACTTCGGGATGGGTGGTGACAGCCTTGTCGGGCTGGACGGGACAAAGCATGTTTGGCTTAACCAATACGGTCCCTGACTCGGGAAGCAGCTCTTCCGCCCCGATGAGAGACATTACGCGCCTCACACAGCGTTCTACTTCTTCAGGCTCATACGAACCGCATCTACATATGGCTACAGGGGTCTTCACTGCGTAACCTCCGAGAACGTTTGGGCCGGACTATCTTGGGGCCCGGTTCCATGATAGCATTTTGTCGCGGGACAACCATCCCGCCGAGACTATAACTGCCCGGTCGGCTCACTGCATCAGCACGACAACGACATCAGTCGAGGTTTGTGCCGCGGTCTTGAGGGGGGACAAGAAGCTGTCAGAATTACCCAACAGCCTGCGAGAGTTCAGCCGCTTACGCCGCGCTCCGCTGGGGACCTTCCCAACTCCTCTCGAGCCTCTGCCCCGACTTAAGGCTTTGATCGGGCACAGTGGCCTCTGGATAAAGCGAGACGACGTGACCGGTCTGGGCATGGGCGGCAACAAGACAAGGAGCCTCCGTTTCCTTTTGGGTGACGCGCTCGCCAAGGGATGCGACACTGTCCTGACGGCCGGCGGACTACAGTCCAACCTCTGCTCCCTCACCGCCGCGGCATGCGCGCGTCTAGGTTTGGCGTGCATCCTCCTCCACAACGACGACGAGCCCCAAACCCTCGTGGGAAACATGCTGCTTAACAGGCTGTTCGGAGCTGCGCCGGTTTTCTTGGGCAAGGTGTCCGAGGAAGACCGGGCACAAGCCATGCACCGACTGGCTATGGAGCTAAGCAAGGCTGGCCGTAAGCCTTACGCCATCCATAACGGGGCTTCAACGCCTGTAGGAGCCTTGGGGTACGTGGAGGCGGCCTTAGAGCTGTACGAGCAGACCAAAGCGCAACGAGTCCCGCTGAAACACGTGTGCGTCGTGGGCGCCATGGGCGGCACGGCGTCAGGTTTTGTTTACGGTACCGCGCTCCTGGGCGGCCCGTGGCACGTGCACGTGATAAGCGTCGAGTACCCAGTCCCCGAGTTGGAAAGCAGGCTCCGCATCCTGTTCGAAGGGCTGGAAGAACTTCTTGGCCGGTCACCCGTCGCTCCTGAAAGCGTCATGACCCTGTGTGATGACTATCTCGGCCCGGGTTACGGCATCCCCACCGTCGAATCCAAGGAAGCCCGGCGGCTTCTGGCCCATTATGAAGGGGTCATCACGGAAAACGTCTATACCTCGAAGACCGCCGCCGGGATGATCGGACTGATCCGGAGCGGAATCATCTCTCGCGACGAAGCTTGCTGTTTCATCCACACCGGAGGAATGGGCGCGCTGTTTGCCCAAACCTAGACCCATTCGCGGCATCATCGTGTGCGATAGCATCTCCCGGTTCGCCAACCCCCCCTGGTTTGCATAATGTGTAGCGACCCGCGCCGACAGAGTTCAGTGCATTATCGGCTGACCTGGGATTCCGTCCATAGCGTTGGACGCGTTCACGGCAACGCCGCTGGCCAGGTCATAGGAATACAGAGGTCGGAACGCGGGGATTGAAGGGAGTGTTCGTCATGAACGAGTACTACCAGAGGCTCCAAGCTGCCTATATTGACGAACTCGAGGCGTACACGTTCTACAGTTATCTTGCCAGCGTAGCTCCGTCCATGGAACTCTCACAGATACTGACCAGCATAGCCAGGGATGAATACGGCCACGCGAGGACTATCGCGGCAATGCTTGTCGGGGTTCCGGGTATGACCCTTCCGACCTGGGGAGGCTCGCCGGCAGGTACAATTACCTGGGAGGAAGCCTTGAGCCGCGCGATCGACGGCGAACTGGGCGACACGGCCGAATACGCTGAACTCGCTAGGATCGCGCCCACCACCGACCAGCGGCTTCTCCTCATGACGCTTCTGGGAGATGAGTTCGGTCACGCAAGGACGTTCAGCGCCATCTTGAGCAACACGCGCCGGTGAACAAGGTCGAGGGAGGCCCCGCCGTTTATCAGGAAGGGTCTCTCTCGCTCTCTTCGTTTTCCTCCCTAAGGGTGGATGCGTACTCCCTAATCTCCTGAGCGCTGAACCGGTACACCTCGTTGCAGAAGTGACACCTGACTTCCGTGCTCTCTTGTTCTCCGGCCAGTCTCCTAAGGTCCTCTTCGCCCAGGGTAGACAGCGTCCTTAGAGCCCTCTCTCTGGAGCACTTGCACTCAAACTTGATGGGGACGCGGTTTAGGAGGTCTGCTTTTCCCACTCCTCGGAACACCGCTTCCACCAAGTCCTCCGGCAGAACCCCTTCCTTCATGCGCATGCTCACCGGGCCGATTCCATCCAGGTTGGATTGGATCAGGTCTATTGCCTGTGTCGCGGTGTCCGGATCGTGCCCGGGCATTACCTGGATCATGAGGCCGCCCGCGCCGCTTACCCAGCCTGACCGGCCCGAAGCGCCGGCGGCATTGGCCCCTTCAATGCGGACGCCCACGGATACAGCCGTCGGAAGCTGTTCCGAAACCGTATAGTAGTAAGCAAGGTCGATCCCGATTTCTCCGGACTGCAACCGGGCGCTCCCCGTGTACATCTCCCGCAATCCCAGGTCTTTGGTCACATACAAGAAACCGTCGCTTCCGACAACCCCGCCTACATCCAGTTTGCCGGGAGCCTTCAGCGGGAGTTCCACGTCCGGATTAGCTACGTATCCGCGTACCCCGATGTGATCGCCTAAGTTCCTGCCTTCGGCGACAATCCCTCCGGACGGGCCATCGCCTAGGAAGCGGAGCGTGGCCGACTGGTTGTCATCTAGGGTAGCGGCCACCATAGCGGCGCAAGTGAGAGACCTTCCTAAGGCAGCCGCGACTGTACGGGATGTACGGTGCCGCCTCCGGCCCTCTTCGGCAACAAGGGTCGTCCGGGCCGCCAGCACGCGGAAACGCCCGTCTTCTGTTAGCCCGGATACCAGGTAATCTTGGGTTTCCTTCACGGTATAGTCGCACGGCTTGCCTTCGCTCATCACGGTTTCCCCCTTCGACGGCATTACTATATCCCCGCTAGACCAGGTTAAACAAGACCGTACGGAACGTTCCGCGAAGTACATCTTGCCCGTACCGTCCTGAGTCGGATATACTATTTGCCGTTTCCCTTGCCAGGCCATACCCTCGCTACTGAAGAGCGGTTTTCGGAACCGTGTTGACGACAAGCCCGCGTTCTATCTATGGGAGATGCTGGGAGGCAGCGACAATGGCGGCTCGTGCCGTCCGGAAGTACTGGGTCTTGGGGAGTAAGGGATTTCTTCAAAACCTTCAATACACCGCGTCGCACCTGATAAACAGTGTAGCAAGCGCGATCTTTGGCCTCGTTTACATCTACCTGTGGAAGGCCGTCACTCCCGTCGAAGGTTTCGCCGACTACACGGTAGAGACCGTTGTCCAATACGTCATGTTCAACCAAGTTATACTATGGTTCACCCATTTCGCCATCAGGACACACGGGCGGATACGGGACTCGGTGCGTTCGGGCAACGTAGCCACCGAACTCGCCCGGCCGATGGGGTTCTTTGCCTACAGGATAGCTTCGGACTACGGCTCCCAGCTTTATAGCCTCCTATTCAGAGGCGTGCCCGTCGGGCTCTTGTTGTCCGTTTTCGGTCACTACCTGCCCAAGAACCCCGCCACCTGGGCGTGGACTCTGTTGTCCTTGGCCCTCGGCGCCTACATAGGAATCGTAAGCAAGTACATCGTCGGAGTGAGCGCCTTCTGGACCACCGAAATCCGTACGGCTTGGACCGTTGAGACGTCCCTGGTCTTTGGCCTAGGTGGAGCCTCTATGCCTCTCGAAGTGCTTCCTCCCATCGCTCAAAGGATAGCGGCGTTCACCCCGTATCCCTGCATGTGCTACTACCCGGCAAGGATATTCCTTGAGCTCTCAGGCCCCGGCCTCATCTGGCGTTCCCTGTTCTGGGCGGTCGCCCTCACGGTATTTGCCCAAGCCCTGACAGCCTTAGCCCGGCGGAAACTGGAGGTGCAAGGAGGATGAGAGCCGCCAGACGGAATTCCGAGATCGGCCCCGAGACCAGGCCCGGGGCGGCCCGGCCGGGGCACCGCGCCGGTCCAAGACGGGTTTTGGCTGCTCTAAAGCTGTATTGGATTCTCGCTTCCGCCAGCGTCCGCGCGGCGATGCAGTACAAGTTCGATTTCGTGACCAGCTCCATCATTCAGGCGGTCACCGGGGCCATTGACTACTACTTCGTGGCGGTAATTCTCTGGAAGTTCAAGACCATCGCGGGCTGGGACATCTACGAAGTCGGCCTGCTGTTCGCCGTATCCAAGATAGGAATCGGCATATATAGGGTGTTTAGCGAAGAGTTGGAGCAGTTCGAAAGGTACATGGTCACTGGGGATTTTGACTCTGTGCTGGTCCGGCCTTGGCCCAGCCTACTGGTGGTCCTTTCCCGAAGAGTGGACCTCTCCAGGCTATCTCTGGCCCTGCAAGGGATGGGCGTGGCGGCGGTTTGTGTCCCCCAACTCTTGCGCTCCGGAAAGCTGACTTGGGGAGACATCGGTTTTCTGGCCCTGGCTTGCGCCTGCAGCGCGGTGTTGTTTTTCGTGGTAGGGCTTGCCGCGGCCAGCGCCGCGTTTTGGATAACCAGGATAGACGAACTACAAGTGTTCACCCAAAACGCGCCCGCTACGGCGACCCTTCATCCGCTGGAGATCTACCCGGGCTGGCTCAGAGTAGTATTGCTTACCGCTCTTCCTTTTGGTGTAGGCAACTACGTGCCGGTCCGCTACCTTCTTGGAAAAGGCGGTACCTGGATGAACCTGGTTTGGCCCCTTATCGCCTGCGCCGTGGGGCTCACGGTTTCCTTGAAGCTGTGGCATGCCGGAGAGGCAGCGTATCAAAGCACTGGATCGTAGAGCCGAGCGGTAAGCCCGTACCGGCCTGCAGGCGCGTAGGGTTCAGTGCCCTGCGGGTTACCGGCTTACCGCTCACCTGCCGGTGACTGACCTTTGGGAGAGGTGTCTCAAGTGAAGGAGTCAAGCATCGCGATAAGAGCTTCCGGGCTCAAGAAGTCCTATTTGGTGCCCGTGAGGAAGACTGGTTTCATGGCGGGGCTCCGCCAAGTCTTCTCCCAAGATAAGCGCGAAATCCGCGCGGTGGATAACGTTAGTTTCGAGGTGCCCCGCGGTCAGTTTGTAGGCTACATTGGGCCGAACGGAGCGGGCAAGTCTACCACCGTCAAGATGCTTACAGGCATCCTCCATCCCACGTCCGGTTCAGTCACGGTAAACGGTATATCGCCTCAACGGGAGAGACAGATGCTCTCCCGGGAGATCGGGGTCGTCTTCGGCCAGAGGACGCAGCTTTGGTGGGACCTCCCGACGGTGGACTCGTTCGACATCTTGGCGGCCATGTACGACGTAAGCCCCGGCGACTACCGGCGCTTCAAAGAAGAGTTTCACGACCTCCTGGGCATCGGCGAGTTTCTCAACACCCCTGTGCGCAGGCTTTCTTTGGGCCAGCGAATGCGCGCGGACTTGGCTGCCGCCATGCTCCACCGTCCTGAGGTGCTGTTCTTGGATGAGCCAACCATCGGGCTGGATGTCGTAGGCAAAGGCAAGATCAGGGAGTTCTTAAAGCGGATAAACGAGCGGGAGGGCGTGACTATCCTGCTCACCACCCACGACTTGCGGGATATCGAAGAACTGTGCGACCGCGTGCTGGTGATAAACCACGGAAACCTGGTCTACGATGGGGACCTGGCGAACTTGAGAGACCGGGCGGGACTCCCGACGGCGCTCTCCGTGAAATACGCGGTCATGCCGCCGGGGATTCGGGCGGGCCAGTACCTCGCGAGGAACGGACAACCCTCCCCCACGCCTAGAGACGGCGCGTGGATGGTGACTCGAGTGGACGCCCCAAACCGCACGGTGGAAGTGGCCTTTGACCGCACCCGGTCAACCGCCCCGGCGGTCCTCATGGCCATGCAGGAGTTGGGCGAGGTCCGGGACGTCTCTCTAACCGAGCCTCTCATCGACGACATCATCAAGCGGCTCTTGGATGACCAATAGGAAGACGTCGGCTCATTCCGCGTCGTCATCCTCATGGTCGCCCTCGCCGCTTTTCCCCGCGTTTCCAGCCAACCCCACCATAGCCTTCACAAACATTGTGGCATAGGATCCGGCGGTCAGACGGAACTCAAGGCACACCTTGCCCCGGCCGGGATACCTCTCGTCGCTTTCGACGTTGCCCACAACCAGGTCTCTGGGCACCACAATGGCCGGCCTGTAAAAGGAATGGAAGTACGCGTTCCTCACTCCCCTGAGGGTAAACGCGTTGCGAGGGATGCCTGCCTCTTCCAGGACAGCTTCGATGGCTTCTTTAACCTCCGGTTCACAGGGCAAGACGCGCCGGGCCGCGGTAGGTATTTGTAGCAAACGCAGCCTACGGAACGCCTCCGGGGAAAGGCCGCGGTAGAAGGTATAGTCACCCACCTTCCCGGGTACCGCAAACTGCTTGTCATCCACGTACCTCCTGAGGACGACTCCCAAGACACGATTCCACAGGTAGCTCTGGTACGCGGACAGGTACAAGGCCGTTTGGGAGGGGGAGATGGCGTTGATGCCGGACAAGAGGTCTTTTCGACGCCCTCCTTTCTTTAGAGCTTCCGCCACAGCTCTCTCTTCGGGCGTCACACACAGCCTTAGGACCTCATCCCACTTGCCCCAAACTTGACCTATCCTGTACTTGCGTTCCCGTTCGGAAGCGCTGTCGCTCGAGTGGACAGACGTCAGGTGAAGTCTCAAGGCCCCTCGAAGGTGTCCCTTAAGAAGCCTTTCCGCGAAAAAACCTTCTGTGCCAACGCTCCCAAAGCGCTGGTCGTCGTAGTAGTTGGGAAACCCGTAAGCCTCGATTTCAGGCGTTCTTGCCCTGATGGCATATGCCTCTTCGGGGCTAAGAGACCGGAGCGTCACCCTGAACGCGTTTCCCGACAAGACCTTCGTGGATACGAAATTCTGGGAAAAACCCAGGAAAGTGAGCTTCACAGACGGGTTTCCGGTCACCAGCTCCATGTCTCTCGGTACGGAAATGTGTTGGTATGTCAGGGCGTGACGGTCCTTTAGCCCCGCGTACCGGATCGTGGACGGGGAAACCCCGCTGGCCCGGGCAATGGAGCGGATAGCGTCCACCGTGTTCCAGGAACGCTTTTCCATAAGGTACACGCGGTGCGGTCCAGACTCCTTGATGGGAAGGTCGATCTCCTCGCGGACCACAAAGTCCTCCGGAAGCACTTTGAGTTTCGAGGGCGACACCTCCCATCAATCCACCATAGCCCGGGTCCCGGGCAAAACTCAACGCCGCTTTCGGCCGGTCTGAAGCCGGCCTGCCCCGAGTCACGTCTTTATGTTGACCTCGCGGCGGGGCGTTCCCTTGCTACTTCCGTCTCGCCGTCGGCGATTCGAGAAAATGGACGGCCGGCTTTTCCTGGCTTGAGGCCGGAGGAGCGCTTATCCTGACCTTTATCCCAAATGGGATAGTCGCTTTGTGGAGAGCGTGGCCTGCGGGTACTCCGGATATGCAAGGTTTGCCCGTCCCTTTGAAGTACTGCTCGAATATCTCTGGGACAGAGAAAGAGGGGTAATCCCCCGAGGACTCGCAGTCAGTAAAATCACCCAGTATGTACCCGGCGGCATCCGCCAGTTTTCCGGACAAAGCCAGTTGGGACAGCATCCTGTCGACGCGGTACGGCCTCTCTCCCACTTCCTCGAGGAACAGGATCTTCCCGCGCGTGTCCAGTTCCCACCTGCTCCCGATTGTGGACGCGATGAGAGACAGGTTGCCGCCTACCACGATGCCTTCGGCCTCCCCTTCTTCCAACGCGGTCAGCGAATGGCCGTTGGGAAGCTCGAGTTCCCCGGGCGTGAATGTCCCAAACAACGCTCTCTTGAAATAAGCCAGGTTGTACGGCTCGTTTAGGCCGGACTGCTCCCCGGACTCCGCCACGGGGCCATGGAAGGTGACTAAGCGCATTTCGCGCCAAAACGCCGCGTGCAGCGCGGTGATATCCGAGTATCCCACGAAGATTTTCTTGTGGGCCTTGAGCTTCTCAAAGTCAAGATACGGCAACACCCGCATTGCTCCGTAGCCGCCGCGGGAGCAGATGACCGCTTTGACTTCCGGGTCCATCCAAGCCCCGGTTATGTCCTCCGCCCGGCCGCGATCGTCTCCCGCCAAGTAGCCCCACCGGTCCAAAACGTGCTTGCCTACCCTAACCCTGAGTCCCAGGTTCTCCAGAACCTTGATGCCGCGCTCCATCGCCTGCTCATTGACAGCCCCTGACGGAGCCACAATCGCCACTACGTCCCCTTCGCGTAATGCCGGAGCCTTTCTTGCCACGATGAATCCTCCTCGCCTGAAGTTGAGAGATGCCGCGAATCTTGCCGCTTTTGTCCACCTTGAGTTCTACAATCGGTTCCCGGTCTCCTTCGGATTGGCCCCGCCAATATGGACTCGTGCTCTAGCAGGAGTTTCGGTGGTTTGGCCGAATACCCAAATGGGGCTTATGCCGCGACCAGCCCAACTCTGGCCTCGGCCCGTCCTAGACTTGTCCGCAATACATACTGAGGAGGGATTGGCCGTCAGGAAAGGCGGCCGAAACCATTGTCGACATTCTACCTGTTAAGACACGGAGACGCGGAAGGCAACAAGGAAGAAATCCTCCTTGGACAACTTGATGTCCCCCTCACCGAGCTAGGCAGGAAGCAAGCCGAGCTACTGGGAAAAGCCCTGTCCTCCATCGCCTTTGACGCGGTTTTCGCCAGCGACTTAGAACGGGCGAGGCACACGGCTGAGGCGGTGCTAAGGCACCAAAAGGGAGGCGAACAACGCTGCAGGCTGGTCTTGGACCGCAGGTTGAGGGAGATCAACGGCGGAACGTTTCAAGGGCGGCCCATATCCGAGTTCCGGGCCTACCTGGACAACCTGACAGAAGACCCTTACACATCCGTAAGGCCCGGAGGCGAATCAACCCAGCTTATGGACCAGCGCGTGGCCAGGGCCTTCGACGACATATGCCAGTGGTACCCCGAAGGAACCGTAGCCATCGCGACTCATCTCGGCGTCATAAAGTCCATCGTGCGCTATGCCCTGGGTATGGATCCTCAAGAGACGCTTCCCGCAATCAAGCACTGCTCAATTACGGTGCTCGAGCAAAGCGATTCCGGATGGCGCCTTTCCAGGCTCAACGATACGGCTCACTTGGAGCGCGTCTAGGAAACCCGTATCGTTTGGGCCTATACGTTCTCCAGAGCTTGCGCGAAATCGGCTTCGATATCGGCGTAGTCCTCAATGCCGGTAGATACCCTTATTAGGCCGTCGCCGATACCGTAGGGGCTTCGCTCCTCCAACGGGATCGACCGGTGGGAGGTCTTCCCTGGATGGGAGACCGTGGTGGATACCCCAGCCAGGCTGGGCACAAGCTCAACCATTTCAAGGGAATCGATGAACCGCCTGGCGCCCTCCAGACCTCCGGTTACCTCAAAGCTCAGCATCCCGCCGAACCCGCCGGAGAGGACCCGCTTGGCTACCTCGTGGTGCGTCGACGACTCAAGGCCCGGATAGTGAACCGTAGTGACCTTTGGATGGGACTCGAGGAAACGCGCGAGCTTCAAAGCGTTTTCAGAGTGCCTTTGGACCCGCAATGACAAGGTCCTGATCCCTCTTAGGAGAAGCCATGCGTCAAACGGGGACGGCGTCGGTCCGTAGGCCTCCGCCATGGAACGTATCCTTTTCGCCAGACCTTGACGCGGGGGAACATCGTCTGACTCGCGTGCCACCGCCAAGACGCCGCTCAACCCGTCGCTGTGCCCGTTCAGGTACTTGGTCCCGCTGTGTATGACGACGTCCGCGCCCAGCGTCAAAGGCCTACACAAAACCGGTGAAGCGAAAGTGTTGTCGACCATGAGCAAGGCCCCCGCCTCATGCGCCATCTCGGCCAAGGCAGGCAGGTCGGCCACTTCCATGGTGGGGTTGGAGATGGTCTCGCAGTACACGACCTTGGTCTCGGGTCTTAGAGCCTCGCGCGCCGAGGGGAGGTCGTTGATGTCCACAAAGGTGACGGACACGCCCCTTTTCGGCAGGTCGTCCTGAAAGAAGGTGTATGTGCCCCCGTAAAGCGTCCTCGCGGAAAGCACGTGGTCGCCGTCGGACACCGATGCCAGCACCGCCGTGGTGATGGCCGCCATTCCCGACGCGAACGCCACCGCGTCCCCACCGTCTTCCAGCTGAGCCACAGCCTCCTCTAGTAGGTCAATTCCCGGGTTACTCATTCGCGAGTACACGTAACCCCGGGCAGATCCTCCATAAACCTCGTCAATCTGGTCCAAGTAGTCAAAGGAAAACACGGAAGTGGCGTAAATGGGAGGAACTTTTGGACGCGTGACCGACTCAGGGGGCCTGGAGCCCGCGTGAACCGAGATAGTGGCAACCGACTTGCGCCTGTCTTTCATCTCAGGACCTCTCCTTTCACCGCTCATGACCCTCTCGTAACCGCTCTCACACTCACTCGTATCTCAAGCAGGATATAGGATCCAGCCTGGACGCCCTGGCCGCCGGGTAGAAACCGAAGAACACGCCGACCATAATGGAGAACCCAAACGCCATGCCCACCGCCGAGGGCGAGGTGTACGGAAGCCAGCCGCCAAGCCTCGAAATGAGCCTCGTAGCCGCGCTTCCAAGAAAGATGCCGATGACGCCACCGGTACCGCTCAGTATGGACGCCTCAATCAGAAACTGGAGCAGGATGTCCCTGTTTTTCGCCCCCAGCGCTTTTCGAAGCCCAATCTCCTTTGTCCTCTCCGTGACGGATACAAGCATGATGTTCATGATCCCGATCCCGCCCACCAAGAGAGATATGGCGGCGATGGACGCCAAGAGTACCGTAAATGTGGTGGTGACAGTGGCCACGACGTCCAAGAGTTGCTTCTGGCTGGCCACATTCACCGAACGCTGGCGGCGGAACCGGGCGTCGAAAGCCCGAGAAATCGCGTCCACCGCTTGATCGGCGTCCTCGCGATCGGCAATCTGGGCGTAGATGGCGCTAACCCTCGTCGTCCCGGCCACACGCTGCAATGTTGTCACGGGGACGAAGACGACGTTGTCCATGTCGGTGCCGAAAGCCTCTCCCTTCACTTCCATAACGCCTACCACGGTAAAGGACTGTCCCGCGATAGTGACCGTCTCGCCAATGGGGTCTTGCCCCTCGAAAAGGTCCCTAAGGACGGTCTGGCCCAAGACCGCCACTCTGCGCCGGTTCAGGATATCGGTCTGAATGAGGAACCGGCCTGTCTCAGGATGGAAAGAACGGATTTCCGGGAATTCCTCGGTAACGCCCTGGATCCCAACCGTGACCGAGGCTCCTTTCCAGGCTACCTGGGTATTGACCTGGATGACCGGCATAGCACGGGTGATCGACGAAACCTTGTCGAGTATGAAGTCGGCGTCGGAAAGTCCCAGCACCGTGGCGGAACTTGCCGGGGTGACCAAGATGATGTTGGAGCCCATAGAGTTGATTTGGCCGGAAACCAGCCTCTCCGCCCCTTGGCCCGCTGAAACCAGAGCGATGACGGCTCCTACCCCGATGATGATTCCCAGCATGGTCAAAGCCGTGCGCAGCCGGTTGACAGTCAGGGACCTAAGGGCCACCACAAAACTTTCACCCAGCTTCATAGAAGCCCGGCCTCCCCTCGCCGGACAAAGGTCCTGGAAATCATCGCACTCGCATCCCCGGAATGTTGGTAGGTAGCCTCAGCCCGCCCCAGTCAGGAACGCTTCCGATCAAGACCAGATCGCCTTCCTCCAGGCCGGAGACGATTTCCGCGTACAGGTCATTTTGGACGCCCACTTTCACTCTGGTCTGAGTTATCTGGCCGTCCTCCACCTTGTTCACGTAGGACAGGCCTTTGTCCCAGGTCACCGCCTCAACGGGCACGCTCAGGACATGGGGCTTCTCCGAAACCAAGACAGTAACGGAAGCTGACATTCCCAACCTCAATTCCTTGGAAGTCAAGGAAACCGTCACTCCGTAGTTGGTGACGCCGTCTTTCACCTGGCCCTCCAGGGCGATTTTCGTCACGCGCCCTTCCCAGGTCCGTTCCGGAAACGCGTCCACGGTGACCCTGGCTTCCTGCCCGACTACCACGTGGCTCACGTCAAGTTCGTCCACGGGGATGGTCACGTCTAGCGGCTCGACGGACGCCACCTGGAACAGGGCTTCGTTGGCGGTAACCGAATCCCCGACGCTCTTTGAAATGGATATGAGGGTTCCGGTAAGGGGACTGTCCACGGATAGCCGGCTAAGGGCGTCCTCTTTTTCGCTAACGTTCACCTGGGCCTGCCGCGCCCTAAGCCGTTGCTGCTCGATCTGCCTTTCGCAGGCGGCCACCGACTGCTTCGCCGCTTCGACCGCGTTTTTAGCCTGGTCGTAGGAGACCAGCAAGGCCTCGTTTTCCAGCACCGCGATCACGTCGCCCGGTCCGACATAGGAACCTTCTTTCACAAGCACCGCCGCCACGGTTCCTTCGGTTTCCGCCCTTATCTCCACCTTTTCCTTTGCGGCCGTGGTCCCGCCCCACGTCAAGAACCTGCCTTCTTTCGCCTCACACGTGACCGTGACCGCCATGCCGGCCTTAAGCGCCTGTCCGGGATTGGGCACCGCAATCGTCAGGGGAAACTCAACTCCTCCCTTGGAACCTGCAACTCCCTCTTGGCCTATGGAGGAAAGAGTTCCGGGGACCGGCGCGAACGTGCCTCCCGGGTGGACCATAACGGCGGCGCCGGCGCTAACGAGGTGCAAGTCTTCCTGCCTTATTCGGGTGGATATCGTCAAGGTCTTAGTGTCGGCGACCGTGGCGAGAAGCTCACCGACTTTTACCCGGTCTCCTTTAGATACCGACACGCTCCATACATCCCCCGCTATGGGGCTCTTCGGCGAAAGCGCCTCCACCTTGTCGGCTACCGTTCTAAGGTTGGTTTCGGCTTGCCTTAACTCCAGACCGGCCTTTGCCATGGCGCCCGCCGGCCCCAGCATCTCTTCGAGCGCCTCCTCAGCCAAACGAAGGTCAAGTTTTGCCTGTTCGGCTTGATATCTCACTGAGTCGTTTTGAAGGACCAGGACCGTCTGGCCTTCCTGAACATGGGACCCTTCTGTCACCAGGACATCTTGGACCGTGCCGGCGATTCCCGCGGACACCGACTTCTTCTCATTGGGCTGGATAGTGCCCTTGCCCGTGATCACGACCTCAAGATCCCGGTACTCCGCTCTGGCTGTCTGCAGGTTGTTCCTAATTTCTTCGATAGCCGCCCTAATGGCGCGCCTTGCCTGGAGCCGTGTGTAGCCGAAACCCAGGGCAACGACAGCTACGGCGATGATAAGCACCCACAGTACCGTTTTCTTCATTACGTTCCCTCCAGAGACTTGGCCCTCCCGTTACAGTTCAACGCCTAAAAACCCCAATCCTGCGGCGCGCACGCGCGAAGGTTCTGTAAGGTAGTTTCCAAAGGTGATTTTGGGCCGGGAGAAGAATAAGCTTTCCCGGAAACAAAAAACGCCAAGTGAGGAGGCTATTTGGCCATGCCCTCGGGAGAGAACCCCTTTTCAAATCAATGGCAAACGGTCTCTTCTCGCTGGGGCCACCGGCTTCACGCCATGTGCTCCTACATGGCCATGTTCCCGCCCAACCTTCCCCACTACTTTATCAGCCGGTGCACGGAACCAGGAGACCTTGTCCTTGACCCGTTCTGCGGACGGGGAACGACTCCGTTGGAAGCGTGCCTTCTGGGCCGAGTCGGCATCGGCAATGATATGAACGAACTGGCGTATGCCCTCACCAAGGCCAAGACCCATGTGCCTCCCGCGGGCGAGTTGACGCAAAGGCTCTCCCAACTCGCGCAAGGATACCAAAGCCCGCCCGAGGCCCGTTCTCTCCTTCAGGAGTACCAATCTCTCTCCGGCAGAGTCGCCAAACACCAGCAACAGTACGCGGCGCTGTATCAGCCGGGGATGGATAAGGAAGACTGGGAGCGCCTTCAGGGGATACTTACCAAGCTCCGCCAGATATACGCGACCCTCCCCGGCATGCCGTACTACCGGGACGAAGAGTACGACCGCACCGGCCTATCTTCCGAAAACGGGTACACGGAGGACCACCACCACAGCATTTGGCTGTTTTTCCATCCCGACACCCTGCGCCAGCTAGTATATCTCAAGAGTAACCTGGGTTCCGACAGTCGCGACGCGTTTATCCGGGCCGTGGTGTTGGGGATCCTGCACGGGCGGGGCCGTTTCTACTTGTCCTTGCCCATGCCCAACACGTTCAGCCTGACGCCCAGGTACACCCTGTCCTACTCTTACAGGCACCGCTTGATCCTCCCTCACAAGGACGTCTTCCAGTGCCTAAAGGCGAAACTGCAGCTTTTGGGGTTGTTAGGCTCAAGTCCGCGGAAAAAGGGAATAAAGAAGGCGGTGGACTTGGATTCCTACGTCCCCGGGGAGGCGCTCAAAGAAGACATCCGAAACTTGCCGGAAGCCCTCGCCCCGGTGCTGAAGCGCTACGGGCGACGGCCGAGGCTTCTGGTGACTTCTCCTCCCTACTTGGGCGTCATCAGGTACGGACTCTATAACTGGATCCGGTTCTGGTTTCGTGAAAGCGGGTCCGAGACCGGCGTCGGCCTTGACGACGGGCACAAGACGCCCGAATCCTACCTGGCGTTCATGACAGAGGCCATGAGGGCCTGTCACGACATCATGGACGACCATTCACTGTCGGCCTGGGTGATAGGGGACGTTACCGCGCGGGGAATCCCGCACCTGAACCTTGCCGAGGCAGTATGGGAACACGCCGCTAAGCCTGAGGGCTGGAATCTTCTTGGCGTCATCACCGATGAGGTGATGGACAACCGCAAGGTCACAAAGATCTGGGGCGAAAGCAGGGGCCGGGCCACCAGGGTAGACCGGGTCCTGCTCTTGTATAAGAAGTCGTGGCCGGACCTGCGGGCGGAGGTCGCCTGGTAGCCTCGGGAAGGATCGAGGCGCACCTTGACGCGGACCCGCGCGCAAAACTCACCCGCTAGGACTAAGGCCTACGCGCGGGGATCGCCCGGTAGCACGCGGATATCCTGCAGTTCAGCCGGCACGGACAAGCCCGACCCTTCTCTCAGGTAGGCGAACTTCCCGTCCAAGACGGTGGCTTCCACTTTTGCCGACAGGATATCGCCGGCGTCCCCGTCCAAGATGTCCCTGTCCAAGACCGCAAGATCGGCGAGTTTGCCGGCTTCGATAGTCCCCACTTCCTTCTCGCGGTACGCCAGGTGAGCGCCGTTGCGTGAGAAGCACACGACGGCCTCGCGAGGAGTAAGGGCTTCGTCTTGGCCGAAGTCCAGACCGCGCACGGTCTTACGGGCAACCGCGGCGTAGAGGGCGACCAGCGGGTCGTACGGGCCGGACGAGACGTCGGTGTTGATATACACCCTGATCCCCCTGTCGAGATACGTGCGAAGCGGTTTGAACCTGTAAAGGAGAGAACGGTCGACGGCTTCGGGATAGATGTCTCCTTCAACGTAAATGAAGCCCGGCTGGGTCGACACGCCGATGTCAAGGTCGGCCATTGCTTTAAGAGCGTACTCTGTCGGGAAATACCCGTGGACAATGTGATGCCTGTGGTTTGGCGTAGGCTTCTTCAGTTTGAACGCGTCGACCATGTGGGATACCGCCAGGTCCTGGGCCAGGTCTCCGCAGCAGTGGATCCCTACTCCCCAACCTTTCTCGTTGGCCTCGCGGATGTAGGAGCCCAACATGTTGAAATCCAGCCTGATCGGGACTGTTGGCCTTGTGCCGTCAATGAACGCGTCGCGCATCAGCGCGGTCTTGCTGCCCAACCCTCCATCGATGGCCATCTTCAGATTCCCGAACTTGAACCATTCGTCGCCGATGCCGGGCTGAAGGCCCGCCTCTATGGCCGGGTATATCTGATATTCACCGGAAATAACCGATATGCCGTGCCAGGCGGGCATAGCTGAGACTCGCATGGGGAGGCGTCTTTGAGCCCACAACGATGTGTATGCGGCCATGAGCGGCGCGTTTACGCCGGGGTCCAGCACGGAGGTCGTCCCGTACCTGAGCAGTACGGTCAGCGCGTGGACGATCATCCGCTCCATGCGGGCGGCGGCCTCTCCGGGGCCCTCGGGACGGGCGATCTTCCGTACCAACCCTTGAGCTCCCTCTCGGAGCACCCCTGTAGGTTCCCCGTCGGGATCCAGGTCCACGCGTCCGGACTTAGGCACGAACCCTCTGCCGATGCCTGCCAGCTTTAGGGCCAACGAGTTCACGACGCCAACTCCGAACAACCGGGACAAGTAGACCGGGTTTTTGGGGGCAGCTTCGTCCAGGTCCTTTCGGTTAGGCATCCTGCCCTCGACGAACTGGCTTTCGATCCAACCCGCGCCAACGACCCATTCCCCGGGGCCCAGTTCCTCCGCCTTCTTCCTGACCGCTTCCTTGAGCTCCTCGATGCTCTCCAGCCCGAAGCAGTCAACTCCCTCAAGCAAAGTCGCGGCGGACAAAACGTGGTTGTGGGAATCCACGAAACCGGGAACCACGGTCTTCCCCCGGAGGTCCACGACCAGCGCTCCCGTTTCTTCAGGGCGCCCGGCCCGCTTAGTGATCTCTTCGGAAGTCCCGACCGACAAGATCCGGTTTTCTTTTAGAAGAATCGCTTGGGCACCGGAAGCATTCGGATCACTTGAGACCGCCGTAAAAACCTTCCCGTTAACGAGAGCAACCGGTCTAGTCATGGCGAACCCTCCCTGCTATGACTCAAGAGCCCCCTCTGGCGATTTGTACACCACGCCTTCGGCCACGCTCCAGACCACCCTGTAGTCATCGTCCAGGACTACAAGGTCGGCGTCCTTCCCCACGGCCAAAGAGCCTTTTCGTTGGTCCACTCCCGCTACCCTCGCGGGGTTCAAAGTGGCCATGAGCAAAGCGCTGTCAAAAGGAATCCGTGCCTGCTCCACCGCCGTCTTCAGGCATTGGTTCATAGTGGCGGTGCTTCCTGCTATCGTGCCGTCATGGAGCCGCGCAGTTCCGTGGGAGTCAACCCTGACCTGCCGCCCCATCAGCTGGTATTCGCCTTCTCCAAGACCTGTAGCCATCATCCCGTCGGTGACCAGGCAGAGGTACCGGTCGCCCTTGCATGCCGCCGCAAGGCGAATGCTTCCCGGATGGACGTGGTGACCGTCGGCAACGATTTCGCAGGTAACCCCTTCATGAGTAAGCAAGGCACCCAAGGCGCCCGGCTCCCGCTGGTGAATCCCGCGCATGGCGTTGAAGGTGTGGCTTCCCACGGACACTCCTGCCCGAAACGCGTCGTGCATTTCTTCGTACGTGGCGTCGGTGTGTCCCGCGGCCACCGCAATCCCCTGCTTAACCAAGTAACGGATTACCTCGAGAGCGTTTGGGATCTCCGGCGCGATGGTCATCTGGCTTATGGTGCCTTGCGCTTGCGTGACCCACTTCTCAACGAGTCCCAAAGAAGCGGGGATGATGTATTCTTCGGCCATCGCTCCCTTTTTGGACTTGTTGAGGAACGGTCCTTCCATATGAAGGCCGAGAACCCGGGAACCCGCGACCTTTGAGTAGCAGGCGGCCTTCACCCTCTCTATGGTTCTATCCAAGAGCTTGAGCGGCGCGGCCCCTGACGTCGGCTGAAAAGCGGTCGTCCCGTTCTCGGCGAGGAACCTTGCCATCGCCGGTATTGGGTCTTCTTCCGACAACACGGCGTCGTAACCGGCGCATCCATGAACGTGAAGGTCGATAAAGCCCGGCACTATCTTTTGGGTGCCGACGTCGATCATGATGCCCTCGTCGTAGTCGGGTAAGCCTTCCCCGATGAGGTCTATGGTATTCCCCTTAATCCGGACGTAACCTGCAAAGGGCGGATTTCCTGAAGTATGGACGCGCCTGGAAACGAACGTCAAAAGGTCATTCACAACACGAGCCTTCTTTCCGCGAAAACGCCATCGAGTGCCGGGGCAAAAGACACAAGAGAAGATGCACCGGCCGGAATCTTATTTTGTTGTGTCTGGTCTTGTACGCCTGGGCGCCTGGGCGAAAGCTCGAAATCTACCAACCGTATCCCCGCAACTACGGAACCACGGTCAACAGGGCCGTGGCCACCAGCGTCTGCAACCCTAAAGCCAGCACAATCAGCACACAGTACGGCAAACACTTCTTCATGAGCTCGGCTTCCCTGCCCGTCAAGCCGGAAGTGCTCGAACCCAAGAGCACCTTGGCCGGAGCAATGGAAGACCCCAACGAAGCTCCCGTCGTCTGAGACGCCGCGACCAAAGTAGCGCTTATACCCAGCGCGTTTGCCGTCTCAATTTGAAACGCGCCAAACAATACGTTGGAGTTTGTGTTGCTTCCGGTCATAAAGCATCCCAACACGCCGATGAAGGGCGAAACCAGCGGGAATAACGCTCCGGCCACTTTGGCGACGCCCGCGGCCATCTCTCTGGTCATCCCCGTGTCCGTCATCACCAGCGCCATCATCACCATGGTCAAGACTCCGAGCGTCGTAGGCCATGACTGCTTTACCGTGCCTTGCCACGCCTTCTTCACGTTGGCCGCGGTTAAGAGTCCACGGCGCAAGTACACGATCAGTCCCACAAGGCACGCCGCCGTAATTATCGGGGCGGGATGCGAAAAGAGCCCGATAGCCGCGTACGCCTTTTCCGCGGCGACTTCGTAGCCTTGCCTTGTGACCATCGCAGGATAGTCTATACCAAACTTGAAGGGCTTGAAAAAGGCTTTTATCGGGCCAATCTGGGAAATCAGCGTTAAGGACAACAAGGCGTAGTAAGGAGTAAGGGCTACGTGGAGCGACTGGCCTCCCAGCTGGCCTCCTGGCTGACCTGCTAGGCCTGTCTTTCCTGAGGCTCCGGGGTCCGGTTGTCCCGAGGCTTTGTTGCCCGGCCGCGCGGCGCCTCCTTCGGCAGTTCCCGCTCCTCCGGCGCTTTCTTCCCCGCTTTCCACCGCGCCTTGGGCCTTCTCGCGCGGCGCCAGCACTGATGTCAGTAAGACTCCCGCCAAAGAGCCGAGGAGGGCCGCGAGCTGTCCCGAACCAGCGCGGGCGACGATCCACTGCACTCCGCCCATGGTCGTCCCGACGGCCAGGATCTTGAAGAAGCCCTTGCGCACGCCTTTCCAGCCGTCGATTATGTGCGCGACCGCAAGGCCAGTTAGAACAGTTGGGATTATGAAGGTCAGACCAACCCAGTGCCCGAGAATCTCAGCGGGGATTTTTGTGGACAAGCCTAGAGTGTAAAACGACGAACCCATAGAGCCGAAGGTGATGGACCATGCATGTCCTACCAAAGCCCCGGCGGCGGCCACCACCGGCTCAAAGCCTGCCGCGATCATCAAGGGAGCGCATACCGCTACAGGTACGCCGAATCCCGCGACCGCTTGGATAACGCCGGATAGACACCACCCGATGAGAAGTCCCAGCATAAGCCTGTCAGACGACAACGTCGCCATCCACCTTGAGATAACCGGGACGCTGCCCGTCTCGCTAACCAGTTGAAACATAAACGAAGAAGACCATATGATGAGCACCACAAACAGCGTGAGGCTTACGCCTTTGGCCAACGCCAATGCCAGCAGCAGAGGGAAACCGCCAAAAAACGCCCAGGCCACCGTCAAAGCGACCAACCAGGCGACAAATCCGGCGGTCTTGGGTTTCCACCTTAGCCACAGCATGGTTACTAGGAGGACGAACAACGGAGACGACGCGAGAAGCCAACGCAACATAAAGGCCCCCTCCCGGTCGGTCGTAAGACAACATGGGACAAACAGAGTTCATGGTTCTAGATAAACCCTGTTGGATCCTGCAATAACGCGCGGGCGGCTGCCCTTGCTTGTTCAAGCTCTTACAGTGCTTGTGCCATGTCTATGCAAACAATCATTTTCCAAACAATGGGCTGACCGGATACTCTTGGGCTCGACGCTTCTTCCTTCCAGGAGTTAACCATAACATCCCAGCATAGCGGGAGATGAAGGGAACATAATAAGTTTCGCAAAACAAAAAAGGAGGTGAATCATAGTGGGAACCGGACAGAAGAGAAACACAGCAGTAGTGCCTCAGGCTAGGGCGGCTTTGGACGCCTTCCGTAACGAAGTGGCGAACGAGCTGAACATCAACCCGCCCGCGGGCTACTGGGGTGACATCCCGTCCCGGACGTGCGGCGCCGTTGGTGGTCACATGGTCAGGCGCATGATCGAGATCGCTGAGCAAAGCCTCAGCGGTAGCGGCTTCCCCGCTGCGGGAAGGAGCCAGTAGCGTTAAGCCGGTAAAATCCGGCTGACAGGTCATCTTCGCGGTAGACAATGAAGCCAAGAGCGGAGCGCGGGCTGCTCCGCTCTCCTATTGTTAATTCTCGGGGTCGTAAGTATTCCTGTAATGCTCAAGTTGTTCAGGAGTTAGATCCGGCAGTAAGCGCAGGGCGTCCGCGATTTCCATGGCTTTTTCGCTTTGGACCGAGTAAATGGTGTCGCCTATACGCGGCCTCACCTTTAACCCCAGTTCTCGGAAGGTAAGGCCTGAGTACTTCGGTCCGATCTCCCATTCCGCCAGGAGCCTGCATGGCCACTCATCAGACTCGTCGAAATACACGCGCTCAAGTACCGAAGCTAACCCGATTATGCGTTTCTCAGGAGCCATAACGTAAATGAACAAGTAGTCGCCCGCCCCCAACCGCGACGCTAAGCTAGCCTTGCTCTCGGGAAACTTCACATGAAACCTGCCGGTCGAAAGGTCAATCTCGTGGTAGAAGGAAACGGGCATCAGCTTGATGGAAAACGGAGCCCCGACGTCGTTGTGTTTTATGCACGGGCTCTCTCTTTCCGCGGTACTTGTTTTCTTGGTCGGCCCACTATGACTCTGATAGTATGTCTCGCGACGCTCCGGCTGATAGTCCGGCTGATAGTATGAGGGCGCGCCGCAAGACGTCTCGCCGTCAAACATCTCCGCGGCTTCCTTTTCTTCAACTTCATCACGATAGCCCGACAGCTCACGGTCAAAATCCATGGCGGAACGGCGCAGGTACTCGGTCAAGGTGTTGTCCTCGTCCGTCTCATCCTCTTCCAGGTGTTCGTAATACTCATCCGGCATCCGGACACCCGCTTGAGCCATGGTCGCGGCCAGACACCGTTCGACTCTCGCCAACCGCCACTCAAGCTGCTCGATTACTCCTCTCACCCTCTGCTTTCCCCTCCGTCTTCTAATTGCTTCTAATTGCCGCCGGACAGACGCCCTCCCAACGCGCAGCCTGTGTCGAACCTGCGCGAGATGTGGCTCCCTTTGCCCGGCGTTGACTTACCATATTCTACCATGCATCAACGGAGGCTGGCAATATATTACAATTGGCGGTGTGCATCTGATTACGGTACCCGGGCAGATGTAGGAATCCTACTACTACCGTCGGCCAGTTGCAGTTTGTTTACCACCGACTCCAACTAGTGGTAGCAATTCAACAACTGCCGCCATCTAGTCGTAGTTTTACTACAACTGATTCCGGCTAGTAGCGGCAATTCTACAACTCCCGCCATCCGGTTGTAGTTTTATTACCACTGACTCCGACTAGTGGCAGCAATTCTACAACTGCCGCCATCCGGTTGTAGTTTTCCTACCACTGACTCCGACTAGTGGCAGCAATTCTACAACTCCCGCCATCCGGTTGTAGTTTTCTTACGACTCGCCCGAGCCCAGTGGCGAGAATCTGATATGAACGAGGCCGTCAAGCCCCTTCTCGTTGAGAGGTGTGATTTGGGGCTCTGGCTGCTGCGACGGTTGGCATTCTGATATTCGCGGGTTGGCTACCGCATCACATACCTCCGTCT
>DULO01000004.1 GCA_012840345.1 Candidatus Fermentithermobacillaceae bacterium
CGGGACTCCTCGGTCGGATAACCCATATCCGTGAGCGCCCGGTCCGCCCAGGTTTTCATCCGTTCACCGTAGTTCGCCTCAGGTTTCTTAATCGTAAGGACTATCTTGCTGTCTTCTACCGCCGCCTGAAGATAGTCACCCTCCCTTATCATCAGAGCGTCGCGAACCTGCTTAGGGAGAGTAATCTGCCCTTTGGATGTTACCTTGATGTCCCACTTCGATTCCAATCTCCTTACCTCCTTACTTCTTACCGCATTACTATCATACCACTCGTCCTGCCATTTCTGCCCACACTGCAAAAAAGCATACAGTTCAGTAGATAACCGCTGTTCAAGCCTACGTTTTGGTCGGAACATAGGCTACACTGCCGACCAGAAGAAAAAACCGGTTCCCCGTCGCGGGAACCGGAAACTCTCGGGCTACCTGCCAAGCACCAGTAGCTTTTCCGATCTAGTATTTCTGTGCGAACGAACTAGAGGCTCTTAACAAACCCCTCCAGACGTCGTAACGCCTCAGCGATCACATCGTCGGCCGCCGAGAACGAAATCCTGATGTGCCCTTCGCCGTATTGTCCGAAGCCTGCCCCATGCACCACGGCTACCCGCGCCTCTCGAAGGAGCCTTATGGCAAAGTCAAAAGAGGACATGCCGTATGCTTCGATGTTCGGGAACACGTAGAACGCGCCTTTGGGTTTTACGGTCTCTATTCCGGGGATCTTCGCCAGGCTCTCCACGATCATGTCTCGGCGGCGCCGGTACGTGTCGACCATTGACCGAACGTAGTCCTCAGGTCCCGTCAGCGCCGCTAAAGCCGCCTTTTGAACTACCGAGGAAATACACGAGGAGTTCGCTTCCTGTACCTTAGTCATGGCTTGGATTATGTGGGCGGGACCGGTAGCGAAACCCGCGCGCCAGCCTGTCATGGCGTACGTCTTCGAGCACGAGTTGACGGTAATCACATGGTCCTTGAACTCAGGCACCGACGCCAAACTGAAATGGGTGTGGCCATCGTAGATTATCTTCTCGTACACTTCGTCGGCCACGACAATTAGATCGTGCTTTAAGGCGATCTCCCCTATTCCAATCAGTACTTCTTTGGGAAGCACGGACCCACATGGGTTGTTAGGTGAGTTGTAAAGGATCATCCGGGTCCTGGGAGTGATCTTAGATTCAAGTTCATCAAGGTCCGGGGCAAAATCCAGGGATCCCCTAAGTGGGACCGACACGATCCTCGCTCCCGCCATCGCGATCTGGCCGCTGTAGTTGGACCAGTAGGGATCTGTGACGATCACCTCATCGCCAGGATTCAGCACCGCCATGCAGGCACACAGGAGAGCTCCCACCGCGCCGACCGTCATTATGCAGTTGCTCGATTCGCAATCTATGCCGTTGTCTCGCCGGAACTTCATCGCGATGGCTTCGCGCACCTCCGGCATACCCGAAGTAGCGGTGTAGTGGGTGTGCCCTTCCCTGGCTGCCCTGTGGGCGGCCTCAATCACGTGAGGCGGAGTGGCGAAATCAGGGTCACCGATTTCAAGATGCATGACATCGGTCATCTGGTTAGCCGCGTTGAAAATCTTCCGGATCTCCGAAGACGGCATGGACTTCACGACATCAGATTGTCTCTTGCTCATGGTCAAGCCTCCCTTAACCCGCTACCAATCCCACTGCCTCATCAGTTCATCATCAGGTAGTCCTTCACCTTCCGGTAGACCTAGATCCCAAAAGACCTAGAATCGCATGAAGGGCAAGAACTCAACAAGAACCTCCCCGTATGCAGGATATTCCCAGGAATCCCTTTGGGAACTACTAAGGGGGCAACACCGTCTTCATAAGGGAACGCCACAGGAGGTATTCGTGATGAGAGTGGAAAGAAGACTAAGAGCAGTATTACCCCTGATAGCCGTGCTATTGATCGGGTTTGCCCTATCAGCGTGCGCTAACCAGGAGCCGCAGCAAGTAAAGCAAGACCCCATAGCCCTTGAGCCTTCAGTGGAAGAACAGCTTCAGCCCGTCCATCCAGACGAGTCTGTCAGCGACACATTCAACACCAGGTTCTCGCTGCAAAACGCTATAACCAGGCTTTCCCTGATAGAGGACTTGGCAGGCGATTTAAGCGGAGAACAAGCGATGGCGTTCAACAACTCTGTCGGAGCTCTGGAAGGGACACTGAGGAAGCAGGAGTACCTAATCGCCAAACTCGAGTTCGAACTGGCCAAGCACCAGTACAGGGACGGCCACATTACCAAAGAGCAATTGGATGAGAAGGCTTCGGCGTACCTGAAGGCTACCGAGGACTTCAAAGCTTTCTGGAACATCTTTGGAATAAGCGACTAAACCTCAACTAGGCGGTCGGCCACCGGAGCATCCACCCGGTCACGGCCGGCCGCCGCCAATTCAAGAACCACGTCAGACCCCATCAGGGCCCTTTGAAAATAGAGGTACGGCCCCCGAGAGTCACCCGTCCTATGGTCCTGGAACGCAACGATGAGATATCAATGAGCTTAAGGCCCCTCAGTTGCGCCCTCAGGCGGCGCCCTGCTTTGTCCGAGAATAGCCTGTTCAGTATGGATTTTCGCTCCGGACGCAGGACCCCTTCGATGTAATCGGGGAGCTTAAACAAGGTGTCTTTGCCGTGAAGGATAACTTCTCCGTCCCTGATGGCGAGCGGAAGGCCTATCTCTTGCCTTCTCACCGCATGCACGATTCGCTTAAAGCGGCCCGCTTCAGGGTCAGATATGTCGATATAGCGGCAGTACAAGTTCTCCGCCCCAAATCGCCGGCGCAGACCCTGAGTATAGTTCAGGATTACCTCCTCCTGAGTCCTGGAGCCACACCACCCCGGCATGTGCCGGATCTCGCGCGAGCCCATGATGATAATAGTGAGCATCGGCGTCAACCCCTTATGTTAACTGAGACATGGTATGCAGTCGCAGCAGACGGCGGCACATCTCCTCAACCATCCTCCCCCAAGAAGCCAAACTTGCCCAGGAACGGGAACACAACCCTCACTCACTCGTCCAACTGAACGAAAACCACCTCGAAGGAGGCACTAAACATGGGCATGCGCAAGTTTCTCAGTGTTGTAATGGTGCTCCTCCTGGTGTCGCTTTTGGTGGCGGCGGACACAGCTCCGGACGTTCCGATCCTGAGCGATCCTGACCGGCCAATCTCGGCCCCAGCGGGCAGCACACCCTACGACAGCGGAGACGAAGACCTTGATGCGAAGTGGGCGGCTTTCCCCGACGGCCTTAGCCTCGACCGGGACATCTACCTCTTGGGACAGCGGGTCTACTTCGCTTTCAAGAACGGAACCGGTGAAGTAATCGAGGTGCCCGGTGGAGCGCCTTGGTATATCGCCGACGCTGAGGGCAAGCCCGTCTTCACCCCCATCAGCACAATGGTACTTATCTACCTGCAGCCTGGCCGCGGACTTGACTGGACCTGGGACCAAAAGAACAATGAAGGAGTCTTGGTTGAACCCGGAGTTTATCAGGTGGTCCTAACGACCTCCGCGGGAGAAAGCAGGGCCAGTTTCACTATCGCGGGGCGACAGATGGAAAAGGGCCGCGAAGTGGCGCCTCCTGTTCTGCCTCCGGACCGTCCCTTCGTGGACATAGACGGCTCTGTTACTTGGGGAGACCCCCACATCTTGGAGCTCTACCGCAGGGGCATCGTCAACGGCAGGGGCAACAACGAGTTCCAGCCCAACGGTACCCTGACTCGCGCCGAGTTCGTAACCATGCTGCTCAGGGCATACGGTATCACTCCCTTGGACACCAGTGCCGAAATGCCGTTCACCGATGTAACCCCTGAGCACTGGGCTTACGGCTACATCGCCAGGGCATACTGGTTGGGTCTGGTGACACCCCAAGACTTTAGCGGAGAGTTGGGAAAGACTCCCGAGGAGATCGAGCTTGATCACAGGTCTCGCCTGTACAGAGCCCCGTTCGGCCCTGACGTCCCCATAACCAGATTGGAGATGGCGCTTATCGTCGGCCGCATGCTGGGCGCGGGCGAGC
>DULO01000036.1 GCA_012840345.1 Candidatus Fermentithermobacillaceae bacterium
AGATTCTCTTTCCACTCTTCCTTTTCTCAAATCCCCTTAGGCGGCTCGGACTTGTGATGGAAGACATACAGCAGAAAGCGGGCTCTCGAGCCTCCTACATACACATCCGCGTCCGTGCAGGTCTGCTTCCCTTCCCGTAGCCCGATGAGGAACACGATATCCGCCTCGAGGCCCTTGAAGGCGCGAATCGTCGAGAACCGAATGGCATTGCCGGTCGCCGTCCGGAAGTCCATAAGCGGCCATTCTTTGATTTTCGCGCAGCCCTGGAGACTGCTCTTCTCCAGCCGGTTGGGCGAGAGGATGACTATCCTGCCGGGCTTGATACCCTGGCTGACCAAGCGGCCGATCTCAGCTTCGATCAGCTTTCTTTCCTCGGCATACGTCTCCCACGCCACGTGGACGACGGGAAGTCCCCCGAGGAGTCCCGGACGCAGCGTACCGCCCTTTACATACTTGCCTATCCACTCGCTGATCCGTTCCGTATTGCGGAGGTTGCGCGTCAGCTTGTGCTTGGACACTCCCATCTTCCGCAAAGCATCGATATTGTGGCGGAACAAGTCTTGATTGGGATCGGCGAATACGTAGAACTCCCCTTCCTCAGGGTCCTTGAGCATCGCTTGCAGGCAGGTATACCAGTTTTCCGAGAAGTCCTGTCCCTCGTCGACTATCACGGCGTCAAACTTCTCGGATGCCGGGGCGTCAGCGTAGTACTCAAAACCGGCGGTGGGCAGAGTCTCCTCATAGTAGATGCTCCGTTCATCTCCGTCCTCTGGTTCCGGAGGGACGCAACCGGTCCCTGTCAGGCGCTCCTTCAGGAAGTCGTGGAAGTTCTGGCAGATGATTTCTGACGGCACGTTGCTTCTCATGTAAGCCGCGAGGTTCTTGTTGAAGCATGTCAAGAACACCTTCTTCCCCTCACGGTTAAGGCGTCTCGCCTTTTCCAGGGCAAGGAACGTCTTCCCTGTCCCCGCCGCGCCGAAGAACACTTTGCGCTTGTCCAGCTCTGTCGCGTCAAGTATGTTTTGCTGCTCATCAGTGAGGACCTTCTTGGACTCCCTGTCGTAGCGATCGATTTCCTCGTCCATGGTCGCGAAAAACCTGCACATCGGCGCAAGTACTCGCTGGATCAGGATGTCAACCGCCTGTTTCTGCGGAGGCTTCTCGGTCGTGCCAAAAGCGCGGCGGACCGCTTCCTCCGGCTTGTCCAAGTCAGGCTCAGTAAGCACGCTTTCAGGCTCCAAATTGGCAGGCAGCACTCCCCATACATGCGTGCACTCGGGAAACCATAGGGCGTGTCTGATTCTCAACGGAAAGGAGTCGCTTTGTGCCTTCTCCTTGTAGCGCTCCAAGATCGCGAACTTGGCCTTCTCCACCTGGGCAACCGGGTCCTTGGACACGGGCTCCTGTCCGTGAGCCTTCTCCTCATACCACCGTCCGTTCGCGTAGCCGATTTTTCCCTGCTTGACCTCGATGACGAGGTAGCCCAGAGACGGATGGACGACCACGAAGTCCGCTTCCCCAGATACAGGGTCATCTCCGAATCCCCCGGTGGCTGAGTTAGCGTGGATGTGAAAAGCGTAGGAATACATCACCGTGAAGCCGGCGGGCAGCTTCCGCAAAGCCGCGTAGACGCGACTCTCGCCATCGTTCTCTATCATGCGCGGGTCAAGGTCAGGGATCATGGTAGCCGTAGCCGTCGCCGAAGCAGGTTTGAGCACTACGCTCATCTCCTTCCGTATTGATAGCCCGGAAGCAGGTATTCTGATCTGGCACGAGCGATACTACGAGTTACATCGACAAAACTGAGGAACTCGGAAACCGGGAAATGGCAAGTCATCAGCCTAGACTAGATAGCTGTGCGGCATCCTCACAGGTGGGGTTGCCGCACAGAATTTTGTAATCCCTTAAACGTCAACCCCGAGGAACACTCGGATGAGGTAACCTATTGCGAACGAAATGACGGCTACTCCCAGACTGATGGCCGCCATTTCGAAAAACCTCTGTTTAAACGGAAGATCCTTGGCTACGGAGATGTAGAAACTAAAGACAAGTATTATGAGCACGGCCGCGACAATCGTGAACGCGAGACTTACCACGTAGTTAGAAAACACAAGGTAGGGCAACACCAGGCACGCTACAGCGAGAACATACGCTCCGCCGGTGTACAATGCCGATCTCAGGGCGTGGGCGTTGTCCTCATCTGTCCTGGTTGATAGATACTCGGACGCTGCCATTGAGAGCGAAGCCGCTACACCTGTTATGAGGCCTGAAAGCGCTATGAGGCGTGTGTTCTTCAATGCGAAGGTGAGCCCTGCCAGCGTACCGGTGAGCTCCACCAAGGCGTCATTCAGTCCGAGGACCATTGAGCCCACAAACTGGAGCCTTTCCTCCTCGATGATCCCAATCAGTTCCCTTTCGTGCTTGTCTTCGTCCTCTGCTATCCTCTTGAACTCCTCGATGTTGTTCGCAAGTTCCTGGTACAGCTGTTCCGCGCCTTTTTCTCCTCGCTCCATTAGCTTTATCCCGAACGTAATGCCGAATACCACCGAAACAAAGGTATAAAACCATACCTTGAGAGCGTTTGGCTTCTTCTCCGTTCCGGTAAACTTCTTCAGCCAGTCATGATGGTGGAGTTCTTCACGGGCGATCTGCTGGAGGATGCCGCTGTTGTGTTCGTCCTTTATGTATGAGGACAACTTCGAGTAGATGTGATACTCCGTTATTTCGTTCTCTTGGGCTTTCTGCAAAGCCGACATTGTACCCGCGTCTATTCTAGAGCTCATTGAAGCACTTCCCTTTTCTGCATGTCCATC
>DULO01000037.1 GCA_012840345.1 Candidatus Fermentithermobacillaceae bacterium
ACGCTCTCCGGGCTCAACGTAGCCGTGATGTTATACTGGCCAACGTTCTCGCCGGGTTCGCGGCTGTAACTGGCCGTCACTCCATCCTTGTCCAGGAAGCCCGTCAGTGTCCCTGTAAACTCAGGATCCTCTTCACCGTAGAGCTTTGCCTTGTTGTCAGTCGTGACCGAAGCGTTCCTCTTCTGGATGGTTAGTTCCCCTTGCACGAAGGTCAGGTCGTAGTTGGCGCTCAAAGACAGAGTGCCTCGCGTAATCGCGTAGGTTCCGACGCTCTCGCCGTCGTCGCGGTCAAGTTCGCCCGTGAACTGGTCGTCACCGATCAATTTTCCTGAGGTTATTCTGTAAGTCAGCTCAGGATCCGCGTCGCCGTATGTCTTGCTCTTGTCGTCGGCAGTAACCGTCACTGGCGTAGGCATTATCTCCACAGTGCCGGTTTTGGTGCGGTCGGGATAGAGCGGATTGGTAACTTTCACATTAACCGTGTACGTTCCCGCGTCTACAAATCCGGGATTGTCCAGCGACCACTCGCCACCGTCTTTCCTGAACCACACCTGATCGCCGTCAACTGTGCCGCTCACGCCGATGCTGTGAGGCTGACCGTCATAGTAACCCTTATAGTTAGTCACAGCTATCTGCGGAGGTTCTTGTAGACACGCGAACCACACATCCTGGCTCGGCTGTGAAGTGGTAAGCGTGACTACCTTCGGGTTTGGGTCACCTGCTGAGCTGTAGCTGTACCAGATGCCGTTGATCTGCCTGGTGGTCTCGCTCGCGTCGTCGCCACTGAAGAACACGGAGTAGGGCTGGTTCAGTTCAAGCTGAGTGCCCTCCATGAACGTGAACCGAAGAAGCTCGGCGCCCTCTCTGCTCACCGGGATTCCCTGAGAGTTTACCGGCTGCCCATCAGCGTTCACCCTGTAGTAGTGGACGACAATGGTCCCCGCGTTTATACCGACTCGGGGCACAGGGAAGGGCTTTACTACCCGGTTGCCTAAAGCATTGGTGTATTCAATAGGTGTATCTCCATTGGTTGGGTAAACCACGCCGCTCACGGCGTCGGGGTCAATCTCAACGATATAGCTCAGAGTCGCGGGATTGGCCTCAGAAACAAACGGAATGTACCAAGTGATGGTCTCCTCGTCCGGGTCGTATTCCACCCTAGTCCCTTCACTACAGGTAATTTCACTCGCGTCAGAAGGCATCGAGAACTTCTCGCCGATCGGATCGGTGACAACCGCGTCGGTCGCCGCATACGCGATCGTTCCGGCGACCTCCTTGAAGATGGCCTCGAGGTTCTGCGTCGTCGCCGAATATGACTTGCCCTGATCGGCAATCCGGTTCAGGATGTCTTGGCCGCTAGCTCCGGGAGTAAGCCCCACTGAATAGACTGCGATCCCGTCGGCCTTGGCGAAGCTAGCCTCCGCTATGGCGCTGTGACCGTGATGGTAGTAGTAGGAGCCTTGGATACGGGTAGTCATGCTGGTGCCGTTGCCGGCCGCCGATCCCGTGTAGTTAAACACCGACTCGCTCAGGTCGTACCTGGTGTACCACCTGGTCCCAGATTGCATGAAGTATGTGCTGTTTAGATTGTTGCTGATGTTGTTAATCCGGTAGCTATAGGTCGGCTCCCCATCGCTCAGGAGGACTATTACCTTCTGAGTCGCCGTACTGTCCTCTAGAAGGTCTCGGGCTAGCTTGAGCCCCGCCTGTGTCCAGGTCCCTCCAGTTGCGGACAGCCCTGAGATCGCGTTTAGCAGGGTCTGTTTTCCGCGTGCGTCTTGAAAGCCGGCAAGAGTCCAGGCATCGGACCCGAAAGACACAAGCGCGATCCTGGTGGCAAGGTTGTCTTCTTTGAGCAGACTGTTCACGAATGCGGTGGCCGCGTTCTTGACCGCCTGCATCCTCCCGCTTTGGCCCATGCTTCCCGACCTGTCAATTACCAGGACGATGTCCGAAGTTGTTTGCAGGTTGGTGCCTGTAAGAGTCAGAGTAACTCTCCAGCGGTTGGGGGACACCTGCTCGGCCTTTTTATCCAAGGCCAAATACCCCGGGTACCCCTCCTCGATGTTGCCGTGATCGTCGACGGGAGGGGAACTTGATTCGCCCATGAGTCCGCCCATCACGCTCAACCCGCGCGACGACATGTACAGTTCCGGAGCCGAGACTTCCTCCGGACCCTCCAGGCCATCAGGGTTGTCCGGCTCTTCTTCCGGTTCTACTTTAGGTGGTTGCGGTTGCTCTTCCGGCTCTCCGGTCTGGTTCCCGGCTCCTTCTCCCAGCAGTGTGCTCTCTTCTGTCTGTTCTTCGATCACACCGCCTAACGTAGCGTCCGATAGCCCACTCGCTTGAGCTATCAGGGAGAACGGGCCGTAGGTGATGAGGTAGCAGACTACCATCACCACCGCGAGAAACTTCATGTGATGTTTCTTTAACACGGCTAAACCCCCCGTTCAAACTGGTACCTGTACCGAGTAACGAGACTTGTGAAAACCACCGAAAACAAAAACCGACCGCGAATTGCGGCCGGTTTCACCACTAGCTCCGAGCAGACACGAGGTGACCATTTCTATCTGCTCTTCATGGCTTCCGCACTACGAAATCTTGCCACGAGTCTGATAAATTGGAACCAACTGGTACGGGGACAAGACAATGATAACATTTAGGTGTCGGGGACTGTCAAGTCAATGAAGCTTCTTGGCGCAGCCGGGTATAGGGCTTAAGTCCCAGATAGGGAGGGGAAAAACCTATGGTCAAGGCGGACGCGACAAAGGCAGCGTTGCCGACAGCCTCATCTGGATCATCCACCGACCCCCTGCTTGTTGCCAGTTCGCTTGTGAAGAGGTACGGAGAGACAGTCGCCGTGAACGGACTCAACTTAGCCGTCATGCCGGGGGAAATCTACGGGCTTTTGGGACCCAACGGTTCGGGCAAGTCGACAACCTTGAGGATGCTCACCGGCATTCTCACGCCGACTTCCGGTACCGTAAAGGTCTGCGGCCATGGCATTCAAGAAGAACCGGAAAGGGCTAAAGCATCGCTGGGTTACGTTCCCGACGAGCCCGTCCTTTATGATAAGTTGTCTGCCCTAGAATTCCTGGATTTCGTAGGCGAGTTGTACTCGATTCCGAGGGCAATCAGGCGCGCTCGCGCGGATAGCCTCCTTCATACTCTGGACTTGGAAGGCAGGGCCGCTGATCCTATCCAGTCTTACTCGCGGGGTATGAAACAGAAAGTGTCGGTAGCCGCCGCCCTGCTGCATAATCCCAAAATCCTTGTCATGGACGAACCCATTACCGGCCTGGACCCTATCGCCGTCAGAGTGCTAAAAGGCGTGCTTCGGAAAATGACCAGGGATGGCGCGGCCGTCCTAATGTCAACCCACTTGCTGGAGGTCGCGGAGCACCTGTGCGACAGGATCGGGATCCTGGTCGGAGGCGTGCTCGTTGCTGAAGGGACCATGGCCCAGCTGGCCTCCAGGGCAAGCCAAACGGAGATCGCAAGCCAGGCAGGGATTACGGGCATGACCCTTGAGGACATCTTCATCAACCTCGCCGCGGGTGAAGAATACAAAGACATCATCGCGTCTCTGGAAAGGGACGAAGGGGAACCATGGACCTCTGAAGGAGCCGAGCGCCCATGAAGGCCGCCCTTCGCATCACTCTCATAAGTCTGAAGGTGCGCGTCCGGTCCATGACTCGCTTAGGTTGGGTCTTAACCGCGGTGGGCGGAATCCTAGTGCCGGCCCTGTCGTTTACGCTGGGCAAGTCGCTTGCGTGGGCTTCCCCCGAACCTCATTACCTCCTCCCGTTCCTTACGGGCACACTGAACTTCCTGCTGCTGATGCAGCTTGGGACGGCCTTTAGCGCGGCTTTCTATCATTTATACCTTGCGCGCGACCTGCCGCTATTCTTGGTTTCGCCTGTACGGCCGCGGTCTGTAATTCTGGCGAAGCTCCTGGAAGTCGCCGCTGCCGGGATAGGTTCTTACGTAGTAGCTGGGATCCCGCTCTTGGTCTCGCTGGGGGTGGCATGGTACGCGCCCCCGTGGTACTACGCGCTTTCCATCTTGGCAGGATTCCCGTTCGCCCTAATACCCGCCGTGCTCGCGATCCTGGCAAACCTCTTGGTGTGCAGGATACTGCCTCCCTACCGCGTCAAAGAAGTAACTGCCGCTCTTGGCACCATCATCGGCGCGATCGCCTACTTCTTCACCAGAATGGCCTTCTCAACCTCCGGATGGGGGAATTCGACCGGCGACATATCCGAGGTGGCCTCCGTTTTCGGGAGGATGGGGCCGTCTTGGTCTCCATCTGCGCTCCTTGCCAGAGCGGTAATCGTGGGGCTGTTTGAGCGGCCTGTTCCGTTAGTCGCCACAGCTTCGACGCTGCTGCTCGTCTCGATTGGACTCTTTGCGGTCGTCGTGAACAGGACGGAGCGGGCATACTTGTCGGGTTGGATGGTATCCAGGGAAAGCAGGACTGTCCGTGCGCCTTCTGCCACTTCCGCGCGTAGGGCGCCCAAATCCAGGGCGGACGCGCCGGGTTCCGCCTCAACTCAGGCTCGCCGCGCAGACCGCTTTCGGGGTTCCACCTTTGCGAGTGACGACCGAGTTCCGCCCCTAAGCATGGAGCGCACGTCCTTCGTGGTGGAGTCGAAACTCCTATTCAGGGACCTGCAGAGTCAGTCCCAGGTCCTGTACGTCCTGGTGATGGTGTTGGCGCTCACCGTGTTCCCAAGCCAGTCAGATCCGGACACTCCTAGCTGGCTCAGTTCCATCAGTCCGTTCTTCTTTCTGATTCTGGCCGGGTCATACGATTCGTGGTCAGTGAAGAACATGCCTATAACGATCCGCATCTTGGCGCATTCGCCCGCTAACCCCGCAAGGGTCATGCGAGGAAAAGCGTTCTTCTACGGCCTCTTCCAAGCCGTCTGTGCCTTAATCCTGTTCGTTCTCGTCAAGGCGTTGATCCCCCTCGCCCAAAGCGGGGCAACGCCGGCACTCTTGATGATCTGGATCGCCCTCGCCTTCAGCACCGGCGCGACCAGTGTCTGCGCCGCGGTTTACGATGCCAAAACCGTGCAGTCCACGGGAGTACCCAAACTCGGAGTCGCCGCGTGGTTCACCCTGATCTTAGTCAACGCTGTCCTGGCGGGGATAGGTATCATTGGATTCTTCTTCACCGCATCGCTAATAACGATTCGTCCCTTGGCTGGCTGGGCTTGGGTCGCGGTGGTTGTTGGAACTCAGATAGCGGCTTTTTTCGTGGCGACGAATATGGCCGGCAGGAGAGTCCGCGCGATTGCCCGTGCTGGTTCTGGTGCTGGTAACGCTTCTGGTGCTGGCGGCGGTGCCGGTGACGGTGCCGGTGCTAGTGACGGTGCCGGTGCTGGTGACGGTGCCCGTGCTAGTGACGGTGCCGGTGCTAGTGACGGTGCCCGTGCTAGTGACGGTGCCGGTTTTGGTTACGGTGATATTGGTGGTGCGGTCGATGGCAAGAACAGAGGTATTGGCCCGGGAAGGAGTCTCAACAACAAGAGCAACGTTCGGGGCTCCGGCGGGAGTGGCTCAAAGAGCGGCAATGTCGTCCGCGCCCTAATCGCCTTCTTACTTGCGCTATCTTGGGTGGCGGGCAGTGGTGGGATTGCGCTGGCCTCGACGGTCCCGGCCTCCATAGAGGAACTCGCCTGCCACGAAGTCAACGGCGTCAAAGTCTACATTGGGCGGCTCCCCCAAGATCCAGATGGGGCGTCTCAGCAGTCTCAGGAGCAGCCGCCTGAAAAAGGCCTGTCTCAGATTGGCGCGGTGATGCTTACCGGGACCGCCAACCAGCGTGAGCACGAAACTCATTGCGCGCGTATGGCAAAAGACGTGGTCTTGATGTACCCGAGACCTTCCGGTGAATCGGTCTGGTCCATAGCGGCCGAATCCTACTCGCTTGGGTCCGTGATGCCCCTCCGAAGCGAAACCGGCCCCGATTACACGGCGTTCTTCATGGCCGTCCCCGAGTACAAGACCATTCAAGCGCTGTCGGTATTCCTCGACTCCTTGTTCCGGTCGACGCTCACGGATGACCCCGCGTTCCGGATGGAGGTCAAACGAATCCGTCGCGAACTGACCGAGTTGACTAATCGCGAGGAAAACGCGCTGATAAACAAGATGATGCTCTGCATGTACGAGGGTACTTGCTACTGGGAAGACCTCTTCGGGACACCCGTGACTGCCGTGAGTGCCGACAAGGTGAGGGCATTCATGGAACGGGAGTATACGCCGGCCCGCCTGTCCCTTGTCGTCTTGTCCGACTCCGACGAGACGCAAATCCTTGACTGCGTTGCGCACTGTCTTGAGGGTATCCCTCCAGGCGACGGACCTTCCAACCATGCGGACGTGCGCTTTAATCAGCCGGAAACGGGCGTGCTGGAACTCGGGAGATCCGAACAGCGTGCCGGTTTGGGCGTAGGGGTGTCGGGAGTAAGTCCCGAGGACATGCCAGCAGTCGAAGCTCTGCTCAACATCGCAACTCGCAGGCTATACACCGACTTCAGGAGAGGCACAGGAACCAAAATGGAAGCCTCGCTGCACAGGGTCCTAATGACAAACAGCACGGTCGTGGCCACATACGGGTTTACGGCTCGTTCCGGCGACCAAAGCATTGAGGGCTTAATGGACCAGAACGCCGCTCTCCTGCGGGAGATTCTCTCCTCACTTGCGGTTTCCGGACCAAACCCGGACGAACTGAGCCGGTTCACCATCCCCACGTCATCGCGCCGGCAGATGCCGGTTGCGGTTGCTTCTCCCTACTCAGAAGTAGAGGCTCTGGCCTTCCGCTTGATTCCCGGGAGTCAATCGGAGGACCTTCTGGAGGAATCCGGAATGTCGGCGGAATCGTCGCCGGAAGCTCTTCAGGCGCTCCTTAAGGCTGCCGCGGCCAAGTACTTGCCCGACGCCAAAGTGACAGTAGTATATGTTCGCTCGTCGCCGGCCTCTACGTGGATTGTGCTGGGCGGCGCCCTGGTCGTGCTTATTGCGGTGGTTTCGTGGAGGGTGGTAAGGGGAAGACGTAGGAACCTTCGTGATTAGGCCATATGAGGGCCCAGCCCTTTGTGATAACGTAACGTTCAGCTTCGCACATGTTTCGCCACGTATTGGAGCGTTCACTTCGCTACTATGCAACGATTTGAAGCAGAGTTCGGATTTGGGACAGCCTTCGGCTTCGGGTTTGGCAGAATGTGTTCTCCAGTGCGCCTCATCAAGCCGGACGCATTCGGCTATGCTCCTCATCACTCCAAACCCGCTCGCCACCGCGCCTCATCACGGGGAATCCGCTTCAAAAGCAAGCATCCACCTCAAAAACATCTTGCGGACCCCCTCTTGGTCGCGGACTCCGCTTCATTTCGATGCATTGTCGGAGGAAAGCCGCACGTGCCTGCGCCTCATCAACCAGACGGTGCTCCGTATCCGTGCGTACACCGCAGTAGTGGTCGGGCATCCTCGCGACGTATAGTCTGTAGTTCTCCGTTGCGCACGCATGACCGAGCCGAGTAAAACGAACTCTTGGAACACCGGCTGGACGCCATACGGAAAACCTATAAGCTGGCTTGATACTACCGCCTAGCCCTCATCCCGACCATAGGAATCATACCCAGGGTCTTGTAAAAGGCCTGCACAGGCGGGTCGCACATGAGATCCACTATCCGCAGGTCCTTAAGCTGGTTAAGAAGCTCTCGCATGATGGCGGTACCCACTCCGGCTCCTTGGTTCTCAGGAAGGACCTCCACTAGAGGTATATAGGCAGCGAAGACACCATCGCTGATGGCATTGGCAAATCCTATGACATTGCCGTGGTCGTCTCTAGCAATAACATATCTGTAGCTACCCTTGAGCGCGTCAAAGAGAGTCTCGGGCTCTAGGGGTTGGGCCCAGCCAACACAAAACCCCTTAAGATCGGTAGGCTTCAGGTTTGGATCGTTCACTATGATCTGCATTGAAAGGAACACCTCACGCTGCTCACGGCTATGATGGAACGCAATCAAATAGCTGTCATTTCTGCCGAAGTCAATACTTCCGATGTCAATACCCCCGACGTCAATTCCTCCGATCTCAATGCCCCCGACGTCAATATCTCCGACATCAATACTGCCTACATCGAAACTCCCGACGTTGAAACTACCGACGCCCAAACTTCAGGCGTCAAGACTACCGCCCTTGTATGGTAACGTTTGCAGCGCAGGTTGTCATTCCTTTCGGCACGAGCATATCCGCTTCGTATCTCTCGCATATCCACCTCATATCCCCCTCGAATCCCATAGAATTCCCCTCGAATCCCCCTCATACCACACCCTCTCACACCCCCTCACACCCTCCGCACTGAGTCCCCGCTTAGGATTAAAGCTGCTCCGGAGAGCATCCCAAGTGACGCCTTCTACACTCTGCACATCTTCCCCCGGAAACAAACTAGACACCAACCAAAGGGGATCCGCCCCAGATGCTCGAAAACACATGATGAGGAGCAAAGGACCAGCTAAAGCCTGATTTCAGGTCTAACAAAGCGAGGCCCAGAATGCCGTGACTATCGCACTAAACACTCTAGCCAGGAAGATAGCCGGCTGTTTGTTGACGGAGGTCGGCCCCGTCTATGTTCGTGATATTTCCGCGAAGATCGGCTGCTCAGACCGCATGGTACGCTACGAGCTTGATACGGTATCTCAATGGTTCGAAACCAAGGACGTTACCGTTTTTCGTTTCCATGACGGCAAAATCTCCATACAGGCAGATGATAATGAACGCGCGCAGCTTCTCGCGGAGGTCCAAAACCGCGCCGCAGATCACGCCATACTGTCCCCCGAAGAAAGGCAATACGTTCTGCTAGGTTTGTTCTTGTCCAAGGGCGGCGGACACACTGTTGACCAGCTCACCCGCCTTCTAAAGGTAAGCCGCGCTACCCTCCACAAGGACCTGGCCGAAATCAGACAGAAGCTGCGGCCTTACGGTCTGACACTGACCAGTTCACCAAAGCATGGGTACTCGATCACAGGTCCGGAACGCAAGATTCGCCAAACCATAGCCGACATCGCTTCCTGCCCTAACCAGGCAACTCACCAAGTAACTCAGATGTCGACCAGTCAGCACCCCCACACACAGTTTCCAACCCCGGTGTCAGGTATCCTAGATGGCATACTGGCCGCGCTGCCGGTGAAGGACCCAAGAGAGGGCTATTCCTTCCTCCACTCCCTGGTCAGCTTGGCGGAGGACAGACTGGGGACGCGCTTCACTGACATAGCCCGAACTTCGTTGATTACCCACCTCGCGATCACGATAGGACGAGTCCAGGATGGAGATTTCATTACCATCGAACCAACCCAACTGGGTGCTATCAAAGCCGAAAAGCACTACGAGACCGCAAAGGAGATCTGCAACCGGATAACAGCAAGGCTCGGAGTGACTTTCCCCGAGAGCGAAATCGGCTATGTCACCCTTTATCTGCTGGGAGCCAAACGCGCGGTCCCGGATCGACAGGTCGGCCGCACGCAGAACGCCCTTCTAAACGACTTACTCCAGAAGATGGTGGCCGCCGCGGAGGAGTCTCTCGGCTTCTCAATCGCCGATGAGGAACTGATCAGCGGGCTTTCAACGCATCTCTTGGCGGTCTATTACCGGGTGAAGTACGGACTTGTGATCCGCAACCCGCTTTATAGGGAGATTAAGACAAGTTACCCCGCTTTCTACGAGGCCGCGGTTCGGGCGTCGGAAGCCTTCAAGGAAAACTCCGGGCTCAGCTTGCCGGAAGAGGAAATCGCTTATATAGCCATGCATGTCGGAGCCGCCGCCGTGCGTAGCCGGCCGGTATCAAGCAGGAAGAAGCGTGTGGCGATTGTCTGCCCCAATGGTGTAGGAACAACAAGCGTTTTGTCGGCGCAGCTCAAGGCCAGGTACCCTGACGTGGAAATCGTGGGCACCTACCTTGTGGCTGAAATCCTTAGAAAAGTGCCTGACAACATAGATGCTGTGATCTCAACCGTGCCGTTGGGTCTGCGAAACGTTCCTTGCGCGGTAGTTAGCCCTGTGTTGCGGTTCGAGGACCAGATGCTCATTGACGATCTCCTGGATCTCATCCCGTCTACAGACACCAACCTCTGGTCCTCGACCGATAAAAGCCCACTTTCATCACTTAGGCTGGGGAGGGGTGCCATCCTTTTTGACGTTGAGTGCAGTGACTGGAAAGACGCCGTACGAGTAGCAGGACAAGTGCTCGTCGACAAGGGTTTCTGCGAAAAGCGCTATGTTGGGGCGATGATCCGGCAGATCGAGAAATACGGCTGCTATGCGGTGTTCAAAGGTGGACTGGCGTTGCCACATGCGAAACCGTCCGATGGCGTAATACGGACCGGGATGTCCCTTGTTCGTCTGAAAAACCCAGTCAAGTTCCCGGGTCCGGGAACAGAGCCGGTCCGGACGCTACTCGCCCTTGCTTGTACCGAACAGCTTGACCCTGATAAGGCTAGGCGCCTTAACCAGTTGGTTCTAGGCAACAAAAGTGCCCGCCTTTCTGCCGCGCGCACTCTAGATGAACTGATACATCTCTTGGGAGATCTAGTCGAACCAGGGCTCGATGCTGCACTTCTCTATGGCGGAAGGGATTCAATTGGAAAAAGAGACGATTGCCGTTCTATTCGCAGATAAGGCCGCTACCGATTGGAAGCAAGTCTTGACGGAATGCGGCACGATGCTGACCGAGCTAGGATTCACCAAGCCTAGTTTTACAGAAGCATGTATCGAGCGGGAGCACAGGTATCCTACCGGCCTGCCGACAGAAGTTGGCATCGCCATACCTCACGCGGGGAGTGCGCATGTCAACAAGTCTTGCCTGTGCATCATCAGACTGCGTGACCCTGTCATGTTCCGCAGGATAGACGATCCGGGCAGCGAGATCCCAGTCAAGGTGGTTGTTGGGATAGCAGTTGCCTCAGACGACGACCAGGCGCGAACCCTTGCTCGCCTCGTCCAGGGGTTCCAAGACCACGACTTCCTGAACAGCCTTGTAAACCTCGACGGTGAGGAAGTCAAGGCGCTCATGCAGGACTGGGTCAGCAGACCCGATGACCAGGCTTAAAGAAAGGAGGGATGCTCGTGAAAAGGATTATAGTCGCGTGCGGCTCTGGAGTCGCGACGTCGACGATGGTCGCGGAAAGACTGAAGAACGAGCTTGCCAAGCGTAACTTCCGTGCTGAAGTGCGAGTAGTTGACTTCAAGTCTCTAAAAAACCATGCCGCCAATGCTGACCTCTTCGTGTCTATCGCTCCGTACGAGAAGATCGACTACGGTATTCCAGTGGTGACGGGAATACCTTTGTTGACCGGCGCAGGTGTTGATGAGACTGTCAACCAGATCATCAAGATCCTCTCCAAGTAACCAACCCTATAGAAAGGAGTCGGGCTATGTCAGGTGTAACCTTCATTAGAAGCTTGCTAGACTACGGCGCAGCAGTCTTCTTGCCCCTGATTATGCTGATCATAGCTCTTATCGTTCGGGTTAAGCCCGGGCGCGCGATTTCAGCCGCTCTGACGCTCGGCGTGGCGTTCACCGGTATGTCGCTGGTCATCAGCTTCATGACGGGAGCAATCTCTCCGGCAGGCCAGGCCCTAGTCCAGAACACGGGCCTGAATCTCACAGCAATTGACGTCGGGTGGACGCCAGTAGCCGCAATCGCGTGGGCTTGGCCGTACGCCGCACTTATGTTCCCTCTCCAAATCGGCATCAACATAGTCATGCTCGCCCTAGGATGGACACAAGTTCTCAACGTCGACATGTGGAACGTGTGGCATAAGGCTTTCATCGGCGCCATGATCATGATACTGACCAACAGCCCGGTGATAGCGGTCGTCATCTGCAGCCTCTGGATCGTAATGGAGCTCAAAAACGGAGACCTCATCAAGAATCAGGTCCAGGCCCTTACTCATGTTCCCGGTGTCACTATTCCACACTGCAACATGTTGGACATCATGTGGATGGTTCCGGTTAACAACCTCCTCGAGCGGATTCCTTTCCTTAAGAAGATCAAGACGTCCCCGCAGGAACTCCGCGAAAAGCTAGGCTTCTTCGCGGAAAACCACGTGTTGGGTTTCATACTAGGCGTCATTCTGGGCGTGGCCTCGGGGTACAATGCCAAGCAGACCCTTACGCTGGCAATTCAGGCCGCGGCTTCACTGACCCTCTTCCCCATGGTCGCCCAGCTCTTCATGCAGGCGCTCGCGCCGGTTTCTGAAGCGGCAGGAGAGTTCATGAAGAAGCGGTTCCCCGGCAGGGACTTCTATATTGGCCTTGACTGGCCGATTCTGGCAGGGCAGCCCACTCTGTGGACCGCAGCTATCCTTAACATCCCAATAATCCTGCTGTGCGCGATACTCATCCCCAACAACATAACGCTTCCGTTCGGAAGCATCCTTATAACCAGTTTCGCTATGGCCGCGACAGTCTTGACACAGGGCGACCTCATCCGGACGTGGTTGCTCATGGCTATCGCTACTCCGTTCGCCTTCCTGTCATCCAACTGGTTCGCTCCGATGATAACGCAAATGGCGCTGCAAACAGGCGCGGTAACTCTTCCCGAGGGATCCACCCAGATCACCTGGTTGGCCCACAACGCTCAGTTCACGAAAGTGGCGCTCTTCAAAGGCGCCGAGTTGTTCGGAGGCAAGTTCTGGCCCGCGGCCGCGATCATCCCGGTATTCGCGGTTGTGTATTGGTATTATGTGCGCGAGATGAAGAAGCGGGAAGCCGCTGCTTTGGCGCGGATTGAGAGAGGCGAATAGGCGAACCCCTTCGGGCATGAAAGCCTGTCGCAAAGGAGAGATATACGATGCTGGAGCAGCTTAAGGAGAAAGTCCTGCACATCGCGAAGAAGGCAGTCGACGTCGGGCTAGTGCATGAAAGAGCAGGCAATTTCAGCGCTATCGACAGGCAGTCGGGCCTTGTGGCAATTACCCCATCGGGCATCCCTAGGGAAATCCTAGATGTCGATGGTATCTGCATAGTGGACTTGGACGGGAAACTGGTGGAAGGGCATTACAAGCCTTCTTCTGAGACCCCCATGCATACTTGCATATTCAAGGCGTTGCCTTGGGTTCAGGGCGTTGTCCACACACACTCGGTCTTTGCCACGTCGTTTGCCGCTTCAGGCAAGAGCATCCCCGCAGTAACCAATGAGATGGTAAGGTTCGGCGGAGAGATCCCGCTTGCGCCCTACCAGATCCCTGGATCTCTTGAACTTGGAACCACGGCTGTGCCGTTCCTTGAGAAACACCTGGCGGTTCTGCTGGAGCACCACGGAGTCCTGACTGTGGGCGAATCGCTCGACGAGGCCTTCATGAACGCGGTGGCCGTTGAGGACGTCGCCAAGATTGCCGTGTACTCCACCATAATTGGAGGGCCTAAGCCGCTAACGGCCGAAGAGATCGACGGTATCAAGGAGTACAAGCGGGCGGCGGCGAGAAAAGGGTAACCGTGAGGTCGTAGACTGATTGCGATCGCAGGGAGTCGTAAGATCTGTCGTAGGATCTTCAGGAAATAAGGTATAGAGGAGCCCAGATATGGGTGGAAAAGCCCCCGGTGGATGAAAGCCGGGGGCTTTAACATGAGTCTGGATGCCTTATCTTCCGTGGATTCGACACCTTGTGGTTCGACGATGAGAGTCAACTCATCATCAGGGCAGGTCGAGCCCAACTTACCGATACGAGCAAACGAATAGGGCGGCTAAATTGCTGCCTTTAATCTTGTACATTTCCTTTCGTAGCTCCGGGCCGGCCTAATCCACCGTTCAGTTGCGTCTATCTAGTAGGGACGCACACCATTAGGTCAAACCGGTCGGAGAACATATTGTCGCGATAGCACAAGATCAGTCTGTCGGTCTCTGTGTGAACGCCAAATACCATCTGAGCAGTACATTTAGCGCCCTTGATAGTACTCTGAGGATGGTATGATATTTCACCTGGATATGTGAACCCGGTGTTCCCGTTGCCGTCCAGAACAACGAAATCCATGTCAGATATGAACAGCTCCCGTCCAAGACTCACGTTGGAGTAGGTGTAGGTTACCCTGTAGACTTCTTTCGGTTGCTTTTCTGAGAACGGATTCCTCTCCACCACTCGTTCCACTTTGTCAATGCACAGTCTGTATTCTCCATTTGTAGTATTAATCTGGATCATGTCGCCAACGCTATACATGTCAGGATAGTCAGGAGCATTCCCATCGAGTGTCGGCTCGACAGACTTGCCTACCTCGCACTCGAACTCTGCTGTCGGTTCAGTATCAAACATGTTGTCATAGTAGTAGAGCTTGATTGTTTTGCTATTGGTCACCGTTCCGAAAACCATGGATGCCAGTGTCCGCGCTCCTGGAGGGGTGTGTTCGGGAGAATAGCGACCGGACACCGGATACGTGCTGCACATATTGGCTTCCTCGTCCACGCACTTGAAGTCCATATCGCTTATGTACAGGGAGCTATTCTCATCCGCTATGTTCTCGTACTGATAATCGATTATAAGAACCTGAGCAACTTCCTTGTCGGAGAATGGATTTCTATCCTTGGTTTCCACAACACTAAAGATCGTAATAGCGTATCGGTCGTCGATAATAGCTCTCTCTCCAATGCTATAGGTCTTCCTTGCCGTTTCGGGCGCACTCTGTTCAACCAGCGGGGTTTGCGGATCGAGTTTTCCTGTAGAAGTAACAGATGAACCACCACAACCCGACAATTGCATTACCAGAAAAAACACCGCGATGAAGGCTATTGTCTTTCTCATTGAGTCAACACTCCCCTCGTCTCCAGGCGTCATCGGACCCTGAACCGCTCTAGGTCCATCCTGTGCGCCCGCACCGATGATTGGTGTGTCTATTCTGTACGTTGCGCCAATTCCCTTTATATATCCGCGATCTCATCGCACAACAGCAATCCCGCCTTGCGAGCTTTGCCCCTTGATAAGGTTTGGTCAGGGCTTTTCCTAGTCCTTAGACAACAACCCGCAAGATCAAGCAGGAGTAGCTAGACATCGCTCGAAAGTAGAGATGATTTAGAAAACACGGTGCGCATTACCTGCAATAGGAACGTTAGCGTGGAAAGGAGAGTCAGACTGATGCGTATCGCCGCACTAATTCTCGGTATCTTGGGTGGTGTTGTGGGCATTTTTGGCGGTGGTCTAGTCTCCCTAGTAGGAGGGATAGGCGCGGCACTAGAGGTGGAAGGGGCGTCTACCGTCACAGGGTTAGGATTCATGGCCATTCCTACCTCGATTTTGGGAATAGTAGGCGGAGCACTGGCAATGTCAAAACCCAAAACCGCAGGGATTATGATGCTAGCTAGCGCTGTTTTGGGCGTGATACTAGTGTCTGCGGCCTATTTCTTCCCAGGCATCCTTCTTCTTGTCGGAGGGATCCTAGCGCTTGTTGGTCAGAAGGAACTTGAAACCAAGTCATAGGACCAAAGCACTTCGAACCCTTCCCGTCTAGTACTTGCCATAGGTTCGGATTTGAAAAACTATCGATAGGAACCTCATATCGCACGCTGTGCGCTGAGTTCTCCGCCCAAGAGAGAAGCTCCGCAAGAGTGTGCCTTAATACACTATTCTCATTTTTTCAGACCTCCCGCGTGTCTCATGTTGTTGGGGCTTCCACGCCAGTTCGGCACACGACACTTGATAGTAGAGTTCGGCGATGAAACGTTCGACGCCAATCGCTGGTTGTCAAACGACCGTCGAGTGGAAAAAGACGAGCTCGATGCGGGTGCCTTGCTTCATCTTGCCGGGGAAAATGAGAAATACCCCCCCTCACGCACAAGACTAGCTAGAGCTTCCAGTAGACGGCTCTTGCTGTCAGCTCTTGTCCAAGTGCGTTGAGACCAACTTGCACTATTACTACCACCAGTAGATTCGCTACTCGAGAGTTTCTTGAGCGTCCGACTTTACCTTACGACGAAGATTTACCATTTGACTAAGAGAGACTCGGGATTGTCGAGACAGGGAAATGGCGGGATTCATGAACGGCTGCCAGGGCGGGAAGACGGCGGGCGCCTGGGTCGTTGACAATTGGCAACTCCCTGTGGTGTGCTAGATCCAAAGCACACCGAAAAGGAAGATAACCAATGCCGACTCTCATCCCTGTTCAATACGGGAGGCTGAAGTACCCCGGTACTATCGAACCCGAGTTAGTTGAGGTTCCCGGTCACTTCGACAAAGATACTCTTCCATACGGGCTGACGAGGTATTCCTTGCACACCGAATACTCCGCTGGACCTCGCCACCTAACATCCGCGCTGCTCAGAAGGTTCGACTGCCTTATTAAGAGCAATCATCGAAACGTCCCTATGCTCTGGACCAGTGAGGAATGGGCTGTTCAGTTTGCCCATTTCATCATTGCTCTAGTTGGAAATCAGCGGCCGCCTGAAATTGTTGAGGTACATCCCCCTTTCGAGCAGAGCTGCCCCAGCATGGAGCGATTCCTCGAATTATACAGAAAGTTCGAAGAGGTTCTGCGGGAGAAGTTCCCCGACGCGCGCATCGTGGTCGAAAACCGGTGTGGAGGACGTGGCCTGCCAGGCAAGTTCCTGGTGTCAACCGTGGCCGACACTCTAGATCTCGCAAGAGCGATTGCCGAGCAGCAATCGACATTGACTATAGTCTTGGACGTGCCCCAAGTGTTTACTGCAGAGCGGCTAGACGCAGTGACTGCTTCGGCAGAAGAAATTCGTACCCTAATGAGCCGACTCAGACCTGCCATGCCAGTTGTCACAGGTTTGCATCTTTGGGGATCCACCCTGAGGGGTGGCTCCCACTCGGCCGACTTGAACGAGCATTTTGGATACCGCCAAGATGTGAAGTCCTCTTTTGTGAGAGACCTCAGTTCACTGCTCGACGATGACAGAGAACGGTACTTTGTGCCGGAGATAAACTCGGGAAGACGAGATGTGCTGGAGTCGATTGTTAGAGATCTTATGGAGGGAGGATTCAGATTCGGCCAGTGACCCAATGCAAAAAAGGTGTCGATCAGGTTTTGGCTCATAGGATGAGGTCGAAGTTGCTCCTTGAGCTTGCGCAGACCTATCATGCACCTCTAAAGATTGCTGTGTTTCTCGCATCATGCCATTTCGACGGAATAACGCTAGATGATTACATCGGCTGGATTAGTTCTTTGGACGAACGCTTAATCACCCAGGCGATTGATCGAAACAGGAAGCCAGAGAGGCTTGCTATAAGTTTAGAATGATGGCTTTGGGGGCGGACAGGGATGATGCCAAAGATAGCGATGCCACTATTTGGACGGTTCATCTCGCAGATGGGGGACTGGTTATTTTACATCGTTGCTAGTCAGAGGGTATACACTCAGTCTCAATCCGCTCTAGCTGTAGGCGCCCTGGCGATTGCTCGGATGATCCCTCCAGTAGTTCTTGGACCTGTGTCTGCTCCATTTGTCCGACGATGCAACCCATGGAAACTGATGGCTCTGTTCGATGTGATACGGGGTCTCGTCGTGGTTGTGGCCGTCGTTTCCATGTCTGCGCCTACCATTCTGGTGGTTTCGCTGTTGCTGGCTGCATTAGAGAGCGTCTATTCCCTGGCGTATCGTACAGCGATTCCTACCTTGGTCGACCCTAACGACTTGCTAAAGGTGAACGCACTGAGAAGGAGCCTTGGCAATGTGAGCCTCACTGTTGGTCCTGCGGTAGCCGGAGCGATAGTAGCGGTCCTGGGTCCCCGTGTTGGTCTCCTCATAGGCTGTGTCACTTTCTGGGTATGTGGCGCTGCTATGCTAGCGGTGGCGATTAGGCATAGAGATATGGATGAAGCTGATAAGACGACAGGTGAAGTGCCTGAGAAGAGCAAGAGTCTTTTTTCGGGCTTTCGCGTGGTCTTCAAAGAGCCGACTCTAAGGAGTTTCATGTGTTCTCTTGCCGTGGCCGGGATTGGATATGGATGTTTCAACTACCTAATCGTCTATGCAAATGAAATCCTAGCCGGCGGTGAGGCATCGTTTGGTGTTATGACGTCAGCTATGGGTATTGGTGGTATTGTAAGTCTGGGTGCATTGCTGTTTCCAGCGGGGAGGATAGACCCCTGGAGCCTGTACGGAGTTGCTGCCTCTGCGGATGGCGCCTGTCTGGCGGTGCTGGCGCTTGGTAAGCTAAAAGTTGTTGGCACGGCAGTCGTCCTATTCCTGTCGGGCAGCAATGACAGTCTAGCAGGCGCATCTTCCGAGACAATCCTGCAAACGCATGCCCCTAAGGATTCTTCGACTCATGTGTTCGCTGTCGAAGCTGCCTTAAGTAGGATTAGCTCTCTCGTTGGAGTGTATGTGTTCGGCAAACTCATAGATATTGTCGGTGTTCGAGCGTCCTTTGGTGTGGCGGCTTGTTTCCTGCTTTTCGCTGGCAGTATGGCGTGGTATGTGCGCCACATATCGGCAATCCGCAAGCGATTAGAATGTACAGATGACTGTAACTGAAATTATGTAGCGGATGACAATATGCGGGGATTGCTTCTATCAATCGGGCCAGATGGTTCATCTCTTTCGGTCGTAAGATGGAGGGATGGCTGGGTTTAGACTGCCCCGTGTCGAGGACAGCTCCCACCTGGTTCTGGCCTTCCGATTTTATGCCCCGCGAGATGGCACGTTTGTACCTGAGAACCAAGTCAGGTCGAGGATAAGGGGGAATGAGCGGTTTTGGGCCATGCCTTTTAGGTACTTCGGCAGTTGGTACTCAGCGTTGGCTAGCAGTGCTTCCTGCACCAGGTTTACGTCGTGCACAAATGTCATCCTGTAACCTGCCGCGATGGCCGCACCGCGGCGTGTTCAAGATATGCATGTATGAGTGAGACGAACCTCTCCTGGACGTGGTCCTAGATTCCTACCGGGTACTCTTAGTTTTATCTTTGCTAGGATCCCCTGCTGGTGAAAGAGCACTGTTGTG
>DULO01000038.1 GCA_012840345.1 Candidatus Fermentithermobacillaceae bacterium
CCTGCCGTACATAAACCCGATTGTGAACCTGGTAAACGCTGTGTCTCTGAAGCACAGCGTCCCTATGGGCGCGCACGACCTAGAGGCCATCGGCGGGTCTGTCTCGGTCCGTTTCTCGCGCTCTGGCAAGATGTTCACTCCCCTCGGGGAAGTGACTGCCGAAGAAGTCCCCGAAGGCGAGCTGGTGTACGCGGCGGGCGACGAGATCAGGACAAGGCGATGGATCTGGAGGCAAAACGATAAAGGCAAAGTAACCGAATCCTCCAGCCACATCTTCTTCCCCATTGACGGGTTCACTGACATAAACCGCGCCGCGGTCGAAAGCGCCATGGATGAACTGGCCGAGCACCTAAAGACGTTGTTCGGTGTGGAGACACTGCGCGGCGTGGTTGACCGGGACAAAATGGAAATGCAGTTCTAGAGCCTTCTACCTTCGCGCGGCAGCCTCCCCGAAGTCAACGGAGTTCACTCTAGACAGGTTGACCCGCCTCCGCCTGAAGAGCGCCGGCTGCTCACTCTGTGCCAATCATTCGGCAACATGCAATGCAAACAGTTGTCGGAACCCCTTCACGTGCCATTCTCCCATGAGTGGTATAATGGCTTAGTATCAAACAGCTGCTCCGAGCCGTTGAGCCTAAGGGTAAGGCCTACAGGTCTGGCCTATGGACGATGGCCGGTAGGGTGAGTCTGGAAACGGTCTCGCCTCCCACATTGGAAAGGAGCACGCTGGAATAACGCGACTTGCGGTGTCCGAGCTGCCTCGAGCAGGCGGTATCCGGTTTGTCGCGGATTACTCTAAGCGAGCGCCAAACAGGCGCTTTTCCGCTTTTCGGCGGCTTCCTTTCGTGGGGCAAACTGACTAGCAGAACAAACTCACGGGAGGACGCCATGGACTGGTTCTTTCAGGTTAAGACAGTTGAAGAGGCGCTAAAGACCCTGTTTTCCCACTGGAGTCCGCCCCCTCCTCAGGTTGAACTGGTTCATTTGACCGAATGCAGGACACGCGTCCTTGGAGCGGATGTGCGTTCCAATGAAGATATCCCTCCTCACTGTAGATCCACGGTGGACGGGTACGCGGTGCTGGCTAAAGATACTTTCGGAGCCTCCGAATCGCTCCCGGCCATTCTGCAAGTGGTAGAAGACATCCCAATGGGGAGCCTCCCCCGGCGGAAGCTCACTGCGGGGCTGGCCTCGAAAATCCCGACGGGCGGGATCCTCCCTGATGGCGCCGACGCATGTGTCATGATTGAACACACTGAAAGCCTTCTGGACGGAACCGTTCTAATCATGAAGCCTGTTTCTCCCGGAGAGAACGTCATCCAGAAGGGCGAGGACGTATCAGCGGGCTCCCTCCTGCTCCCTCGAGGGTCTCGGTTGAGGCCTCCCGATGTGGGAGCGCTTGCCGCCTTGGGGGTCTGCCAGGTACGGCAAAAAGGTTCGGGCACTCGAGTCCTCCTCGATTTCGCCCTAAGAGCCAAGGGCATAGACGGGACCCAAATCTCCGGGTACGAACGTGAGGAGTACACCCACACGCAAGTGGCAACGCCCTGAAGTGGCTGTCCAGGTTCGGCATCGAGCACCTCGCTTCCCAAATGAGGTACACCCTGTCTGGAGGCGAAGCCCAACGTGCGTCGCTAGCCCGGGCATTTGCCCTCGAGCCGGAAATCCTGATGATGGATGAACCGTTTAGTTCCGTCGACAACATAAGCAGGCAGGGACTGATAAAGACCTTCAAGGAAGTCCAATCCGCTTCAAAAACCACCACCTTGCTGGTGACCCACGATTTCAGGGAGGTTCAGGCCCTGGCCGACCGGGTATTCGTGATTTCCAACAGAAAGCCGGAAGCCCAAGGCACCCCGGAAGAGATCGCCAGGCACCCGGTGTGGAAAGCGCTGGCCACCGCTGACTCATATTAGGCCTACCATTGATTGCGGCGCGTTAAACCTTCTGCTTAAACAACCGGTACAAGAGCAGGATCAACGCGAGCCCGTAAAAAAGCCCGCACAACAGGTACGTGCCGTAGCTGAGCCGCATCATGTCGTTGCCCAGGATCGCGGCCGTCAACGCCTTGGCAGGCCAAAAGCCGGGCTCCACGGCAAACCAGAACTCCTTAGCGTCGAAAAAGAACAGCCCGACTATCGGCGCCACCGCTGAGATCCCCGTACCCTTTATCGCCGCGAAACCCTCTACCTTGTTGCCGGCAACCACGTTGATGAGAAGGGCCGCCATCGGAGCTCCGAGAGCCGCCACCGCCGAAACGCTCAGGATGACTCCCCAAGACACTCGGGAAAGATTTGAGAACCATATGGCGAAAGCCGAAGCAAGGACACTGCCGGCATAAACCAGGAAGAGCTTGAGCCCGATAAAGAACTCCAAGCTCAGAGGAGCCACCTTCACTGAGAAAAGCACGTTGTCGTCCCTATCATCCAGAATCGAGAACGCCGCGATAGCGCCCGATACTCTGGAAACCAAAACCGCCACTGAGGCCAAGACCACATGATAGTAGGGAGCGAAACTCATGCCAAACCGCTCTTCAGCTACCGGAACCGCGAAACGGATTATGACGGCCAAAACTACCGGCCAGGCGATCATGAACCGGGCGAACGGGTCCCGCACCCACTTCTTGAGCTCGTAACCCGCGTAGGTCAGATAGAACACGCTAGGCGCCTCCTTTCGCGACGTACCTTTCGAGTAACCTGCGGGATAGGGCGTGGAGCCCTCCTGAAAGCGCCAAAAGATATATCAAAGAAATGGCTAGGTCCTTCGCGTCAACAGGTTCAGTGGCCGCTGCCAGCAGCACCAGCGCGCTCTTGGTAGGGTTGAAGTACTGGACTGTCTTAACCCAGTCTCCTTTCAGCACCTTGAATCCTTCAAGCAAGGTGGGCAAGGTGAAGACAATGGTGAACTTGAACACGCCCATGAGTAGGTCCGTGAAATCTTTCGAGTAGTAGGTCATAATAGTCCCTACCTGCGCGAAGGTGAACGCCACTAGGATTACCGCCCCGAATATGGCAGGGATGTTGATCTCCAGATCCGCGACCAACAGCCCGTAAGCCAGCAACAATGCCAGCGTGATGACGCTTGACGTAACTACGGCGAGAGACTTAGAGACCAGGTATTCATCCTTCGAGATCGGCGAAACCATAAGGGACTTGAACGAGTTCTCCTGGTTCTCGAAGATGATGGTCACTCCGACGAGCAAGAGTGTCATGACGGTCGAGTCAACGAATATCAAGAGCGGGAACAACGCGGTCATACTTCCCGGCGCCGAGAAACGCAGTACGGCAATCCATATGAGCGCGGTGACCAAGCTCGCGCCGGAGACTCCGTACTTCCACATCCGGAGGATTTCGCCCCTGTATAAGACCCCGATCTTATTCAACGAGCTTCACCCCCGTGACCTTGATGAAGATGTCGTCCAAAGTAGTTTCGCCGCTGTGGATCGTCACGATCTCCTTCGTCCTGAGAATGTGGAAGAAACGCTCGTTGCTTCCAAGCCCGTTCATATCGAAGGACTCTTTTCGGACTCCGCCCCCATCGTCTCTGTACTCCACGGTGACTAGCCTCTGGCCAAACCTAAGTTTGAGGTTCCTCGGCGAGTCAATTTCCCGGATCTCGCCGCCGGCGATGAAAGCCACGCGGTCGCAGAGTTCGTCGGCGTCATGCATGAGATGAGTGGTA
>DULO01000039.1 GCA_012840345.1 Candidatus Fermentithermobacillaceae bacterium
CCGCGGCTCAAGGTAGTGGCCAACATGGCGGTGGGCTATGACAACATCGACGTAGCAGAGTGCACACGGCGAGGTATTGTCGTCACCAATACCCCGGGAGTCCTCACCGAGACCACAGCGGACCTGGCCTTCGCTCTCATCCTGGCTGCCGCCAGGAGGGTAACCGAAGCTGAGAGATACCTCCGTCAGGGTCAATGGAAGACATGGTCACCCATGCTCTTGACCGGAGTTGACGTGCACGGAGCCACACTGGGGATCGTCGGCCTCGGGAGGATAGGGGAGGCGGTTGCGAGGAGGGCCCGGGGGTTCTCCATGAGGGTGTTGTACGCGAACCGGAGCGCGCGGCCTGAGGTCGAAGCCGCCTTGGGAATCGAGAGGCGCGGCCTCGATGAACTCCTAAAGTCCTCAGATTTCGTGAGCATTCACGTTCCGCTTAACGACAGTACGCGGCACCTTATCGGAGAACGTGAACTTAACCTGATGAAACCCACGGCTGTGCTGGTGAATACCTCCAGGGGCCCGGTGGTCAACGAGCGTGACCTGTATCGGGCTCTTAAGGACCGGCGCATTTTTGCAGCTGGACTAGACGTGTTTGACACCGAGCCTATACGTTCCGACAACCCCCTTCTGGAACTCGACAATGTGGTGCTCCTGCCTCATATCGGCAGCGCAAGCATCGCGACGCGGACCCAAATGGCGGTGATGGCGGCAAGAAACCTTACGCAGGTCCTGGCGGGACAGACGCCGCAAAACCCGGTCAACCCGGAAGCGCTGGTGGATGACCGCAAATGAGAAACGAAGAGGAACTGCTTTTTCAGCTGTTTGAGTCCTTTCCCTACCCTATCCAGGTGTACGCTCCTGATGGCACATCAGAGTACCTAAACCCCGCGATGATGACTCCCTTTCATGCTCCGGATCCGAGCGAGGTTGTTGGCAAGTACAATGTGTTGGAAGACCCTTCCGTTATAGCTATGGGGCAGCTCCCGGCGTTGAAGCGGGCGTTTGGGGGAGAGACCGTCTATTTCCAGGATGTTAGAGTACCGCTGGAAGATATCTCAGAACGTTACGGCATACGCGACCTTGATGTGGAGGCGGTATACCAGGACATTACGGTTTTCCCGATCCTGGATGACTCAAAGCGGGTGGTACATGTCGCCGCTTTTTTGATCAACAGGAGGGTTTACCGCGGCGGCGACGCTATCGAAAGGGCGAAAGAGTTCATTGAAAATCACTGGTTTGAGAGATATGACCCCGACGAGACCGCAAGGGTGGCTTGCCTTAGCAAAGCCCACTTCACGAAGCTTTTCAAGAAGCATACGGGGATAACCCCTCATGAATACCACCTGAACTGCAAAATAGGAAAGCTGAAGGAAAGGCTCTTGGATACCAACCTTTCCATCGCCCAAGCTTTCGCGGCATGCAACATGGTCTACAGCGGTCACTCCGCCAAGGTGTTCAGGGAGAAAACCGGCCTATCTCCTTCGGCATATAGGGCCCAGTTCACGTCAAGAAAAACTGAGGGTCGCTCCGTTAGAACCCGTGTTGATGACGCGCCGAAGGGCTTAGCCGAGCTGACGCAGGCGGCGTCTGAACGACACGAGCTGTTCTCAGAGCTGTTCGAGTCCTTTCCTTATCCCATTCAGGTTTTCTCCCCCGACGGGACGGCCAGGCTGATCAACAAGGCATGTCTCGATCTGATAGGCATCAAAAGCAGGGAATCCCATGTGGGTACGTACAACGCCTTCGAGGACCCAATTGTACACGACCTCGGCGTAATGGATCAGCTCAAACAGGTCTTGGAAGGCAAGACCGTGTATCTCACCGATTTCAACGCTTCCTACCAGGACATGATCCATTACTTTGGCGTAGAAGACAGGGACATCCAGACAATCAGTTCAGACATCACGTGCTTTCCGTTGCTCAACGCAGAGGGAAAGGTGGAATACTTCGCCGCCGTCTTTGTGTTTAAGAAGGTGTACCGCGGAAAGGACGAAATAGGACGCGGGCGGCAATACATAGAAGAGCATTGGCGAGAGCCCTTTGACGCCGAAGCGACCGCCAAAGCGGCCTGCCTCAGCAAGTCACATTTCACCAGACTGTTCAGAAGGCACTTGGGCTTGACTCCGCATCAGTACTATGTTGACTATAAGATCAAGAGACTTAAGGAAAAGCTCCTGGATACCAGCCTTTCCATCGCAGAGGCCTTCGCGGCCTGTAACCTGGATTACAATAGCCACTCGTCGCGGTTGTTTAGGGAGAAGGTCGGCGTTACGCCGTCCGAATATCGAGAAAAAGCCGGAGTACGATAGGCCGCTCCTCTTTCGTTCAAGATCACATTTTCCGTACTGAACATGAGCACATCCGACCTATCCTCACTGCCGATCCAGTTACCAAAATACTGGTAGCAGGACAAATACTGCCAACCGTCTGGCCTGAGCACAACTTCAGGCAAAAGACGGGCCCCGGATAGGGGTGATAGACTCTCCGCCGGTTTTTCGCGAAACAGTAAAAATCGAAAGCGAGGGCGTCTCATGGGAAGAGCGTTTAGCAGGATCTTGGCATTGGTACTGGCGTTATGTGTTTGGACCGCGTTCACTCCGTTGGCAGTCCTGGCCTCCGAGGGAGATGTCTGCAAGATCGTAGAAACTGAGACCGGTTATTCTACGCTGGACGAGGCGCTTGCCGC
>DULO01000040.1 GCA_012840345.1 Candidatus Fermentithermobacillaceae bacterium
CCGAGGACAAAAGGCGAGCTACCGCGGCCGGTTTCCACAGGCACGTGGCCAAACCGGTAGACCTGGAGGAACTGGACCAAATCCTGGCGGAGGCTGACGTTGAAAAGAGAGAAACCGGCGCCTCACCGTTGCCCGCCGGTCAACTGGCCCTCAAGTAGAGCCATGATGTCCGGCAAGGCCTCCCTGGCGGCGCGCTCTCCCAGCGCGATGAGCTGGGATGCACGGTAAAACTGGTGGGCGTGGAACCTCGCCACATCCGGACGGATGAACACATCGGCTCTCGAGTTGGCCCGGAACGGCATCCTGCCGTCCTCCAGGACGGAAGCGATGATGTCCAGCGCGTCAAGGGTCGTCTTGAGCGAACTGCGGTTTTCGCTTCGGATTTCAGGCGGCATCTCACCCTGCCCCGCGCCTTCTTCGATACGAATATCCGCCGGCATCTGGTTCAGCCTCGCGCTCCCCTCCGTGAAGGACCTTTCCTCAGCTGGAGTTGAGAGGGACCATTTGAAACGATTCAGCACAGGGATGGTGAAGTCCCGAGGGGCTCTTTCGACCCGTTCTACGTCGCGAAGTGAATAGCGCTGGTCGAAAGCCATCTGACGCAGGCGCGCCCTCATCTCACGGAGATGAACGAACGAGAATCCGAGCCTGAGCGCGGCCCGGTGCCATATGTCGTAGTTGTTGAGGACCTCGACCCCGATCACTAACCGCGCTCCTAAGGACCGGGCGGCATCCACCGGGACGTTGTCCATCAGACCGCCATCTACCAGGACTCTCCCGCCCCAGCAAACGGGTTCGAAGACGCCGGGAATCGACATGCTCGCGCGGACGGCGTCATCAATCCGGCCCTCGCTTATGTATACCGGTTCTTCCTTATCCAGATCCGCCGCTACCACTGCGAAAGATATGCCCCGGTCCCGGAGGTCTTCAAAGGTAGTGTCGCCTACAAACTGCCTGAACACTTCCTTCACGGCATCGCCCTTCAAAGCGCCGGTGTGGAGGTTCATATCAAACCATTCTGACATGGCAAGAGGGGTGACAGTACGTGCCACAGCTTCAATCTCCGCCAGCTTCCCGCACACGTACGCGGCCCCAACTATCGCTCCCATACTGGTCCCGGTGACGATCGGGAAGCTCACTCCGTGTTCGGAGAGCACCTTGAGGACCCCAATGTGGCTTAGACCTCTTGCCGCTCCGCCGCCGAGAGCGATCCCCAAAGGAAAGTGGATGTTGACGGTGCCGGTTGGGCGGGGACTTCCGTCCGCCCGGTCTCCGTTTATGGAGGAAGATGCGGTGCGGCTGTCCTGTTCGGGTTGCTCAGAGCGCAGTTCTGAAGCCTGTTCCGAAAGCTGGTCTGAAATCAGTTGCGAAAGCGGCTCATACGGTTGCTCACAATACTGCCCAAAAAGCTGCCGAAATACCATATCAGTTACCTCTGTCAGTGGAACGCGGTGCCCGGGGAATCTCAACCGGCGGTGGCATCTCGGTTTCAGTGTCACAAAGGGCTAACACCGCCAACCTCTGTTCCCACCGTAGCGTGTCCCAAATTGTTGCTGCCCAAATATGTTACGCTTTGAGAGACTGGCGGTAACGTCCCTGCGGTAGAAACACCGGCCCGGCGATTAGCTCCCGTTTCCGTTTCCGGGCGGGAGGCGTCGGACTACGGTACCGTTCTCATCCAGGAATTCCACGCTGGCCTCGCCTTCAGCGGGGACGTTGATCCGCAAGCGGACCCTTCCCTCCCCATCGGAGAACTTGACCGAAACTGACTTGTCCCGCTCCCTGCCCATGAACAGCCTAACGGGAGCCTTGAAGTCGCGGCGGAAGGCTTTCTCGGCAGCATCTCTCTCGTCGCCAGGCGGCATCGCCCGGATGGCGGTAACCCTGTCCACAAACTCCTGCACGGGAATCTCAGGCCGGTCCCATACAGTAAACCCGTAAGTTCGCCCGTCTTCCGATTCTCGATAGCCTATCTCAACAACTTGGTCTTGGCGGTAGCGGTCGAACGCGTATCCGGCGTGGCGGTTTCCGAAGCTTAGGCCGCCGCATTCATCGCCGCTGTCATTGAAGAAGATCATCCCCGCCGAGGGACGCCTGTTGGTCGCGATCTCTTTGCCGCCGATTATGGGATTGGGGAAACGCTCACCGTTGGAAATCGCGAGGCGGACTACTCCGTCATCGTCGACGATGTCCAGCCGTTCAACCGATATTTCCTTGAAATGGGCAGTTTTGCGGTTCGCCGCGGAGGCATCAGTCAGTCTATCGCTAGCCATTTTGAACCTCCTCACAGGAGAGGTCGACCTCGCGGGAGTCTTCGAGTTCATCGGAGCTGTCCGACTCACAGTCCGACTCGTACGAGATGTCCGGGACGAGGCTCTCCACAACCTCTCCCTTTTCATCAAACATCAGTATTGACGGAACACCGTCGGGTCCTACGGTGATAGCGACCCGTTTGTTTCCTTTCGAATCCGCTAGCACCACAGATGACGACCCATCGGCTTCCCTGCCCATGTACATCCGGACAGGAGAATGGTACTCGGATCTCAGTAAGGCCATGGCCGCTTCCTTCTCCGCACCCTCAGGCATAGCCTCAATGGCCAGGTATTTCTCTAGAAACTCGCTAACGGGGCGATCCGGTCTGTCCCAGACAGTCAAGCCCGAATGCTGGCCCAAAGGAGTTTCGCGATACTGGATGGCCACAATCTGGTCCTGCTGGTACTGATCAAAGGACATGTGCGCCCACTTGTCGCCGAAGATTAGGCCTCCGCACTCGTCTCCGTCTTCGTTGAAAAAGATGATGCCCGCCGAAGGCCTGCGGTTCGTGACGATTTCCTTGCCGCCGATGATGGGGTTGGCGGTTCTCTCTTTGTTGGCTATAGCCAGACGGAGAGTGCCGTTCTCATCGATGATGTTGACCCGCTTCGCTCGTATACGGCCGAACCTCAATACGTCGTCACTCACGGGCTCCACCCCCTTCAAGAGACGCTCCACCGGGATTTGGCGATCCCCCTTTGGACTTGGGCGAGAGAGAGTACTTAACCTCGCCGTTCTCACCCAGTATCTCTACCCTCGGAACGTCATCGGCCCCGACGCTTACTCTCACACGCTCGCGCCCTTTGCCGTCCGACATGGAAAGCGCTACCGAACCGTCGGGCAGTCGCCCGGCGAACATCCGGAGCGGAGAGTGGAACCTCTCTCGCAGGGCTTTCTCGGCCTCCGCCCTTTCGTGACCCTCAGGCAGGGCCCGAATCTTTTCGAGCTCCGCCACGAGTTCTGATATATGAGTCTCGGGGCGGTCCCAGACGGTAAGTCCGTACCTCCGCTTGCCGTCCCTCTCGCTGTATACGATCCCGACTATCTGGTCCTGGTTATACTGGTCGAAGAGGATCTCGGCGTGTTTGTTTCCGAAGGTGAGACCGCCGCACTCAGTTCCATCGTCATTAAAGAAGATGAAGCCGGCGCAGCGCCGGTTAGTGACAAATTCCTTCCCATTGATCATGGGGTTGGGGAATCTGTCCTTACCGGAAATGGCCATCCGAAGAACGCCGTTCCGATCAACAATGTTAAGGCGTTCCACTGAGATTTCATCGAACTCCATAACGTCTTCAGCCAAAGAACAGCACCTCCAAAGAACAGCGATTCGTGATGGCCCAGCCGGACCGCCTGAAGCGGCGACCTCAGATGTCCGGCACGGGCCGCCCAAAGGACGGCACCTCAGGGCGGCCCGCCGGCCGAAGAACGATATCTCAGGACGCTCTGCCGCGCCGGCTATGCGCCTGCTACAGCCTTACTTCTCCACCCAGAGCCATTGGGGCTTGGGGAACCTGTGCCCGCTGTCGGGGAGCATCCAAGCGTCTTCCATGTGCAGCCTCTTGGTGGCCGCGCTCACGCTCTCCTTGTAGATAAGAGGCACTATGACGGCATCCTCGGAAATCATCTTCTGGATGTCTTCGTAGTACTTCGCCCTCTGGGCGGGATCCATCTCGAGCTTGCCCTCGTCGAAGCAACGGTCGACTTCAGGATTGAGGTAACCCACGTAGTTGAACCCGTTCTTGCCAGAGGGGTACTGGGAGCTGTGATAAATCAACGCGTAGTTGTCAGGATCGATTCCCGGGCTGACTCCGTTGTGCATGGCCTGATAGGGCAACGGGTCGCTTCCGGCGATCAAGATGTTGGTCATGGCGCTGGCCTCAAGCGCCCTGAGGTTCATCTTGATCCCGATCTTGGCTAGGTCAGCCTGGTAGATGAGCAACAGCTGCTCCGTCTCCAGAGAGCCGCTTCTGTAGTTGAGTTCGAACTCGAACTTCTTCCCGTCTTTGACGAGGATTCCGTCCGAGCCTTTCTCCCATCCGGCATCGGCAAGGATCGCCGCCGCCTTGTCCAGGTCGTACTCATACTTCTCGACGACATCTTCGTTGAGGAACATGACGTCAGCCGCGGTATAGGACCACGCCGGCCTGGCGAATCCGAGGTACACTTTCTCGCAGATCGTATCCTTGTCGATAGCATGGTTCATGGCCTTCCGGACCCGGGCATCGTCGAAAGGCCAAGCCCGGTTGTTCAAGCAGATGAACTCGATGCCGCTTCCGGGAGCCTGGTAGACATTGAGTTCGCCCTTCTCGCGCAAGCGGATGGCCTGCTCGGGGGTCACAGCCGTGGCGTCGATCTGGCCGCTCTCAAGCGCTACGATGTCCGCCGCCTGGTCCGGAACGATCCTCAGCACGACCTCGTCGAGATAGGGTTTCCCATCCCAGTAATCGTCAAATCTCACCAGCCGCACGTACTCGCCCGTCTTGTACTCGGCCAGCTTGAACGGCCCGGTCATTACAAGGTTGTCCAGGAAATTGTAGTTCTTGAACTCCGCGGGGGGCACGTCCTTGAGGAGGTGCTCCGGCACAATGTACATGTGCCTCAGGTGGTCAAGGATAGTGGCGTTCCTCTGGGGGACGATCATCTTTACTGTGTACTCGTCAACCTTTTCCCACCGGACGGGTTCGCCTCCCAGGATAAACCGGGGCCTGATGGGAATGTTCGCCTCTTCGTTCATCATCAGATTAGCGGTGAATATGACGTCGTCGGCGTCCAAGGTTTCACCATCGTGCCATTTGACGCCTTTCCGGAGGTTGAATGTAAACTCCAGTCCGTCCTCAGACACGGTGTAGCTCTCGGCTAGCCGGGCGTCCCAAGTCCCGTCGTAATCGACATAGCCGAGGGGCTCTCTGACGTAGCTCAACACCGTACCGGAAACGCCGTCACTAGCAGTAAGAGGGTTGAAAGTGGTGACCTCGCCGGTCAACCTGAGCAGGACCGTGCCGCCTTCCTTTCCACCGTTTCCGCCCGGTTCCGCCGGAGCCGGTTGCGAGCAACCCGAAAGGGCGCTTGCCGCCAGGACAACGGCCAGAACGACCGTCGCCCAGATCCTGGCTTTCTTCTGGTACATTTTCTCGATCCTCCTTTGAAAGTAGTTGTCGCGACGGCGCCTTAGCTGCCGTCACGGCGATTGGGACTTAACCTGCCAAGTGGCAGGCAACGTAGTGGCGCGGACCTATTTCCCGCCACTCGGGTACAACTTCTTTGCAGTCGGGCCTAGCCACGGGACATCTCGTATGGAAGGAGCATCCCGGCGGCGGATTTGCCGGACTCGGCACATCGCCCGCAAGAATGTGCTTGTCGCGTTCGAACCCCGAGTCGCCTCCTGGAACGGCCGCCAACAGCGCCTTGGTGTAGGGATGCACCGGATGATTGTAAATCTCCCGCTCATCGGCAAGCTCAACCATCTTGCCCAGGTACATGACTCCGACCCTGTCCGAGATATACCGCACGACGGCCAAGTTGTGGGCCACAAATAGGTAGGTCAGCCCGAACTTGGCCTGGAGTTCCTTGAGCAAGTTCAGGATCTGAGACTGGATTGAGACGTCCAGGGCCGAGACAGGTTCGTCGCATACGATGAACTCGGGGTCTACGCTCAACGCCCGCGCGATGACGATCCTCTGGCGCTGCCCTCCCGAAAACTCATGCGGGTAGCGGTTCAAATGAAACGGCCTAAGCCCCACCTGGGCCAAGAGGGCCTTGGCCTTCTCCAGCCTTTCGGCGGGAGTACCGATCCCGTGGGCAGTCAGGGGCTCTACCAGGGCGGCGCCCACGTTCATCCTGGGGTTCAGGGACGAGTAAGGGTCCTGAAACACAATCTGCATTCTCCTGCGGAGTTTCCGCATCTCCACGTCGTCCAACTGGGCAAGGTCTTGTCCGTCGAAAAAGACTCTCCCGGCGGTGAGTTCGACAAGGCGGAGTATGGCGCGTCCGGTAGTTGTCTTGCCGCAACCGCTCTCCCCTACCAGACCAAACGACTCGCCCTTCCGGATGTCAAAAGTGACGCCGTCCACCGCCCTGACGTATCCGGTAACGCGGCCGAAAGCGCCCTTGGATATGGGGAAATACTTCTTGATGTTCTCAACTCTCACGAGCACGTCAGCATTAGTCACGATTCGCGCCACCCTTCTCTATCAAGGGATGCCAGCAACGGACCAGCCGCGAATCGCCGCCAACTTCCATAAGCTCGGGCATCTGGTCCGAACACTCGGCCGTAGCGTAGTCGCACCTCGGGTGGAAGCGACACCCGCTCGGGAAAAACATGGGACTCGGCACGACACCCCTGATCACCCGGAGAGTCTCAGCCTTTCTGTTGATGGGCGGGATAGAGCCCAGGAGGCCGTAGGTATATGGGTGCAGGGGATTCTGGAAGATTTCTTTGACCGGTCCCTGTTCGACTATCTGGCCGGCGTACATTATGGCCACCCTATCGGACATCTCTCTCACCACCCCCATGTCGTGGGTGATGAGCATCATCGACATTCCCAGTTCTCTCCGAAGCTCTTTCATTAACTCCAAGATCTGCGCCTGGATGGTCACGTCCAGAGCCGTCGTCGGCTCGTCGGCTATAAGCAGCTTGGGCCTGCAGGTAAGCGCCATGGCGATCATGACCCTCTGCCTCATTCCGCCCGAGAGCTGGTGGGGATACTCGTGCATCCGCTGCTCGGGAAGGGACACGCCCGCCAGCTTAAGCATGCGCATGGATTCTTCGGCGGCCTCGAGCCTGGACATCCCCCGGTGCGTCTCTAGCGGCTCGCAAAGCTGGGCACCGATGGTCATGACCGGGTTCAGGCTGGTCATCGGCTCTTGGAAAATCATGGCCATCGTATTTCCTCTTACTTTCCTCATCTCGTCGTTGGAGAGCCCCAACAGGTCGACCCCGTCGAACGAAATCTTGTCGGCCGAGATCCTACCTGGCGGGCAAGGGATGAGGCGCATTATTGAAAGGGAGGTCACGCTCTTTCCGCAGCCGCTCTCGCCTACCAGAGCCAAGACTTCTCCCCTATTGATTTCCAGCGAAACTCCACAGACCGCCGGGACTGCCCCGTCCATTGTGTCAAATGTGGTGTGGAGGTTCTTCACTTCAAGCAAGACGTCGCTCATCTTCACTACCTCCGTCCTTCCCTATTTCAGCTGCGGGTCTATGGCGTCGCGCAGGCCGTCGCCCACGAAGTTCAAGGCCAAGACCGTGATCAGAATTAGGAGGCCCGGGAAGAAAGCCAGCCACGGCGCCGTAGTGAGGTACGGCTGGGACGACCTTAGCATGCTTCCCCAGCTTGAGGCCGGCTCCTGAACTCCCATCCCGAGATAGCTGAGTCCGGACTCTGTGAGTATCGCGCCGCCGATTCCCATGGTCGCCACGACCACCAGCGGCGCGAGGGTGTTGGGAAGAAGGTGGCCAAAGATGATGCGGCTGTTCTTAAGGCCCAAAGCTCTCGCGGCCTCGACAAACTCCCGTTCCCTAAGGCTTAGGAACTGCCCGCGGACCAACCGGGCGCAGCCCATCCACCCGAAAATGCCGATAACGACCATGATGTTGAACACGCTGGGTTTCAGGTAGACGTTCGCCGTAAGTATAAGGAAGAACGTCGGGATGCACATGAGGATGTCAATTGTCCTGCATATTATAGAATCTACAATCCCGCCGAAGTACCCGGCGATGGAACCGACGATGACCCCTATGGCGAGGGAAATGCCGACAGCCACGATTCCTACGGACAAGGAAACCCTTCCGCCATAAATGGCCCGGGACAGGTAGTCACGGCCGAGAGCGTCGGTACCGAAGGGGTGAGCGAGGCTTGGCCCCTGGGGTCTGCCGCCCACGACCAGGTCCATGTTAATCTCCGCGGGATCGTAAGGCGCGATGATTGGAGCCGCGACCGATACGGCTATCAGGAACAGCAGAATGTAGAGGCCTACCATAGCCAGTTTGTGGCGCCTGAAACGCCGCCACACAAGCTTACCCCAGCTCTGAGCCTCTCCGAAGAGAGCTTCTTCCTCGTCGACGAGATCAAGTTGCTTGTTTTCTGCTTCAACGTTCGGAGACTGCATCCACCGTCACCTCACCTGTACCGGATGCGCGGATCCACAACCGCGTAGAGCACGTCGGCGGTCAGGTTCCCAAGCATCACGAGGATGGAAGTCATGAGGTTCACAGCCATGATAACGGGATAGTCCCGGCTGAAAATGGCGTTGATGCCCAACCTTCCCATGCCGGGCCACGCGAATATCTGCTCAATCAGCGCGGAACCGCCGATAAGTCCGGGGATTGACATCCCGAGGATCGTAATCACCGGAATTGCCGCGTTTCGTACCGCGTGCCTGCCTATGACCACTTTCTCGGTCAAGCCCTTAGCGCGGGCGGTCCTGATGTAGTCCTGCCGAATCACTTCCAGCATCGAAGACCTCTGGTATCTGGCCCAGGAGGCTATGCCTGAAGCGCATGAGACCATGACGGGCATGATCATGTGCTTGGCCAAATCCCAAAGACGCTCGAAGAAGCCGGGACCAACGTTAATGCTCATCATGCCTACGGACGGGAGCCACTTAAGGTAACCCGCGAAAACTAGGATGAGCATAAGGGCGAGCCAGAACCCGGGTGTGGATAGCCCCAAGAATGCC
>DULO01000041.1 GCA_012840345.1 Candidatus Fermentithermobacillaceae bacterium
CCGAGTTTGCGCGCCATCTCCAAAGCAGCGTACTCGGCAACGCGTTCGCTCTCGGCTATAAACAAGGTAAGAGTCAGGTACCCGTCGTTTGCCCACTGCACCTCCGGCCTTATGAGACCCTCAGCAAGCTCCTTTGCCACCGGCGCATACCTGCGTTCCACGTTGTCCTCTGGGTCCAGTTCGTCGATGTACACGATCTTCTCGGGGTCGCACAGAGTGCACCCGTCTATCAGACTGCACGGTTTGTCCAACCCCTCGGGCAAGTTGTTGTAGCCAAAATGGTTGCACACCGGAGCCATGTAATCCTTATCCCTGAGCACTATGCTGCCCGCTCCGATTCCGCCTTCGGGGTCCCTCCTGATTCCGTCACCGTTTCTCTCAGGATACAGCCCTGAATCAACGAACATGCCTTCCTCCACCGCGCGGAAATAGCCCTTTTCCTTCACTTCCTCAAGGTACAGGACGGCCCGCTCAGCAAGTTCCCGCACGGTCTTGGGCAACGGCCCGTCTTTCCTTATTTCCACCATGTCCATGATGCCGTCCATGCCCAGCAGCACCTGTTTGGCCGTGTCCACAGCCGCCAGGTTATTGTAGTGCCAGGGCACGTTTCTTCCCTCGTCGGGAGTAATTGTGCTTTGCACGTCCGCCGAGGTAAGGCGCGACAAGACCAGGTTCAGTGTGTGGGTAACGGTCGCTTCCCTGGAATCGGATTCGATATACCTGGTGTTTTGCTGAGCGCGTATCTTGTAGTCGGAGAAGAGCCATCTCACGGCCACGGCGTAAGGCAGGTCATAAGACATGGCGGGAGCCGGGGGAGCGGTCGGCGGCACGCTGGATAGGGCGATTTGTTCTGCCGGCATCCCGATCATTCGCGAGTACGCGGAGTTGATGGCGTGCTGCACCAGAAGTTCGGGCATGACCTTCCACGCTTCCCTGGCGGTAGCGTTGGCGTTGTGAGCGCCGTCGATCTGCAAAATCCCGGCCTTCGCCATGATCCTCTTGGCGACCGCCGCGTCCACAAATGACCTGGCCATGTTCACGTTACGGTACAGCACGTTGTACTGGGGGTCTTGATGGGCTCCGTTGACTCCTTCTTCAGCGAACAGAACCGCTATCTCAGGTCCGGCTACGCCCGACACATAGGAGTGGAAGTTCAAGGGTCTGCCTACTTCGTCCTCGATGAGGTCCAGAGCTTTTCGTGTCGCTCGCAGCTGCTTCCTGGTGATTGGAATGCCTCCGACTCCTTCAGGGGTTCCCTCCAGGAGTCCGTCAATGTGGCTTTGGCCCGTGGTCCGGATCACCATCATGTGATCGGCCCCGTGCCAAGCTGCCATCCTCATCCGTCTTATGTCATCCTCAAACCGGCCCGAAGCGATCTCGGTGGTGATCACGTAGTCCGGCTGGGGGTCGATGCCTCCAAAGTACTTGGAGGCCGGCAACGGCACCGAACGCTCAAGGGGCGCCGATGTCTGCTTGTATGTGAAAGGACCTACCTTCTGGTCCGGCACCTTCTTGCGCCAGACCCAACCTTTCCTTCTGGGACGGTAGCGCTCAAGGTCTTTTAGGAGTTCTTGTATGTCTATCTTCTTGTTGGGGTCCAACGGCTTCATGCTCTGTCACCCCCAAACGCGGCGGATACGACGTCCCAGCCCACTCCGTTGGCGAGGTCATACCCGGCTTCAAGGTACGGCTTCTTGACTTCCTGCGCGTACCGGAGCACCAAGTGCCCGGCGCCTTTCCCAAGGAGGCCCCGTTTCTCAGCCGAGCTCACAATTGCCGCCGCGTCGAGGCTGGAAAACCCCATGCGCAACAGCACTGACCTCTCGATGGAAGGCGAGGTGTGCGTGTAGGCTAGTTCGTATAGGGGCTTTACGATCTCGTTGGCCAAGCTCCAGAACCTCTCCTTAAGTTCCTCATCCGAGAGATTCTTTAGATGCTCGCGCCGTTTTTCGAAGTCTGACGGTCTCTGCACAGCGCTCACCTCACCTTTACTCCCAGGTCCTCAAGTATCTTGACTACGTCCTCCTCGCTCTGAGACGAGTCTTCGGCCAAGAACTTGACTTCCCTGGGCCCCACTTCTTTGAGCCCGTTCCTCTCCACCGCGTTCCGAACGTAGGACCTCCGCATCCTTCCGAGGTCCATCTCGGTCACGTGGAGCTGGTCGAACCTTTCGGGTATCACGATAGACTTGCCTGGAACGTTCTCCTTGGGGTCTCCGCGCCTGACTTCCACGCCATTTCTCCTGGCGAAGTCCAGCTGCGCCTGGGGATGTTTGCCCGCTCCCGTGTACTCAGTCTCCTGCACCACCACTATCTCGTCTTCCGGCAGTTCTCTCGCCAGGGGGATAGCCGCCGCCAAGGACGTGTTGCCGGCGGGACCGCGTTCGATGCCTTCCACAGTGGCAAGAGCCTCGGTCACGTAGAAGACCTCTCCCTGGGTTACGGTGACGTATCTGTCCAGATACCTTAGCGGCCGTGCCGCGTTCCTGGGAACGTCGGTCCTGTCGGGCCAAGTGGCGAAAGGAACCCCGAAGCCGGTGTGGCCGGTGGTAAACGATTTGCGGTTGAAGTCGTGGTCAGAGGCCATGTGCAGCCCTGACAGGTCAACGCTGGCGCCGATCACCTTGGTGTTGTGAGCGCCTGCCCTCCTGAGCCCTCTGGCCGTGCCCGTGACGTTGCCGCCTCCCGCGTGGGTCACTAC
>DULO01000042.1 GCA_012840345.1 Candidatus Fermentithermobacillaceae bacterium
ACCATTTCGCTTGAAGGCAAGGTGTTGACCAACTTGACCTGGTCTTTCGATTCCAAGTCCATCGCGTTTGCCGCGGGCCCCAAACCCGAGCCTGCCGGCGAACCCAGGGTCGAGCCTGGCGCCAATAACGAGAGTGACTCGGGAATCCCCCGGGTCATATGGAACGCGGTCTACTCCGCAAACGCGCTGGAAGCCGGAACACCCGTGAAACTGAGCGACGTGGACGCGGAACCGTATCACGGCGACTCGGAGGTCTCGCCTCTTGCCTTTGACCGTCAGAGCAAAGGAGTATTCTACTTGGTAAGCAGCGTGACCGGCGAATCGTCGGTTTGGTACGGAGGGTCGGGCAAGGCCCCCATCCAACCCGAAGCAGGCAAACCGGTTAAGATCGCGGACGGCTACTGGGAAGCTTATCCTGACATCCCTGTTTTCGGCGACGCCCTGGCAGCGATCATCTGGTCACCAACCGGGGGGGCAGGGTTATGGCTACTCCGTTCCGACGAAGTCAAGAAGGTGGACGAATGGGACGGCAACTACACAGCCATCATCGGTTTCAATGAGGATGTGCTCGTTACTTGCGAACTGGCAGGGGAATCCAACAATAAAGTGACTGTACGTTCGATGTACAGCGAGTAGTCAGCCAACCGGGGGTTGCCTTGGGATACGTTTCGTTTCCCAAGGCAACCCCCGGAGAATCACAACCCTACACCCAGTGCTTCACCAGGTCATCCTTGTCTCCCGGCAGAAGGTCGATGGGCGGAACTTCGACCAGCGTGTAGGCGCCCGGCTTCATCCTGGTGGACGCGCGCGCTGCCGACACCATTACCTGAGCCGTCGCCGACGGGTTGGTTAGGCGAGTCTTCAATTCGAGGACCAGGTTCTCGGCTGTGCCCGCGGCGCCGTACCTTTGGAGCAACACTCCGTGCCCCATAGCTTCGATTTCCATAACGTTATCTACCTTGGTTACGCGGGTCTCGTCATGGACGAAGTAAGGGTCTTTCTTTATAGCCTCGGCAACCTGCGCAAAGTCCGCGCCGTCTTCCAACTCGACGTACACGTCCCTCTTGTGAGTGCCGAACCCCGCGGGCAAGGTCATGGACAAGGCATTCTTCACACCCGGGATGGCCTTGACCGCGACCGTATGGCCCATGCTCATGCCGGGTCCGAAGTTCGTGTATGTAATTCCTCTGGGTGCCATAGCGGCAAACAGAACTCTGAACACCGAGTCGGTCCCGGGATCCCAGCCGGCGGATATAATGGCTACGCTCCCGTGTGCCTTCCCGACTTGGTCCAGATCCTTCTTCAAGGCGAGCGTGGGATCTCCATGGATGTCGAAGCTGTCCACAGTGTTGATGCCCTTTTCCAGGTACAGTGGAGCTATCGCCGGAACCTGACGAGAAGGAGACGTCAAGACGGCTACATCTACTTTCCCGAGCTCGTCGACGGACGACACCACCGGACAGTCCAGACCTGGGTTCTCAGGATTACGCCTGACAACTCCCGCGAGTTCCATGTCCGGTGCCTGGCGGATGCACTCTATGGCCTCTTTTCCCACGTTGCCGTAGCCCACTACGCAAACCCGTATCTTGCCCATTCTAGAACCTCCATCTCCTCAGTCTCTTACAGTACTGGCTCCTGCCCGAACTGCTGTTTTTTGTGTCAAGGAGTCAAATACCGCTTAAATTCTCTTCTATTTGACAACAGGGAGTCAACGGGGTTTGGAACGTGTCGTTGACCTTAGGATAGAAAAACCCAGATGGCAAGGTGGCGCAATGCCTCTATACCGAGATGTCTAGAAACCGCGTGACAACGTCGGACCATTGTCGTATGTTCGGTACGGCTCATCCTTCAAACGAAAGGAGGTCCTCCCATGACTACCTCAACAACCCCATCAAGAGGAGCGGAGTTTTACGCGCGTCACACAAGGATTACAAATCCGGGCAGCATGGAGTTGGCGTTTCAAGCCCTCCCGGACACCGTGCCTGAGCTGGTGAAGGTCGTTCAGGACCTGGTCCTGCACGTACACTGGGCCGGTAGGTATGGAGTGAGTCCGACCGAAGAACAAAAGAAGCACGTCCAGGCACGCACCGTCGAGAGAATCCTCCAGGTGATAATGGAGATAGACCCCTCCCCGCTGACCGCGGCGAGACCGCTCGAAAAGCGGTTTCTTGGCAACTGTAGGGACTTCTCGACTTTGTTGTGTTCCATGCTCCGCCACAAGGGGATTCCGTCAAGAGCTCGATGCGGGTTCGGCACGTATTTCCTTCCCGATCACTTCGAGGATCACTGGATCTGCGAGTATTGGAACGGCGAACGCTGGGTCCGCCTTGACGCCCAGCTGGATGAGTTGCAGAAGAAGACTCTCGCGATCGACTTCGATACGCTGGACATACCGGAAGGCCGGTTTGTAAACGCCTCGGCAGGATGGCAAAAATGCAGGGCAGGTGAGGCTGACCCCGCCAAGTTCGGCATCTTTGAATGGTCGGGGCTTTGGTTCGTCCGCGGGAACCTGATCAGGGAACTCGCGGCCCTGAACGAAGCAGAGATGCTCCCGTGGGATGTGTGGGGTCTCATCGCGGGTAAAGACGAGGAACTGACCGAGCAGGATTTTGTCCTGCTTGACAGGGTTGCCCGCGCCCTTGTGGAGGACGATGAGGAAGTTCATAGTCTCTACGAGGCTGAGCCCAAACTGCGGGTACCCGAGTCTATGATAGAGGCAGGTATGTAAGCAAGGAGGCGGGTTAGATGAGCCCACTTAGGATAGTGCCCCTCACAGAAGAACTGCTTGGAGAAGCGGCTTTGCTTGCAGCGGGCAGGGTCAGGGCCGAGAGAAGGCACGTCCCGCATTTGCCCGCGAGATACGAGAACTTTGGAGAGCTCCTGCCCCTAATTCGACGAGCTTACAGCCGTGCGCCTGGCGTCGCCGCCATTGATGGCGACCGCCTGGTCGGGTTCATGACCACAAACCTGGTACATGGACTGAGGGGACCTTTCCGCGGGGCTTACGTGGGCGAGTGGGGCCACGCTGTAGCAGGGGACATCGCCGGCGAACGACGACAGTACATTTACAGGCGCATGTACGAGCTTTTGGGCGAGAAATGGGTGAGGAACGGGTGCTTCGCCCACGCCGTCACCATTTTCGCCCACGACCAAGACGCCGTAAACGCCTGGTTTTGGTCCCATTTCGGCATGGCTTGCGTGGACGCCGTCCGGGGGGTAGAGCCAATAGGCGCGACCGTCCATGATGACAAGGACTTTTACATACGCCAGGCGACCCTCTCTGACCTGGACTCCGTCGCGACCCTCAAAGAACTCCACTCCAGATACATGGCCGAATCGCCCATCTTCATGCCCGCGGTGGATCTGAGCGGACTCCGTGAACGCGTCGAAAAATGGATGTCCCAAGAATCCCATTTCGTCTACTTGGCGTTCCGGGGTGACAAACCCATCGCGTACATGCAGTGGGAACCGTCGTACAAGAACGCCAGCTTCATCATCACTGACCCAAAGACAGCCAGCGTAACGGGCGCCTTCACCTTGGAGGAACACCGGGGAGGCGGCGTCGGGTCGGCACTGCTGGATGAGGTGCTCCGCGCGGCAAGAGCGCGCGGCTTTGAGCGCTGCTCTGTCGACTTCGAGTCCCACAACATCTACGGCAGCCGGTTTTGGCTAAGGTACTTCCAACCCATCTGCTATTCGGTCTTCCGGCAGGTAGATGAACGAATAGCGTGGGCGCCCCACGACCGCAGGCCGGAACACATCTGGTAAGACCGAGGACCCCGGTGCCTCGAGAGGCTCCGGGGTCGCATCCTAGTAAGTCAGCGGAGGAACCGCCGCCATAGCCGCGTGGAAAGCCTTGTCTCCTATCCTGAACGCGTCGGGCATGTTGCCCCTGACCAGCGCGCTGTAGTAAGCCAGCATGTACTGGGGATAGACCAAGACTGAGTTGCTGAACACTTCGCTGATGCCGTCCATTGGAACCTCAAGCTTGTCTACACCGGGCAGGTCGTATGGTTCGGGCGACACGCTGAGCACCCTGCACCCGATCATGGACGCCGCGACGCAGTAGTCCTTGGTCTTCTGGTAGCTGGGTCCGGGGCACGAAGTGGCGATCACCAGGGTCGAATCGTTCAGGCTGGCTATAGGGCCGTGGAAAGCTTCCTCAGTCTCAAGCCCTTCGCCGGCAAGCAGCACGGCCTCCTTGAACTTCAGGGCGATTTCCATGGCGGTGACGTAGTTCTGTCCGTTGCCAACCGCCAAAACCCTCTTGACTCCGGAGTACTTCTCGGCCAACTCTTTGGCGCGGGCCTCCAATCCCTGCGCGGACCTAAGCGCGGCTGGAATCCGCTTCAATTCCTCGTCGAGCTGATCCTGCCGTTCCTTGGGCAGAGCTCCGATAGCCATGAGGTAGCCCATCACAAACGTGCTGACTACGCTCCTGGTCTTGGGCTCCACCGGTTCGCGTCCTCCGCCCACGTTCACGAAGAAGTCGGCGCTGTCGGCCAGGAGGGACTCGGGCCTGTCGGTCACGGAAACCGTGAAGGCGCCCCGTTTCCTGACCTCGCGGGCAACATCCACGGTTTCTCGAGTAGCACCCGAGTGAGAAAAGGAGATGACGGCCGTCTTGGGAGTCACAAAGCCCAAACGGTATTTGTGGAATTCGAACGAATCGTAAGCATCGGCGTCCAAGCCGGCCAGGGTCTGAAACGCGCGGGCGGCTGACGATGCCGCGTAGAACGAACTCCCGCATCCCAAGAGGAACACCCTGTTAATGCCTCGTTCCACTATCTCTCTGCCGACCTTTTTCGCCGGCTCGGCCAGATCGGGTTGAAGGCACCGTTCCACGAAGTCCGGCGTCTCCATGATGGCGTCCCACATCCTGAACGGATGCCCTGACCTTGCTTGCTCTGTCTGCACTGTCACTCGCTCCCCTGCTGCGTTTTTGTGGTGCGTACGTGGGTATCCGGATCTTAAACTACGGCCTCCCCACAAACGAAAAGGACAGCTGACGACGGGCCGTCAACTATCCCATCAAAGCACGTGCACGCAACCCTATGTTGACCAGGTTATCTCTAAGATTGTCCCGTAAGTTATCTGAAACTTCCATTCCGCCCGCTCAGGAAAGCCGGCTACGCGGTGGTCTCGGAAACAAGCTTCACCAAGCTGGCAATGGCTTCTTCTTCGCCAGGTCCGTCCGCGTAAAGAGTGATTTCCTGACCGCACTTTACACCCAGTGATAGGACCTGAAGGATGCTCTTGCCGTCAGCCTTCTTGCCCGCGCTCTCTACTTTGATGCTGCACTTATGCTTGATGGCTTCCTGGACGAACATGGCCGCGGGACGCGCGTGCAATCCCACTTGGCTCTTAACTACAACTTTCGCTTCTGTCACTCGCTTGCCCTCCAATCAGGTGTGGAGGTGCCCCTTTAGGACCCCGCTCCAACTTTCGCAAAACGTGCACACTCTCTAGTATAGCCTCCTTGTGAACTCCGGCTCAATATTCTTCGCTACCTTAAGGTTGTCGAACGAAGGGCTTTTCTGTTGCACGGTCAGGTATGAAAAGCCTGACTGCCTTGGCGACCCCCGATTCGTCATTGGTCGCGGTCACGTACTTGGCGACGGCCTTAAGAGGAGGGCTGGCGTTCCCCATGGCCACTCCCAAACCCGAGTCCCTCACCATCTCCAGGTCGTTGTCCGCGTCGCCGATGGCCATGACCTCTCTCAAAGTAAACCCGAAAGCCTCGGCCAGCATCGATACGCCCCTTTTCTTGGAACAGCCCGCCGGCACGTACTCCAGACCGCCGTGACCTCCGAGCCAGGCGTTGACGTGCTTGCCCCATCGCTCCAGGGATGACGCCTGAAGCGCCAGAAGCTCCTCGTCAGAACCCATGGAACAGATCTTGCGAGGCGGCTTCCCCGTCTCTCGCACGTAAGCGGCAAGGTCCGGATGGACTATGTTGCGCGGCGAGGTCTTGTGACCGTGCCCGCGATGCAATGCGTCCCCCACTACAAAACCGTCGGTAGAGTAAATGTAGTGGTATCGGTCGAGCTTGGACACGACATCTAGGATTTCGAGGGCTATATCCATCGGGATGGTTTCGTCCACAAGGCTTTCCTCTCTCCCGTGCTGCCTGACCAGGGCTCCGTTGGCGCACACCAGGTGAACCCCAATGCCCAGCTCCTCCAGCAAATCTTCGATTAGTTCGGGCATACGTCCCGTGGCGAGGACCACCTGGACCCCTTGATCATGGACCCTAACCAACTCGTCCCGGTTCTCGGGACTCAATCTGTGCTTACTGTCTAATAGAGTACCGTCTACGTCTATTGCCACCATCCGAATCATTAAGGAGTCTCCTTTGGGCCTAAGGCGGCCGTTCTTATGTCCCTCAGATACTGCCTAATAGTGAGGTTCTGCGGGCACTGGTCCTCGCAAAGCCCGCACGAGACACATGCTTCCAGGTCTCCGAGTCTTGCCTTGTAGTCCTCGTATTTCCCCGGAAGGTCCTTCAAAGTGTCATATATGCTCGCACGGTTGTAGGCGTCAAACCACTCGGGGATGTTGATGCCTTGCGGACAAGGCATGCAGTACTCGCACCCGGTGCA
>DULO01000043.1 GCA_012840345.1 Candidatus Fermentithermobacillaceae bacterium
CCTTGCCGCCAAAGAAGAGAGCAGTGAGTTGGTGTTGAGCCCGGGTTTTGACTCCAACGACATGGCGCAACTGATAGAGCTCTTAGGGAAGCTATTCTCGTCCATCACGCGGAAGTAGGGGGCAGGAGCAGTGCTCTACGGGGAGAAGACCCGGCTTAGGCCGCCGGAAATGACCGATTTGGACAATATCATGGCATGGATCAACGACAGGGAAGTAACCCGGAACCTTGCCATCGGCTTCTGGCCGCTGTCGAGGAAAGCGGAGGAAGCCTGGCTGGCCAAGACAGTAGAGGGCAGCGATCCCCGAAACCGCGTCTTGGTCATAGAGGACTTGCAGGGTACCTATCTTGGCAGTATCGGCCTCCATGACATCGACATGAGGTCCGGCGTCGCCGAGGTCGGGATCGTCATCGGACGCAAAGACTACTGGGGAAAGGGGTACGGTACCGACGCCCTTAGGACTCTGCTTCGGTTCGCTTTCGCTAACCTAAGGTTGAGAAAGGTCTATCTCAAGGTTTTCGGCTCCAACGCCCGTGCCCAGAAGTCCTACGCCAAGCTGGGCTTCAAGGTGGCGGGACGGCTGAAGGAGCACGAACTCAAGGAAGGCGAGTACGAAGACGTCATCTATATGGAGTTGTTTAGAGACGAGCTGAAATGACGAAGCGGGGAACGCCGCTCCCGAAGTGGGGAACGCTAGTCTTCGGTGATGCTCATGCCGTCGACCGGCCGGTTTGTGCCTCGCAGGGCGTATATCGAAGAAGCCGCTTTGTCATACCCGCTCGGCAGGTATATTGTTGAAAGACTTAAGGACCTGGGCGTGCCAGCTCAGGTCCTTAAGCGTGGCGAAAGGCCGAAGGTGCCGGGCAAGAATCCCACCCAGGTCTATGAGGAAGCGAAACGCACTTTGGTCGTGAGAGTGAGAAAGGACCGGGACTTCGCGACTTGCAAGCCGTCGGCTCACTATCAACTCCCGCTAGTCTCGAGCTGTCCCGGCCTCTGCGAATACTGTTACCTTCAGACCACTCTCGGCCCTAGGCCGTACGTGCGAGTATACGCCAACATCGAGGAGATCTTGGCCACCGCGAAGAGCCTGGTTCAAACCCGGCTTCCCCAGGAGACCGTGTTTGAGGGCTCGGCAACTTCTGATCCCTTGGCAATCGAACACCTTACCGGTTCGCTGGCCAAAGCCATCGAGTTTTTTAGCGGCTTGGAAGGCAGCAGGTTTCGCTTTGTGACCAAGTTCAGCGGTGTCGAACCTATCCTGGGATTGAGTCACGGTCGGAGGACGACGGCGCGAGTCAGCGTCAACGCGGATTACGTCATCAGGACTTTCGAGCATAACACTTCTCCGTTGGAGGAGCGGCTCAGAGCGTTGAGCCTTCTCAGGGGGGCGGGATACCCTGTCGGAGTGATGATCGGTCCGGTCATAACGTTTGACGGCTGGGAAGACGGATACAGGGACCTGATGGAGCGTCTCAGGACTGCCTTGCAGTGTGAACCGTCTCTTGCGTCGGGCGTCCAGGCTGTTCCATTTGAGTTGATCACTCACCGCTTTACGGGAAGCGCGAAGAAAAACATACTCTCTGTGTTTCCGGGTACGAAGCTGCCGCTGGATGAAAACGACCGGAAGGTTAAGTTCGGCCAGTTCGGATACACCAAGTATGTTTACCCCGAGGAGAAGATGGACGCGATTCGGGAGTTTTTCCGGAAAGAGATCGATCGGATCCCCGGGGCATACGTTCACTACCTGGTCTAGTCTCAGTACTCAGAAGTTGTTGACTTCCCCCGCGTCGAAGCATAGAATCCGTAGGCGGAGGGCGGTTTCATGTCTGTCTACTATCTCATTACCCTGGAGTCGGTTCGCTAGACCGGCCTAAGCGGGTGCCAATATCGCGAACTAAGCCCAAGCGGGGCTGATGTTGGCGTTATTGAGATAGGATCAGCATGAAGCCGTTGTTTTTTTGCTATCTAAGGCGACAGTATCCGGGGCTCAAGCCCACGCACACGTAGCGGATTCCGCGTAGCACGGAAAGACAACAGCACCTCTGGTCTTATGGGGTATCGTCCGGCAAGAAGCCGGGTGCGCACCCTCTCCCGCGAAATCATGTCCGGGCCGGTCCAAAACCCGACGAGTTCCGCCGCTTGACGTCATTTGTCACCACAAGGAGGGTTAACCATTTGGACCAGGCAACCCTGGAATTGCTCGAGTTTGACCGGATAAGGGAAGTATTGAAATCGTACTGCGTGAGCGGCCTAGGCAAAGACAAGTGCGACAAGCTGGTCCCCGAGACGGACGCCCGGCGCATAGTGCTTGCTTTGGCGGAGACTACCGAGTCTTTGATTATTGTGGGAGCCGGAGGCCAGCCTTTGCAGGGGCTTCACGACGTGCGTGAGGCGCTGTCCACCGCGGAGAAAGGCGCGGTCTTGTCTCCCAAGGACCTCCTTCGAATCGCCGATATGCTCAGGGGCGCGGCCAAGTTCAAGAAACTTATGCGCTCCAAGACCGAAGAGATGCCGCTGTTGTCCGCGTACTCGGAATCCATAGCGGATATGCCGGGACTTGCCGAAGCCATCGAGGCCTCCATCGAAGGAGACCAGGTGAGCGATCACGCCGATGACGAGCTACGGAAGGTCCGCCGGGAGATCAAGCAGACGGAAGCCAAGATAGAACAGCGTCTGCATTCCATCCTGAATTCGCTGTCCCCGCGCGACGCTGCCCAGGATGGTTTCGTTACCGTCAAGAACGGACGGTGGGTCATACCGGTGAAGGCATCTTCTCGCGGGAAGGTTCCCGGAACGGTTGTCGCGGCATCGTCCAGCGGTCAGACCGTGTTCATAGAGCCCGCCGCGGTGCAGCCGTTGATGGACCGGCTGGTTACCCTGCGCGCTCAAGAAGAGGAATTAGTCTATCAGGTCCTGTGCGCGCTCACTGCTTTGGTTGTCGACAGGGTCACCGACATCCGGATCACCATGGAGGCTATGGCTACCTGCGACTTCATTTTCGCCAAAGGCCGCTACAGCATGGCTATCTCAGGGGTCGCGCCTGAGATCACCGTGAACGGGCCGCTGCGTCTGGAAGGTGCCCGCCACCCGCTCTTAGGTAGGGACGCGGTGCCCGTGGACATCAGGGTGGGAGACGGGTACAGAACGCTCCTGATCACTGGCCCCAATACGGGAGGAAAGACGGTTGTCTTGAAGACTACGGGACTACTGGTCGCGATGGCTCAGTCCGGGCTTCATATCCCCGTCAAACCCGGCAGTACGATGCCCGTTTTCCAGGCGGTGTTCGCGGATATTGGCGACCGCCAGAGCCTAGAGCAATCCCTGAGCACCTTTTCTTCGCACATGAAGAACATCGCGGATATCCTCCGGAAGGCCGGGCAGGGTTCCCTGGTCCTGTTGGACGAGATCGGTACCGGTACGGATCCGAGGGAGGGGGCCGCCTTAGCCGCGGCAGTGTTGGATTTCCTGTACAGGAAGGGCTGCGTCACCCTGGCGACAACACACTACGGAGATCTAAAGGCATACTCCGAAGGGCATCCCGGTTTTGTAAACGGATCCATGGAGTTCGATGAGGAGACTCTGAAGCCTCTCTATAAGCTGGTCATAGGCCAACCGGGGCAAAGCCAGGGGCTGATTATAGCCAAGAGGCTGGGGCTTATGGAAGAAGAGGTGCAAGCCGCTGAAGACTACGTTAGATCGATGTCAGGGGGAGATATACCGCGAGAAGCCGCTCCTAAGCCTAGCGCGCCGCCAAGCCCGCCAAAGGCAGAGGTAGTCAGGCTGGCGCTTCCGACCGGCACGGCGTCCGAACCGGTTCCCGAAATCCCGAGGGAGAAGACTTTCTTGGTTGGGGATTCTGTCTTCGTCCGTACCGTCAAGGAGCGCGGCATTGTCGCCAAGGAACCTGACGAACGAGGCAACGTGATTGTCCTTGTGAGAGGCAGGCGGATCTCAGTTCACAGGAAGAGGCTCAAGCTTCTGGTGAAGAGGGAGGACCTCTACCCGGGTGAGGATTACGACCTGAACATCGTCCTTATGTCCAAGAAAGACCGGAAGCTCATGAAGACGATGAGCAAGAGACACACCGACGAGGTACGGGTGATCGAACCTGACCCCGAACCGCGGTAAGAAGCGAGAGAGTTAGAGAGCATGGAGGAAGAAGCCGGGCTGTACGGAGCGAGGCTGTAGGAACACGAGAAACCGCCGCGAATTTGTCGCGGCGGTTTTCCTCATCTGTTCTCGGCCCGGTATCTCTCGGGCCGTCTGCTATCTCCGGTTTTGCCGGTCTTAGTAATTCTCAGGACTCGGCTCGTAGAAGGACTGCGGATGGAGGCAGGCCGGGCAAACCTTCGGGGCCTCTGTGCCGACGTGGATGTAGCCGCAGTTACGGCAGTGCCACTTAATCGGTTCGGGGCGGCAGAAAACTGACTTGTCACAGACCCTGGCCAAGAGCTTGCGGTAACGCTCCTCGTGGGCGGCCTCTACTTCGGCTACTTCCTCAAACTGCTTCGCGATCTGCTCGAAGCCTTCCTCGCGGGCGACCTCAGCAAACTTCTTGTACATGACGGTCCATTCGTAGTTCTCGCCGGCCGCCGCGTCTTCAAGGTTCTTCTTGGTGTCTCCGATGAGACCGAGCGCGCGGGCCCAGAGCTTGGCGTGCTCCTTCTCGTTGTCCGCCGTCTCCTGGAAAATAGCAGCTATCTGCTCGAATCCCTCTTTCTTAGCTTGGCTGGCGAAGTAGGTATATTTGCTTCTGGCCTGGGATTCGCCGGCAAACGCTTCCAACAGGTTCTTTTCGGTCTGAGTTCCTTTTAAGTTCATTTCCGCACCTCCCGTAGTTCTGCGAGAGCGCGAGGACATCCGCGCCCGTAACTTGTCTCTTCACCAAAACTTAACAGTATGTGCGCCGGATGGCAAGCGTCGAAGCGTGTAAAAGCGTGTCCCGAATGTAAGAGCATGTCCCAATCGTCTTAGAATTTTCCCCCACGATGGTTCCGCTAGTGGTACGATTGAATCACGACTCAAAAGTCATGGCTGGGAATAGCGGTATACAGAGACTAACCAATGACGATGAGGTGCGAGACAAGGGATGAGGATAGAGATCGAGAGGGAACTGGCGCTTGAGTTTGTCAGGGTGACAGAGGCGGCGGCCTTGGCTTGCGGACGACTCATGGGCACCGGCGACAAGGACGGGTGCGATGCCGCGGCCGTTAAGGCAATGCGCACCGCCCTTAGCACTGTGGAGATCAACGGGACCATTGTAATCGGCGAAGGGGAAATGGACGAAGCTCCCATGCTGTACATAGGCGAAACCGTCGGCACCGGCAGGGGTCCCGCGGTTGATGTCGCCGTCGATCCTTTGGAAGGGACAAACGTCCTCGCCAAAGGTCTCACACGGGCCCTCTCGGTCCTGGCCGTGGCCGAAGAAGGCTGTCTCTTGCACGCTCCGGATATGTATATGGATAAGCTGGCGGTTGGACCTGCCGCGAGAGGGAGGATCGACATAGACGCTCCCATCAGCTACAACCTCCGTGAGGTCGCCAGGGGACTCAACAGGAACGTCGAGGACTTGGTTGTGGTAATCTTGGATAGGCCGAGGAACGAGAAACTCATCAACGAAGTCCGTAGGGCCGGCGCCCGGATCAAGTTGATACCCGACGGTGACCTGTCTCCGGCGGTGGCCGTCGCTTTTGAGGATTCGGGCGTTGATGTTCTGGCGGGGATAGGCGGCGCTCCTGAAGGGGTCCTGGCCGCCGCGGCTCTTAGGTGTGTCGGCGGCGAGATGCAAGCCAGACTCTGGCCGACTTCCGAAGCTGAAGCCGAGCGCGCGAAAAAGATGGGGATCAAGGACGTGCGCCAGAAGCTGGTCATGGATGACCTTGTGAGGAACGACGATGTTGTGTTCGCCGCGACCGGGGTGACAGACGGGGAACTCCTAAAAGGAGTGTACTACTCAGGTCATACCGCCCGGACTCACTCTCTGGTTATGCGGGGCACCACGGGCACGGTAAGGTTCATCGAAGCCCTGCACCGGCTGGACAGGAAACCCGAATTGGTTAAGAAAGGACGATAAAGGCGGTATAGAAATGGAAGGGACGCTCAAAGAGCTAGGAGGCGGGCTATACACCTATACCCGGCCGCTGACAGGCTACGGCGGATCGGTGAACGGGTCGCTATTGGTGCTTCCGGGCGAAGCGCTCGTAGTGGATACGTTGTGCTCCCCGAAGGACATGGACGAATTCGCGGCTTTGATTGGGTCACGGGCGACTACAGTAGTGTACACCCACGCCGACTGGGACCACTGCTTGGGTACCGGGGGATTGAAGCCCGAGAGGGTAATAGCCCACGAACTCACGGCACAAAGACTGACCGAAGAGGGGCAGAGTACGCTGGACGATCTCACTCTCAAGAATCCCGAACTGGTCTCAGGGGCGTCAGTGGTACTGCCCGATACGACTTTCCGGGATACCTTCACGATCCCTCTTTCTGGATGTCTTGACGGTGAACCCGGGGAAGACGGCTCCCTAACAGCCGAGCTCATACATATGCCGGGTCACACCGGTGATTCGTGCGTCTGCTGGATTCCCAAACTCGGTGTCCTTATTGCCGGCGACGCGGTGGAAGACCCGTTCCCCTCAGTGACTTTGGCCACCAACATCGGGCTTTGGGCCGATAAACTGGAAGAACTGGGGAAAACCGTGTCGTTGGTTATCCCGGGCCACGGGAACGTTTCGGGGCCTCAGCTGATCGCAGAAAACGTCCGCTACCTGAGGGGTCTCATGGGGGCAGCGCGGCGCAACACTCCGCATCCGTGGCTCACTCCGGACGTCTCACTGGAAACCTTGGACCCCGGCGCCGCTAAGAGGATTTCGAGGATGTCTAGGAGCGATCAGGCTTTCTACAAAGATGTGCATGAGGAGAACGTCCGGCGGGTGCTGTCTGTGTTGTAGGAAACCCGGACACTGCACCAGATGATGTCTTGACGGCGTATTGCCGGTGCCCGCTAGTGCCTCGCCGGTGCCTCGCGGGTGGGGTGCGGGGCGAAGGCGGGGACCGCTCAACAAATGACGACGGACCGGACGGCAAAGCCTCCGGTCCGTTTCCTTATCCAGCCACCCTTAAGCCCACTTGTCTACCGGGAACAGTTCCTCTTTGGTCTTGCGCGACCTGGGGATGCCTGGCTTTGCCGGGATGCCCAAGGGGCAACAGGCAGACCACGCTGACCTCTTCGGGAATCCCGAGGAGCTTCTTCACTTCTTCCTCGGAAAAAGCGCCGATCCAGCAAGTCCCCAGCCCGAGCGCGTGGGCGGCCAAGGTCATGTGGTCCATGGCTATGGCTACGTCAACCCTGGCGTACTTCCGCTCAGGGTTGGTGGCGCAACCCACGATGACGACTGTAGCCTCCCCGACGAACTTCTGGTTGTTGCAGGCCGGGACCAGCGCCTTCCTGGTAGCTTCATCTTTCACCACAATGAACTTGTATTCTTGCCTGTTGGCAGCCGAAGGCGCGAGGCGGGCGGCCTCCAAGACTTGAGACAGAGCTTCCTCAGGCACCGGCTCATCCTTATAGCCCCTGATAGACCTTCTGTTCTTTATGGCTTCAAAAACGTCCACGCGAAAGACCTCCTTCTGAAGAGCGTTTCCCGAGGAATTCTCTATCATGGCACCAAACCCTTCCAGAAGCGAAAGAGCGGAACCTCGAAAGGTCCCGCTCTCAAGATTCCCAGAAACAGATTCTCGGAAACAAACAGGAGGAGCCTAGTTAGCCCCCAGTCTCTCCTTGAGATTCTCAAACTGCTTCGCCAGTCTCTTGGGGAGCCGGTCGCCGAACTGCGCGAAGTGGGTTTCGATGCTGGGGACTTCCACTGCCTTCCACGCCTCCTTGTCTACAGTAAGAAGCGTGGCGAGATCCTCCGCCGGAATGTCGAGCCCCGTAAGGTCTAAGGCGTCCTCGGTGGGGAGGTACCCGGCAGGAGTCTCCTTGGCGGCGGCCTTTCCGTCGACGCGCTCGCACATCCACTTCAGCACGCGGCTGTTCTCACCGAATCCAGGCCACAGGAACTTGCCGTCCGGACCCTTCCTGAACCAGTTGACGTAGAAGATGCGAGGAGCGTTCTTGCCTAGCTTGTCTCCCATCTCAAGCCAGTGTCCGAAGTAGTCCGCCATGTTGTAGCCGCAGAAAGGCTTCATGGCGAAGGGGTCTCTTCTCACCTGGCCAACCGCGCCGATGTTGGCGGCGGTGGTTTCAGAGGAAGCGGTCGCGCCCAAGAAGACCCCGTGGTCCCAGTCAAAGGCTTCAGCGACAAGTGGGATGTTGGTGGCGCGGCGTCCGCCGAAAATGAAGATGTCTATCGGCACGCCCTCGGGCTTCTCCCAATCCGGGGAGATGACGGGGCATTGGGCAGCCGGAGCGGTGAACCTTGCGTTGGGGTGGGCGGCGGGTTCGGGGCTGTCCGGAGTCCAGTCACGGCCCTTCCAGTCGATGGCGTGGGCTGGAGCCGGCCCCATGCCTTCCCACCAGACATCGCCGTCGTCGGTCAAGGCGCAGTTGGTGAAAATGGTGTTTTCCTTCAGAGTGTCCATGGCGGAAGGATTGGTCTTGTAGGACGTGCCGGGAGCCACTCCAAAGAAACCGGCTTCAGGGTTAAGGGCGTATAACCTTCCGTCAGGCCCGATCTTCATCCAGGAGATGTCGTCGCCGAGGCACTCGGCCTTCCAGCCCGGGATAGTCGGGTGGATCATGGCCAGGTTGGTCTTTCCGCAGGCGGACGGGAACGCGCCCGCAATGTGATACTGCTTTCCTTCAGGACTGGTAAGCCGGAGGATAAGCATGTGCTCGGCCATCCAACCTTCGCGGCGGGCTATGGTGGACGCTATCCGGAGAGCGAAGCACTTCTTGCCCAAGAGGGCGTTTCCGCCGTATCCGGAACCGTAGGACCAGATGGTGTCTTCTTCGGGAAAATGGCTGATGTATTTCTTCTCCATGGGAGCGCACGGCCACCCGACGTCTTTCTGGCCCGGCTCCAAGGGGGCGCCTACTGAGTGGAGACACTTAACAAAGTCTCCATCAGTGCCTAGGAGCTCAAGAACCTTGGTCCCCACACGGGTCATGATGTGCATGTTGCAAACAACATAGGGGCTGTCCGTTATCTCGACGCCGATCCGGGAGATGGGCGATCCCAAGGGACCCATGGAGAACGGGATGACGTACATAGTACGCCCGCGCATGCATCCCCGGTACAACTCGGTCATGATGCGCTTCAGTTCGTCCGCTTCAATCCAGTTGTTGGTCGGACCGGCATCTTCACGTTTCTTGGTTCCTATGAAGGTTCTGTCTTCGACTCTGGCCACGTCACTGGGGTCGGAACGGAACAAGTAGCAGTTTGGCCGCTTCTTGAGCGGAATGGCCATACCGCTTTCCACCATTTCAGACATTAGCCTGTCGTACTCAGCGCGGCTGCCGTCGCACCAGTACACTGATTCTGGCCGGCACAACTCGGCTACCTCTTTGACCCAGCTTAGGAGCTTTTCGTGGCGTACCGGATTCACTACATTTGCCTCCTTTGCTTATGCGGCGATTGCGCTAGCGGTGAAGCCTGGACATTCTCTTTCCTAGTTCAACACCGCCTCAATAGTTCCTTCAAAGGATCGGTCATATTTCTATTGGACCATCCAATTTGGTCCACGGCCAGAGGTCGCGACCACGGTTCAACCGTGGGCCATCACCATGTTCGCCAAATAGGCTGTCAATTGGGTGTGATACTGCCGTGAGCGGACCAATACTGTAATGGCAGAAAACGGTAAATTGTCGACGGGCAAGAAGGAATGTCCCGGAGTTTGGCGAATTGCCAGAATAGTTAACTCACCGCGAAGGAGATTCGGTCATGAGCGGTCTTCGCGACTTGAAGGATGACTTCCTTTACACGGTCTGTCACGACCTGAGGAACCCTTTAGCGGTAGTCATCGGTCAAGCGCAGCTCTTGAACCGGGCCCTAAAGAGTAAGGGTCAGGAGGAAGAGGCCAAAGCAGCCGAGCTTATCTTGCGGAACGCCTGGCGGATGTCCCAGATGATCGACATGGTCACGGTTTCCGCCAGACTTGAGAGCGGTTTGGCGGTAACCCGCAGGGTTCCTGTGGATATGTGCCAAGCTGTCAGGGACGCCGTTGAACGCCAAGAAATCGCTTGCCCCTGCCGGATCAAGTTCGTGACGCCTTGCAGGCAGCTATGGATCAAGGGCGACCCGGTGTGGATAGACAGGTGCCTTGACAACCTGCTTTCCAACGCTCTGAAGTATTCGCCTCCCGAAAGCCCTGTGGACGTGCGGCTCTACCGGTCCGGCGATCGCGTGATCGTCTCGGTCCAAGACCGGGGCCCGGGCATCTCCCCTGAGGAAACCCCTTTGCTCTTCAGCAAATACTACCGCGCCTCATCAAGCAAGGGTACGGAAGGCCTAGGATTGGGGCTGTACATATCAAGATTCATAGTAGAGGCCCACGGCGGCGACATCTGGGTGGAGAGTATGGAAGGTTCCGGCTCGGTTTTCTCTTTTTCGTTGCCCGCTTCATAACGCCCGCAGGAGACAGGACTGTCTATCTTGAAAGGATTCACGAAAGGGAGGCGAGTGCCATGATTGACATTCTTCAATTTCTGGATTCAAAACGATCTGAGCTAGAGAGCCTCGCGACAGAGGTATGGGAAGCCGCTGAAGTCGGCTTTCAGGAGTTTAAGTCCTCAAGAGCCCAGGCCGACTACCTTGAGGCCAACGGTTTCACCGTGACGCGTTCCGCGGCCGGCATACCTACCGCCTTTGTGGCTGAGTGGGGCTCGGGCAGGCCTTACATTGGCTTCCTCGGCGAGTTCGACGCGCTGGCGGGGGTGTCTCAAGAGGTGTCCGCCGAGAAGAAGCCTCGAGTCCAGGGAGGGGCCGGGCACGGCTGCGGACACAACGTCCTGGGTACCGCGGCTTTGGGCGCGGCCCTGGCCTTGAAGGAAGCCCTTCAGTCAGGCGGCATGCAGGGAACCGTCAGGTACTACGGCTGTCCCGCGGAGGAGCTATTGGCCGGAAAGGTGTACATGGCCAGGGAAGGACTCTTCTCTGACCTGGATGTGGCCATCACTTGGCACGGCGGCGCCTTCAACACGGTGAGGATGGGCACCGGTACCGCCATGAACTCGGCCAAGTTCCGGTTCCACGGCAAGACCGCCCACGCGGCCGGCGATCCCCACAACGGACGTTCGGCTTTGGACGCCGTGGAGCTTATGAACATAGGCGCCAACTACATGAGGGAGCACGTAATCAGCTCAGCGAGGATCCATTACGTCATCACTAACGGCGGCGGACAGCCCAACGTGGTCCCCGCTGAAGCCGAGGTGTGGTACTTCGTGAGGGCTCCGCGAAGGAGCGAAGTTGACGAAATCTACAAGTGGCTCCTGGACATAGCCAAAGGCGCCGCTCTCATGACCGGGACCACCTTCGAGGAGAACTTCCTGACAGGCTGCTACGAAGTGCTCCTGAACGAGACCTTGGCGGACGTGATGTGGGAGTGCCTTAAGAAGGTAGGGCCGCCCGACTTTGACGAGAAGGACCTGGAGTTCGCCAAGAAACTCCGGGCGACCTTTGACCCGAAGAGCCTGGAGTCCGCCATGACGAACCAGGAGTTTGTCGAATTCCCCGAGCTCAAGACGCAGGTCTTGAACACCACCCTGGTTCCGCCGACAGGCAAGGGGCGGGCCGGAGGCGGGTCCACCGATGTTGGCGACGTCAGTTGGATAGTGCCGACGGTGCAGGTGTCGGCGGCCACAGTTCCCATCGGGTGCCCCGGGCATTCGTGGCAGAACTGCGCATCGTCAGGCAGCTCCATCGGGATGAAGGGAATGTTGGTCGCCGCCAAGGCCATGGCCCTCTGCGGCTTGGAATTGGTGAAAAACCCGGAGGAGATCGCCAAGGCTAAGAAGGAGTTCGACGAGAAGACAAAAGACTCTCCCTACAAGTGCCCGTTCCCGCACGGGAGGGAGTTCCCGCTGGACGAGTTCTTTAAATAACTTGGAAAGACGTCCGGGGTATGGGCGCGGACACAAGGACTTACCGGGGTTTCCGCCCGAGGATTCATTGGGCGCTTTGGCCACGGCTGGCCGGAGCGCCTTCTCCTTTCATACCCAGGTGCTTTTAGACTGATACTAGGAGAGTGAACGCTGAGAACAACCGGGGGTGGAGACGACGAGCGAAAACGAAGAAATGGTCAATAGACTGGGACGGGAGAAGTCGCCGTACCTGCTGCAGCACGCCAAGAACCCGGTGAACTGGTACCCTTGGGGCGAGGAAGCTTTCGAGAAAGCCAAGGCCGAGGATAAACCGCTGTTCATAAGCATCGGCTACAGCACTTGTCACTGGTGCCACGTGATGGCGCGGGAGTCTTTCGAAGACCGCGAGGTGGCAGAGGAACTGAACAGGAACTTCGTCCCGGTGAAAGTTGACAGGGAAGAACGTCCCGACGTCGACCACGTGTACATGGAAGTCTGCCGGATGCTGACCGGAAGCGGCGGATGGCCGCTCACTATCATAGCCACTCCGGACAAAAAGCCTTTCTTCGCGGGCACTTACTTTCCCAAGGAATCCAAGTTCGGGCTTCCCGGCTTGTTGAACATATTGCAGGTGGTCAGCGAAGGTTGGGCGACCGACAAAGACAGGTTGATCAGGCAGGCGGAACGCGTCTCTAATGCCCTGGCGGAGGAAAACAAGCGGGGATGGAGTGGGGCAACCGGTGGAGAGCGGGCCGGCGAAACCGCGGTCAAGGCAGCGGTTGATGGCAAGCTCGTGGAAATCCTGGATAGGGCGTTTTCGTCCTACTCCGGTGCTTTTGACGAGGAGTACGGCGGTTTCGGCACCGCCCCCAAGTTTCCGTCTCCCCACAATCTCATGTTCCTTCTGAGGTACTGGAAGAGGACAGGGCAGAGGCGGGCCCTGGACATGGCGGAGAAGACTATCCGAAGAGCCTACGCCGGCGGCATATACGATCACGTGGGCTTCGGGTTTTTCAGGTATTCCACTGACTCCAGGTGGATGATCCCGCACTTCGAGAAAATGCTCTACGACAACGCCCTGATGCTCATGGCCGTAACCGAGCTTTGGCTTTGCACCAAGAAAGACGCCTACAGGCAAATGGCAAGCGAAATCGCCTCCTTCATTTGGGAGGAGATGACTTCCCCAGAAGGAGGGTTCTACGCCGCCATCGACGCCGAGTCCGAAGGCGAGGAAGGCAAGTACTATGTCTGGACTTATGAGGACCTGGAACAGGCATTGGGCAAACAAGACGCCCCGTTTGCCGCCAAAAGGTACGGGATAAAAGAGCAGGGCCCGTTCAGGGGCTTTTCTATTCCGCACCTTCCTTCAGACAACCTGATCGGCCCCAGAGACCCGTCGGCGGAACGGTTCCGGAAGGGCATGAAGGCGTTTAGAGCGTCCCGGGTCCGCCCGGCCACAGACGACAAGATACTGACGTCCTGGAACTCCCTTATGATAGCGGCCTTTGCCAAGGCTTACGGTGCCTTCAAGGATAAAGAGTACTTGCGGTCCGCCGAGGAAGCTTACGGTTTCATAACCCGGCACCTGCTGAAAGACGGCGTCCTCTACGCCAGGTATAGGGACGGGGAAGTGCTTCACAAAGGTTACCTGGATGATTACGCCTTTTTCGTATGGGCGCTCCTGGAATTCTACCAGGCGACGTTTGAGGAGCGGTACTTGTCCCTGGCAAAGACGTTGGCAGAGGACATGGTGGAAATCTTCTGGGACGAAGAGCGCGCGGGGTTCTTCCTAACGGGAAAGGATTCGGAAGAGTTGATAATCAGGCCCAAAGAAGCCTACGACGGGGCCGTGCCTTCAGGAAACTCTGTAGCGGTCATGGACCTTCTGCGCCTTTCCCATCTCCTAGGTCTCGAGCGGTTTGAGGAACTGGGAATGGCCGCGATCGCGGCGATGGAAGAGATGCTCACAGAGAGTCCCGCGGCGTTCGGTCTCATGCTTTCGGCCCTAAGCTACTCGGAAGGAGCCCGGGACATAACGGTCACGGGAAGGCACAAGGACCCGGCCGTTGAGCCCATGCTCAACTACATCCGCAGCTTGTTCCTTCCGGAGTCCCAGGTCATCTTCGCTCAAGACCGGGCCAGGGTGCTGGGAGACGAACCTGAAGACCCGCCATCCACGCCTTCCATCGTGATTTGTCAGGGAAGGGTCTGCGGGCAGCCCATAACCAATTTGCAGCAGCTGCAAAGGGCTCTAATGACCGCGCGTTAGGCGATGCCGCGGCGATCTGTTGAGCAACCCAGCTAAACCGCTTTGTCGGCCATTCTGTTAACGATCTCCCCGGCGATACCCTCCAGCGCGTCCTTAGAGGCGCTTTTTGAGAAGATGGACAGACGAGACGCCGCTTTCCTCGCGAGGTGGGCGGCGTTTTGCTTGGCTTTCTGGATGTGCCCCCCGAGGATAAGGCCGGCGCGTATCTCGGAGACAGTGTCTGCGTCCACAGATCGGGCTTGAAACGCTTTCCTCACGAGGTCTCCTATCGGGGTTTCCATGGCGAGAATAGTTGGCAGGGTTAAGAGGCCCCGCCTGAGGTCGTTGCAAGCTTCTTTTCCGGACTCTTCAGGGTCAGCGGTGAAGTCCAGGACGTCGTCGGCGATTTGGAACGCGCACCCTAGTTCTATGCCGAACCTGAGCAGGGCTTCTTCGGCGTGGGGAGGGGCGTTGGCGAGCATAGCTCCCGCCTGGCACGCTGCCCCCATTAAGACGGCGGTCTTCCGCGAGATGTGGGAGAGGTATTCTTTTTCCGTGACGCTCGCGTCGTAGAGCCTTTCGTCCTGCATGATTTCTCCTTCGCATGTAAGCTCAATGGCCTGGTTGAACAAGGAGGCTATGCCTAGCTCGGGATAACGAAGGGCGATCCTATTGGCCCTGGTGAACAGGTAGTCCCCAGCCAGAACCGCCGAATGCAGCCCCCACACCACATGCACTGTGGGCATTCCCCTGCGCCTCTTGGCGTCGTCGATAATGTCGTCGTGGACCAAGGAGGCCATGTGGATGAGTTCGATGGCGGCGGCGACGTCGAAAACCGTGTCGTGGTCAGGAGTTGTCCCGAAGGTTTCCCCCGCCATGGTCGACGACAAGATAGTCAATAGCGGTCGGAGCCTCTTGCCCGGCGTGGCGGAGACGAACTCCATTATCGGGGCGAGAGGCCCTGAATCACTGAGATGCTCCTCGAGCTTTTTCTGAAGGAGCCCCATCGTCTGGGCGTATGTGCCAGAGTTCTGAATGTATGCCGCAGGGATCGTGAGGACCACCGCTTTCCGAAGATTGGATCCGCCTTGCTATTATCCCAAGGAGGTCCAAGAATATGCCTTGTTGGATAATGGTTCCGGGACAGCGCCCCCAGAAGGGTGGGTTGGATTGGACGGCCGGGCTAACCATATGGCTCAGAAGGCAACCGACGACCACGGGCTATCCGTGGCCATGTTTTCGCTGTTCTCCGCCGTGATCGCGGTTCTGTTGTTGGGAGCCCTCTCGCTCTCTGTTTGCGCGACGCTTCCGCCTACGCCAAGTGACGAGGATATCCTTCAAATGTGGAGAAATAGTTCGTTAGGGGTATTGCATGGGACATCAGTGGTCTGCTAGAATCCATGCAATATCCAAATAAGTGTTGGTTGTCTCAAGGAAGGGTACCTTAGGGTTCCGCGCCAATGGATTCCAAAGGATAAGTGTCCACAAGAGGGCGGCCTGGACCGAGCGGTACTAGCTTTAGAACAAAGCACACCGTGGGTAGAAAAGACCCGTGCGGCAAGTTCCTTGCACCGCCAGTTTGGTTGGCGATGACAGGTCTTACGCGCGGGTTTTTAATTGCGGGAGACCTGGGGGCAGCCGGAAGGGGGGTGATAGTGATGGGGATTACCGGGATTGCGACAATCTCCGCGGGTCTTTTGGCTGTGGGCATCCAGGTGAGAGATGGGAGAGCCAGGGGTGCCTTGTCCGAGTAGCCGATAGGGACTCATTCGTGACAACTCCTCCTGTTTCAAGACCACACACCATGCCTTACGCCTGGTACTCGGTTTCCTCTTCCATCTTCTCACCTGGACTCTAACGGACATGTCTCAACCAGGATCATGCTTTCGTCGCGCGTTTTTCCGGTTAGAAAACGCTTTTCGAAACGTTACCGGGAGACGGCTTGGCAAAACATGCCCTTATGACAGTTAGAGTGGAGGTCAGAAGCATGGACAACAAGACCATAGCGTTTTGCTTCCTTGTGGCTTTCGCCCTTTCGTCCCTATATGCCATGAGGAGAAATTCCACCGGCAGCGGCATCCCGATCAGGCGGGTGCCGGGACTGGACGCCATCGATGAAGCCATCGGACGGGCGACCGAGATGGGAAGAACCTCTCTCTTCGTTATCCCGGCGGGAGCGTTCGACGCCCAAGCCTTCGCCGCTTTCGATATCCTTGGCTACGTGGCGAGGCAGACTGCCAAATACGACACCAAGCTCCTAGTAGTCAACGCGCTTCCCGAAGCCCACACCATCGCCACCGAGGTGGTACGTCAAGCGTATCTCGCGGAGGGCAAGGAGAAGTCTTTCAGCCAAGACTCAATGCGGTTTCTATCGGGGGGATTCACCGCGGGAGTTCTCGGCATCTACGAACGGGAGCCCATCGGCGCCAACTTCTTGTTTGGGTCGTTCTTCTTTGAAAGTCTGACTTTGGCCGAAGCCGGGCAGAAAACAGGAGCTATTCAGGTATCCGGCACCGCCAACACTCACCAGCTTCCTTTTCTTGTGGCGGCCTGCGACTACACCCTGATCGGCGAAGAGATATACGCCGCGGGCACCTACCTGTCCAGAAACGGCGCCCAGATCGGCAGCCTCGTCGCCCAGGAGGTCGGCAAATACCTGAGCATAGCGGCGATGATTCTCGGAAGCTTGTATTTCACCTTTAGGTCGGTATTCCAAGCTTCCCAAACGATAGGGGGGCGCTGACATGACGCGGCGGACCGTACCCCTTATCATCGGTTTTCTTGCCGGGACCATCGTGCTGGGCAAGTACTTCCTTCCTCAAAACGCTTTCCTCGATTCACTGGGCACCGATGTGGTGAACTGGCGCACAATCGTCGCCGCCTTCGCCCTCGGCCTCGGCGCCGTGAACCTCCTGGGTACTCACACCATGAGGATTGCCCGTAAAGAGAAGGGGTGGGACGCCAGCATCGTCCTCTTGGCGTCTCTGGTGACCTTCACGGCCATCGGCCTTTTCAAGGGGACCACATCCCCCGTCTACCAGTGGGGCTTCAACTACCTCTACCAGCCGATATATTCAGGCATCTCGTCCCTCTTGGCGTTCATGATCACTTCCGCGTCCTACAGGTCTTTCCGGTTTAAGGACTGGCAATCCGGGGTGCTGATGCTGGGGGCCGTCATAGTGATGCTTGGCCAGGTTGGTATAGGAGAGTTGCTGTTCAGAGGCCTCCCCGCGGTTTCCTCCTGGATCATGGCGGTCCCCAACACCGCGGGCATGAGGGGCATAGCCATAGGGGGGGCGCTTGGAGCCATAGCCTTGAGCCTTAGGGTCATACTGGGGCTTGAACGCGGATACTTGGGAGGTGGCCAGTAATGTCTTCTCCTTGGTACGAGCGGCTTCAGAGCATTCCCAAACCGGCTATTTACGCCACCCTGATATTGGTTTTTTTGGTCCCGCTAATACGTCCTATGGGCTTGCCTCTCCTCATGAGCGAGAATACCCGGAAGGCTTACGAATACATCGACGCGCTGCCTGAAGGCTCCATCGTATTCCATTCCATCGCGTTCAACCCCGCGGTGGACGCGGAAAACTGGCCGCAGATGCTCGCTTTGGTCCGTCACTACATGAAGAACGGGCTCAAGATCATCTTCTACCCGACAATGCAGGAAGGCGGGATGTACGCCGAAAGGATACGTTCGACTTACGCGGCAGAGTACGGCTACGAGTACGGCGAGGACTACGTCATACTGCCCTTTAAGGCGGGCGGGGAGAGCGCCATAGCCGGGCTTAAGGATTTCTGGTCCTTTATGCCAAGCGACGTGGACGGAACCCCGCTCAAGGATCTCCCGCTGTTCCAGGGTTTTACCGATATGCGGGACGTCGACGTCATCGTGCCTTGTACGGGCAGCTCTGACGGTCTCTTCTACGTGAGCCACCTTAACGCGGCCTACGGCACGCCCATCATCATGGCGGGCACCGCTCCCGTGCTGCCGTTTATCGGCCCGTTCCTCGCGTCGGGACAAGTGAAAGGCGCGATTATCGGGCTTTCAGGCGCGGCCGAGTATGAGATTCTGGCGGGTGTTCCGGGTCAGGCGACAGGCGCTATGGACGCCCAGTCCATGGGCCACCTGCTTATCGTGGGCCTTGTCCTAATTGGGAACCTCGGCTTCCTTTACGGGAAGAGGGTCAACGGAAAGAACGGTCAGAACGGGAGGCGGTCTTGATGGCAGATACGGTCGGAACCTACTTGTCGGGCCTGCTCATCGTGGCATGCTTCAGCTACTTGTTCAAGGAAAACCGGGCATTCACCTACGCCGAACACCTTTACGTGGGGTTCGCGGCAGCCCAAGCTATCGTGTTGGGCTGGTCCAACATCAAGGAGATGGGCTTAGATCCTCTCCGTCAGGGGAAGTTCATCTTGGTCATACCCCTTGTCCTTGGCGTCCTGCTCTATGCCAGGTACTACAAGCCCCTGTCTCACCTCGCGAGGTTTCCCCTGGCCTTCATGATGGGCGCCGCGGCGGGCGTGACCATAACCGGGGTTATAGATGCCCAGTTGGTGGCTCAAGTGAAAGCTACCATGCTGCCCATGACCAACCTGAACAACGTGGTCATGGTGCTGGGTACGGCTTCGACCCTCGCGTTCTTCCTCTTCATTCCCATTGGAAAGAAGGCGGAAGGGGTGAAGGCGGCGAACGGGTTCGGCGCGGGCAATTTGGTGCGGAACCTGGGGCGGGCCACCATAATGCTGGCCTTCGGTTCGTCGTACGGGTACACGGTCATGGCGAGGTTGTCCTACCTAGTCGCCAGGCTGCAGTTCCTGTTCGGACGCATCATTCCGCTGATTCCCGACTAAAGACCAAGAACATCTGGAGGGAGTTTAATGAAACTGGAGGATTTCACCTGGGACCGTTACCTGAAGTACGACGAACTCACAGCCGCTCTTAGGTGGCTCGCCGAGACCTACCCCGACCTTTGCGAGATGTACTCCATCGGGAAGACCTGGCAGGGCCGGGACATTTGGTGTTTGGAAGTGACCAATAAGAAGATAGGGAAACCGTCGGAGAAGCCCGGGTTGTACGTGGACGGCAACACTCACGCGGGCGAGGTCACCGGAAGCATGATCTGCCTGTACAGCGCGTGGAGCTTGCTTTCAAATTACGCTACGGACCCCAAGACCAGGCTTCTGGTGGACACCAGGACTTTCTACATCGTCCCCAGGCTCTCGGTGGACGGGGCCGAACTGTACCTCACGGAACCGTATATTCCCAGGTCCAGCATACGGCCCTGGCCGTACGAGGAAGAGCAGGACGGTTTGAACCCTTACGATATTGACGGCGACGGGATCATCGCCCAGATGCGCGTGGAAGATGAGAACGGGGCGTGGCGAGTGTCAGAGAAAGATCCCCGGGTGATGGTTAGGCGCAAGCCCAACGAGTTCGGCGGGAAGTACTACACCGTCTATCAGGAGGGCTACATCAAGAACTGGAACGGGGTGGAAGTAAAGCCCGCGCCGAGCCGCTGGGGCTTGGACGTAAACAGGAATTACGCGGCCAACTGGCAGCAAGACTACATGCAGCCCGGCGCCGGACCCTATCCGTTCTCGGAGCCGGAATCGAGGTCTGTCGCCGAGTTTTTCGAATCCCACCCCAATATAGCGCTGGCTCAGTCCTATCACACCTTTAGCGGAGTGGTGCTTAGGCCGGGCGCCGCCAAGGCCGACAAAGACCTAAGCCCCAAGGACCTAAAAGCGCTCAAGGAGATAGGCGCGATCGGGCTCGAGACCACGGGGTATCCTTGCGTCGGGGTCTATGAGGACTTCGCGCTTTCCAAGGATATCGTAGGGAAGCGTCCCCTTTGGGGAGTAGCCCTCGAGTGGATGTTCGAGCACGCCGGCGTTATCGCGTACTCCACCGAGGTCTGGGATATGCCCAACCGTGCCATGGGAAGGAAAGACAGCTACAAGACTCTCATGGACTGGACCGAGGAAGAAAACATCCAGATGCAAAAGTGGAACGACGAGAACCTAAACGGCGAAGGTTTCATCAACTGGCGTCCTTTCAACCATCCCCAGCTAGGGCCGGTGGAGATAGGCGGATGGAAGCACAAGTTCGTCATACAGAACCCGCCGCCCAAGTTCCTAAGGCAAGAGTGCGAGAAAAACTCGAATCTCTTCATTGAGATGGCGCTGACCACTCCTTTGGTAAGGATAACCCGGATCGAGGTCGAGGAAGTGGCGAAAGGCGTCTACAATGTGAAGGTGGCCGTCAGGAACATGGGGTACCTTCCGACCAACGTCACGGATCAGGCCAAGAAGAACAAGAAGGCAAAGCCCGTGAAGGCTACCATAGAGTTGCCTGAGGGCGCCGCCGTGGTGGGCGGCACGAAAGAAATCGAAATCGGGCACATGGAAGGCCGTCTTTCCGTGGGGAGGCCTTTCGGCGGCGGTCCGCAGACCGAGCATCTGTGCCAGTGGGTTGTGTCCGCGCCGTCACCGGTGACCGTTTCCGTGAAAGCCGGAAACGAGAGGGGAGGCTTTGACACCAAGGAAGTGAGGCTCATCCCCAAGGCCTAAAAACACAGGAATGGTGATTGAATAAGACGCGGAATGACCGCGAAAAATTATAGTGGCGTCCATCCATCGGAATCGGTACGGAGCTTCTAACGGATGGACGCCACGTGTTTCTTAGTTATGAGCCCGGGCGAAAACGCTCTGCCCTTCAATGTAAACCTCCAAGACCTTCGAACGGATCCTGAAGGGGTGCCCGCTCCACACCACAAAGTCAGCGTCCTTGCCCGCGTCCAAGCTTCCGACCCTGTCGTCTACGCCCAGGGTCTCCGCTGGGGTCAAGGTCACGGCCCTGAGCGCGTCCTCTTCTTTCATGCCGTTGGCCCATGCCAGGGCGGCGGCGGTGGAAAGGAATTGGACCGGCAGGAACGGATGGTCGCTCATGATGCTGACCCGGCATCCCGCTTCCGCGAGTATCCCCGCGGTCTTAAGGTTTATGTTAAGCGTCTCGATCTTGGTCCTACTGGAAAGGCTCGGGCCTATGTTGACCCTTGCTTTCCTCTTGCCGAGGAACTCGGCGATCGCGGCGCCGTCTGTGCAGTGTTCTATGGAGTAGTCAAGGTCGAACTCTTCCGCGATCCTGACCGCTGTGACTATGTCATCGGCCCGATGGGCGTGAATACGCAAGGGAATCTCACGTCGCAGGACCTTCAGTAGGTTTTCCATACCCAAGTCCCTGTCGGGCATCTTTGACGGGTCTTCCTGGCCGCGCTCGAGCTTCTTGGCGTACTCCCGGGCTTTGTACAAAGCCCCCCGCAAGAGCGCGGCGTTGCCCATGCGCGTAACGGGGGCCTGCTTGCGGTTGCCGTAGTAGTTCTTGGGATTCTCGCCCAAGGCCGCTTTTAGGCCGCTGGGGTTCTTGATTATCATGTCGTCCACGACGGTGCCTCTGGTCTTCGCCACAACCATTTCGCCGCCAATGATGTTGCCTGAGCCAGGGGTTATCTGGACCGTCGTGACCCCCCCTGACCTGGCGTCCTCAAAGGCGGTGTGCCCGGGCCAAATGGAATCCAGGGCGCGTACTTCAGGCGTTATCGGGTTGGAGCCTTCGTTGCCGTCGGACTGTGGCTGTCCGTACCACTCGGGCCACATGCCGATGTGGGTATGCTCATCAACAAACCCAGGAAGTATGGACTTGCCCTTAAGGTCTATAATGGTGCAGCCTTCCGGCAGGGGGATGTCTTTACCGACGGCCGCGATTTTCTTGCCGTCTACTAGGAGCACGCCTCCATGGATCGGAGGCTTTGACACCGGGTAAATGTCGGCGTTGATGTAGGCGGTCTTGCTCACTTAAGGCCACCTGCCTTCTCTTGGTTCTCGTACACGATTTGGCCGTCAATGAAAGTGAGTTCGGCTTTGGCGTCGTACTCCAGGGGGTCCTTTGACCAAACTACCAGGTCAGCGTCTTTCCCCGGTTCAAGAGACCCGACCCTGTCCGCTACCCCCGCTATTTCGGCGGCGTGACGCGTTATGGCAAGCAAAGCCACGGTTTCATCCATACCTTCCCTTACGGCCAGCCCTGCAGATATCCTGAGGTACTGGATGGGGAGGACCGGATGGTCAGTGATGATGGCGAGCTTAACGCCTGCTTTGGACAGGGCTACCGGCGTGCTGAAGCCGATGTCCTTTACTTCGAGCTTGCTCTTGCTTGTGATGGACGGGCCAACGGTGACGGGAAACCCGCTTTCCTTCACGCGCTCCGCGATCTTGCCCCCTTCTGTGCAGTGCTCCAGCGAGATGTTGATGTCAAATTCCTTCGCAATCCTGATCGCCGTCATGATGTCGTCGGTGCGGTGGCAGTGGACCCGCAAGGGGATTTGTTTCTTAAGTACCGGGATCAAAGCCTCGTGTTTTAGGTTTAGAGCCGGTGCCTTTTCCGGGTCTTTCGCTTCTTCCTTCTTGCGGAGGTAGTCTTTGGCCGCCGCAAGCGCTTTTCGCATGGTTGCCGCGTTTCCCATTCTCGTTGTGGGCATTTTCCGGTCCGCCCCGTAGACTCGCTTCGGGTTTTCTCCAAGCGCCGCCTTCATGCCGCTGGGACGCAGCACCACCATGTCGTCGACCACGGTTCCCCATGTCTTCATGACCAGGGTCTCGCCGCCGATGATGTTGGCGCTGCCCGGGTCGACTTGAACGCAGGTGACACCCGCGGCGACGGCGTCGGAAAGAGCGACGTCTTTCGGGTAAATGCCGTCGATCGCCCGTACGTCCGCCGTAATCGGGTTCGACATCTCGTTTCCATCGTTACCCGCCCAACCCGTGCCGTCTTCGGCCAGGCCTATGTGGCAATGGGCGTCGATGAACCCGGGAGTCACGACTTTGCCTGAACCGTCGATGACATTGGCCCCCGGAGGGACGGGAATGCCCTGCCCTACGGCCGCGATCTTGCCGTCTTGGATGACGATAGTGGCGTCGTCAAGGAAGGGTTCGGCGTCTTTGGCGGTGAAGACCTTGGCGTGGACTATCGCTGTCAAGTTCAAAGGCGAAAAACCTCCTTTTTGCGTGTTCGGTTCGATTGTGGGACAACAAGACGAAATTCAGCAATCCGTTTCCGGATTCCTCCCAAGCCAAGGGTGTTCTGTGCAGGTGAATCCCGGCGGGTTGTAGAATGCGAGGGTTTGTTGGCCAGGCTTTGTTTGCCGGAAGGCATCACACCGGAGGCGAATGAGGGGCGTAAGAGCCCCGGAAACAGGGAGAAGATTGGAGGCGATTTGCCTTGAACGTACGGGCGGTCTTGTTCGATCTGGGAGGGACCCTTTGGTCTCCCTTCGGGGTTTTGGGGAGAGACGAGGCGCTGCGGCTGGCTTCACAAGCGGCGATCAAGCGGTTACAAGACGCGGGCGTCAAGGAGCTTCCCGAAACCGCGGTCGAGACACTGATGGAATCGGTATCCTTACGACTGGCAGGACTCCGTGGCCACAGCGACGGGCATTTGGCACGGCCGGTTGTGAAGCCCGCTACGGGTGATGCCGTGGGTCCCACCGCCGCTGCGTCCCAGGCCGGCTTAGAGGACTTAAGGGAAGTGGACTTCCAAGAGGTGTTCCTGAAGAGCGTAGGGCGGTTAGGAGTGACGCTCAGCGCCGAAGACGCCAGGGCTATGAGCTCCGCTTTCGCTTGCGACTTGGACGGGCACTATCAAGTGTTTCCTGACGTTATACCGGCCCTTAGCCGCCTGAGACAGGAGTTCCCCGGCCTCAAGGTAGGGATCGTCTCTAACACATCTATTCCGGAACAAGTCATAGACCGCCACGTAAACGAGGCCGGCATCCAAGCGTTCACCGACTTCAGGGTTTTCAGTTCCACCGTGGGGTGGCGAAAGCCCCACAGGGCCATATACGCCAAAGCCCTGGAACTTGCCGGGACGGCTCCGGAGGACACTGTCTTTGTCGGGGACAGGCTGCTCGAGGACGTCATCGGGCCGAAGTCTATGGGGATGAAGGCCCTCTTGCGCACTCACGGCGATCCTGTACCGGATGACGTGAACGCGTGCGACGCCGTCATCTCCGACTTGAGATATCTCGTGGAGGTCCTGCCCCGTATTTCGTAACGCCCCGCGGTAAGACCTGAACGTCCCTGCCCTAGCGGGATGGCCCCGCGGGAGCGGGGAGCGTCTCTACTCTTGACGGGCCCTGGAGCGCCTCACCTCCTCGGACAAGAGGTGCCAGACCTCCGAGTACAGTTCGATAAAGCGCCGGTCTCCCCTAAGGGACACGATATCCCTGGGCCGCTCCAGGTCGATGTCGATGATGCGTTTCACCTTCCCCGGTTGCGCCGTCATCACCAGCAGCCTATCGCCCAGGACCAGGGCTTCGTCCACGCTGTGAGTGATGAACACCGTCGTTTTCTGGGACTCCTGCCAAATGTCCATGAGTTCTTTTTGAAGTATCAGCCTGTTTTGCTCGTCCAAGAGCCCAAAAGGTTCGTCCATCAACAAGATCTCTGGATCCGCCGCGAAGGCCCTGGCCACGTTGACCCGCTGTTTCATGCCGCCAGACAGTTGGTGGGGATAACTCTGCGCGAAGGCCGTGAGGCCGGTCATGGCAAGGAGTTTCTTCACTGTCTCCTCGCGCTGCTTTTTGGGCACGCCCTGCATCTGAAGACCGTAACCGACGTTCCTTTCTACGGTCATCCACGGGAAGATGGAGTCGGACTGGAAGACCATGGCGGTAAGCGGCCTGTTGTTGGAACTCCTGTGGACGTAGATCCTTCCGGACGTCTGCTTTTCCAGACCTGCCATGATCCTGAGCAGCGTGGTCTTGCCGCATCCCGACGGACCAACGATGCAGATGAACTCCCCTCTTCTGACTTGGATGTTGAGATCGTCCAAAGCCGTAACCGTTCCGGAAGGCGATTCGAAAGTCTTGGTTAGGTGCGAGGTCAGAACCGCGATGTCGCCGGCGTCCACCGGGTTCGGCACGTCAACTTGGCATGGATGCACTGTGAATCCTCCTTACCTTTCCTTCCAGGGGATGATCTTCTTTTCCAGGGCGTCTAGAGCGATGGATAACAAGTAGCCCATCACCGCGAGCGTGATGAGGGCGGAAAACATGCGCTCAATGTCAAACATGTCGTAGGCTCTCCAGACCATCCAGCCCACGCCGGCTTGAGCGGCGGAGAGCTCCGCCGCCACGATCAAGAGGAGCGCCGTGCCCATTCCAAGCTTAAGGCCGGCGAAGATCATGGGCAGTGAGCCCGGCAAGGCCACGGTCAGGTAGAACTGCCGCCTGGATGCCCCGAAGTTTTTGGCCACGTCCAGGAATATAGGGTCGATGCTAAGCACGCCCGTCATCGAGTTTATGAGCACCAGGTAAAACACGCCTATGGCGATGGTGAACACCTTCGAAGCTTCACCCAACCCGAAAACGATTAGGATCAAAGGCATAATGGCCAGCTTGGGGATGGGGAAGGTGCTGGCCACCAGAGGCATGAGAGATGCCCTGACGGGCGGGAACAATCCCATGGACAGCCCGAGCACTACGCCGGGCACGGCTCCGCAAAGGAACCCCAGTATGATCCTCTGGACGCTGATCCAAGCGTGGCGGAAGAGCTCCCCGCTGCTCATGAGGGGAAACAGGGTCTGGAAAATGAGGGAAGGGCGGGAGAAGAGCCTAACGTCAATGACGTTAAGCCTCGCCAGCACCTCCCAAAGGACCAGGAGGAGAGAGGGTGACAAGAAAGTGATAAGTCGAAAGAGCGTCCTCTTGGCGACAAGAGACGGTCCGGTCTCCTGCACGTCTTCTAGGACAACCACTTCATCCTGAAAGCCTCTACCCGACGTCTTCCTAACGTAATCGCTCACTTTCGATCCTCCTCCTCCGCCATCCTGCTTGCGCCCTATTTCTCGTACTTGCCTAAGACCTCTATGGCATAGTCAACGTATGAGTTGTCGACCACGTCCTCCGCCGTCAAATCGCCCTTCAAGAGTTCTCTGGACTTGTACCAGTCGATGTCCATCTGAACGCCCTTCATACGGACGTATCCGTCGGGGTTCAGTCCGGTCGGGTACATCTTTTCAAAAAGCTCCCTTTCGGTGACCGACGAGTACTCGACCAGGATGTCGATTATGGCGTCCCGCTCTATGTCGCGGAAAAACGCGTCGTTGTAGTCCCTAAGCGACTGTACGTAGGCGACCATGAACGCTTTGGCCACTTCAGGCCTTTCCATGATGCTCTTGCCGTACACCACAAGGGCGACTTGGGCGTCGGGGTCGTACTCCTCCGGGTCTTTCCACGGGTCGGCGATGTCTTTGGCTATCGCTTGGGCGATGAAGGGCTCGATGACCATGCCGCCGTCTATGCTCTTGTTGGATAGAGCCGCGACAATGTCGGGGAATGAGCGAATCACTTGCATATCAACGTCGGCGGTGGTCATTCCGCCCTTCTGGAGGACCCGGTCAAGGGCGATCTCGTCCAAGGACGCGGTGCCCACCACCGCCAGTTTTCGGCCCCTCAAGTCCTCAAAGTCCTTGATCTCGTCTACGAGGTCTTTGCGAATCACGAACCTGTAGTAACCTTCGCCGGGGATGTTGTAACCTTTGTCCGCGACGATCTTGAGCGGCAGGCCGCGGAGCATGGCGTTAAACAGGCCGGACGCGGTGACGGTGAGGCCTACGTCGAGCTGTCCCGCGGCTAAGGCGTTGATCATGTCCTGGCCGGTGGCGAACTGCTGCATTTCTATTTCAATGCCCAGTTCTTTGTAGTAGCCCTTGGCGACCCCTATCAAGACGCCGGCGTCAGAGACCGCTTGCTTTAGGCCAACGGTCACCTTGGTGGGCGGAGAGATGGGGGTAACCAGTTCAGAGAGTTTCGTGCCCGTCGCCGGAGCGGGCGCCGGCTCTTTTTCCTTCGGCCTGGGGCCGCACCCCGCAAGCGACAGCAAGACGCATAGAGAGCAGAGTACCGCTACGACGATTGACGTAATACGTTTCACAAATGACCCTCCCCCAAAGAGACTCTGGTCATCTTACGTCAATCAGGAAACGGGTGTGACGGTGACGAACGGTACCGGCTCACCCGGTTGGGGGAGGGTTATGGGCTATTAGGCGCGGGAAGCGCTCTTTCTATAGTGTTCAAACCACGCCAGCATCCGCTCAAGCTTGTCGATCTGGTGCAGATGTCGCTTGAGGCCGTGGTACTCGCCGGGGTAGCGCACAAACACGGCGGTTTTGCCCAGCCTCCTAAGTGCCGCGTAGAACTGTTCGGAGTTGCCGATTGGGCACCTTAGATCGTTTTCGCCGTGCAGCAGCAGAAGCGGTGTGTTGACCCTGTCCACATAGCTGATGGGAGACCTGGAGAGAAGCCCTTCCGCGTTTTCCCATGGCTTGCCGCCGTACTCCTGCTCGTTTGCCCAAAGACAATCGGCGGTGGCGTAATCGTTGTGGAGGTTGGACACGCAAGCGCCGGCGCAGGCGGCCTTGAACATGTCCGTGTGGCCAACGGCCCATACCGTCCACCATCCACCGTAGGACCACCCGTACAGGAAGATGTTCTTCTCGTCCACCGTCCCCCGGGACACGGCTGCCCTAACGCATGCCATCACATCGCCGAAGTCCTTGTTGCCCCAGTCCCCGTCGATGCAAGAGGAAAACTCTTGACCGTATGAGGTGCTGCCCCTTGGATTGCAGTAGAGTACCGCGTACCCACGCCCGGCAAACAGGTTCGCGGTGAAACTGAAGGTGGGACCGTAGGCGCCGTGAGGTCCTCCGTGCACCATGACCAACGTCGGCAGCTTTTTGCCGGAACCCTTCTCATATCCCTTGGGATACATAAGCCAATAGTCCAGTTCCTGACCATCATCGGCGAGACACTGCAGCTTCTCCCATGTACCGGTCTCGATGTCCTTCATTAGGGAGTCGTTCTCCAAGGTGAGCCTGGTTCCCGTCTTGCCGATCTTAGAGACATACAGGTTCTCGGGGGTCACCGGGTCAGACGCCTGGTAGGCTAGGGTGCCGGCCCCGATGTGGAAGTTGGATATGGCAGTGCCTTCTTCTCCCAAGACCTTCTCAAAGGCCCAAGTAGGGGTGGATACGGAACTGGGCGTAGCCCGGTAGATTGAGGTCTCGCCGTGATCCACCAGCCCGAAGTACAGCTCTTCGCCCTGCCACACCGCCGATCTTGCCTGCCCGGGGTAGGCGGGCTCGGGTCTTGGCCGCCCTAATAGGAGATCCCGGTCGAACTTGCCTGTGAGATTGCGGGAGTCCGCTTGGGTCATGGGTCGGGGTGTGGAACCAGCGCTCAGGGAACTGATGAAGTTTTCCACGTCCAAGAGCCACAGGTCCACCCGGGTAGTGTCGCCTCGTTTTGAATCGTGCCCGGCAAAAGCGATCCACTTACCGTTTGGCGACCACACCGGCAGCTCACATGGTCCCGGCGCGTCATAAAGGAGCCACGGCCCCCTGGCGTCGGAGTGAGAGGAGGCGGCGCCTTCCAACTCGTACAGCCACAGATCGCTTTTCAGGCAGTAGTCGGCATCGTCTCTCCGAAGGGCCGAGACCGCCACATACCTTCCGTCGGGCGATACCGCGAAAGAGCCGTGGTCATAGTCACCGGCGGTTAACTGGACTTCGTTGCCCTTGTCGGATTCGGGACGGGCCGGAGGGGGAGCACCGGGCACCTCTACGAAGAAGATGTGGCGTCTCAGGTCACCAAAGTAGCCCTCTCCGTCAAGCCGGTACCTAAGACGGGTGATTACCTTGATCTCGTTGGGTTTGGGCAGAACCGGCTCATCTTTCTTGGAAGGCTCGGATTCTATCTCCCTAGTTGCCTGTTCTATCGCTCTCTTGCGGTCGTTCTCGGGGCATCCGGGGTAGGGGATCCAGTCTTCTCCCTTGGAGAATGCCTTGCCTTCGAAAAGGAGGCGCTTCCCATCCGGCGATACCGTCAAACCGCCTAGGACCGCCCGCTTTGTGGGAATCCGCCATGCCTCGCCTCCCGCGACGTCGATTACCCAGATCTGACTCTTGCCCGACCTTTCGGATATAAAGGCTAAGCGGCGGCCGTCTGGAAACCACCTAGGCGCTTTGTCCTTTCCCGAGCCGGTTAGCTTTCGGACCTGCCCGGCCGCCGGTTCCGCTATATAGATGTCGGTGAAGGACTCTTCTTTCTTCGCGTCGTGAGACTGACGGACGAAGGCGACGAGCTTGCCGTCGGGGGACACCTGGGCGTCACCGAAAGTAACCAAATTGAAGAGATCGTCGGGCGCAAGAGGCCTGGCCACGATGCATACCTCCTGAAGAAAAGGGATGACCCCTTGCACTTCTCCGTATCCAGGAAGAATACCTTTCTAGGGGTACCGGCCCCCTATGCCGGCGCGGTTACCGGCGGCCTCTCATTTTTCTGTGACGATGCCCGGACAATGCGGTATCGTATTTATGGATGAACGCGGCAACGAATGGACGGTGTCTTGTAGGTGGCAGATGAAAGCAGCTCGCTTGCAGATGAGAAGAGTACGGGACAAGAAGGAGTGGTCGTATCCGAGCGGTGGGTAGTCCGCGGGATGGATTGCGCCCACTGCGCGTCCAGGTTGGAGAAGACGTTGGCGCGCATGGAAGGGGTAAAGCGGGTCAGCGTCAACTTCGCTACCGGCGCGCTCTTGCTTGAGTACGACGTCACCAAAGTACTGCCCGCGGATCTGAAACGCGCTATAGCGGCCCTTGGGTATAGCGCGGAGGCACGCTCGGGGACGAGCCCGAGTTACGTTCACGATGGCGATGCCGGCAACTGTAAGGACCACTCCGAGCATGACTGCCATTGCGGGTTAGAGGGCCACAGCCACGTCCATTCCCACAGCGATTCGGACGATCACGACTACGACCGTTCTCATACCGGTTCCCATGTTCACGCCCATGGCCATTCCCACGACCACGGGCACTCTCACGGCGAAGGCGGAGTGCGGGAACTGTTGCCGCCTTTGGCAGGGGCGATAGGGATAGGCCTGGGATTCTTGCTGCGGCGGCTCGGCTACGATTGGTACTGGGCCGTGTACCTGGGCGCGTCGCTGGTCGCCGGCTATCCGGTGGCGAGGGCCGGTCTGCGCTCGCTCCTTGCCGGGATGGGGGCCGACATAAACCTTCTCACCACGGTGGCGGGGATTGGCGCTCTGTTCTTGGGGGAGTGGGCTGAAGGGGCCGCCGTACTCACTCTCTTTTCCGTAGGAGAATACCTGGAAGGTATGGCAAGCGACCGGGCTCGACGCTCGATCCGGGAGGCGCTTGACCTAGCGCCGCCAACAGCCAGGGTCAGACAGGGTGAGGTCATCGCCGTTATCCCGGCTGGAGACCTGGTCCCGGGAGACACCGTCATTATCTTGCCGGGCGAGCGCATTCCGGCGGACGGCAGGGTCATCCTGGGGGATTCGTCTGTGAACGAGGCTCCCATAACCGGGGAGTCGGTCCCTGTGGAAAAAGCCCGGGGAAGCGAGGTGTACGCCGGAACGCTCAACGGGGAAGGGTCGCTGGAGATCATAGTGACCCGGGAAGCCCACGACACGACCCTGGCCAGGATAGTGTCTATGGTGGAAGACGCCCAGTCCAAGAAGGCGGTCTCGGAAAGGTTGATCGACAGGTTCGCCCGATACTGGACTCCGGCCATGATCCTCTTATCCGTATTGGTGGCTTTCGGAGTACCGCTCGCGACAGGAGCCGAAATCCGGCCCTGGATCTACCGCGGGCTTACCGTGCTCATCGTCTCGTGCCCCTGTTCGCTGGTGATCTCGACTCCGGTTACGGTGGTCGCGGCCATCGCCCGGGCAGCCCGAAACGGAGTGTTAATCAAAGGCGGCGTTCACCTGGAGGACCTGGGCCGGGTACGGGCGATAGCGTTCGACAAGACCGGCACCGTGACCAAAGGCAAGATGTCTGTGGAAACCGTGCTGCCGGCGGCGCCTGACGTCACGGAAGAGCAGGTCCTGTTTACCGCCGCGTCTGTTGAGTCCCGTTCGGAACACCCGCTCGCCAAAGCCATCCTCGAACACGCCGAGGCAAAAGGAGTGACCTACGAAACCGGCGAGCACTTCGTTTCCCTGAGGGGCAGGGGAGCGAAGGCCAAGGTATCCGGCCGGAATGCCTACGTCGGCAGCGAGGCCTTGTTCCTGGAACTTGGAGTCTCGGTACCCGACGATATACGGGAGAAAGTCCTTGAGCTGCGCCGGATGGGACAAACGGCCGTCTTGGCGGGTAACGGGGAGCGGGTTTTGGGCGTTATCGGCATATCTGACCAGGTCAGAAACGAAGCCAAGGAAGCTTTAGCCCGGCTTAGCGACATGGGGCTGCACGTAACCGTTCATACCGGGGACGACGAAGTTACCGCGGCCGCCGTCGCCGAGAAGATAGGCGTCAAGTCTTTCAAGGCAAACCTCCTGCCTGACCAAAAGCAGGAGGCCCTCCGAGAGGTCCGAAAGGCCTACGGGCGCACCGCCATGGTGGGAGACGGTGTCAACGACGCTCCTTCGTTGGCGGAGGCGTCTCCTGGCATAGCCATGGGACAAGGCGCCGACGTGGCCCTTGAGACCGCGGACGTGGCGCTTCTTAAGGATGATCTGCGGAAGATAGCCTGGGCGGTGGAACTGGGAAGGGCGTCCCGCGCGCTGATCTTCCAAAACATAGCGTTTTCGATAGCTCTGAAATCAGTGGCGTTGGTGGCGGTCTTGGGAGGAGTTCTCCCGATTTGGCTCGCTGTGATGGCCGATTCCGGCGCGGCGGTTATCGTCACCCTGAACGGCCTCAGGATCCTCGGCTTCAAGAAAGAAAACAATTAAGAAAGCTAAGAAAAGCGAACTTGGCCCATCATGACCTTCGCGCCGGTCACGAGGCCACGGTTTCGACACCATGACAGATCTTTCGACCTGCCATAGTACCTGACCGTAACCGCGTGGCCTTTGCTCGACCTGTCAGATTACCTTTTGAACCATACTTGACCTTACGGCCAAGTACGATCCATACGGCAACCCGCCAGATCTTCGCCCGGCCATGTAGCCTACCGGTAAGGCCAAGCATGACCTTCTCTGGCCATGCAAGACCTAATCAACTCAAGACCGAAACCACAAGAGATGACGGCAAGCTAAATGACCTTCGCGCCGGCAAGAACGCCTTCTTAGGCGTTCATACCTTTGCCCGACCAACTAGGACCAAATAGCCCTAGTTGATCTTGGCTCAGCCATGATGGGCTGTTCATATGGTTCCCCGCCTTCAGCGCGTTATGCTCCTTCCCATGTGGAGACTTCCGTCCGGTATGGAGACTCCCGCCAATCTCGGGCAAAACAGGACTCTTAACCGCGATCTGGACATATGAATTGAAGTGCGTTTATCAAAAACACGAAACACGCCGGAGGTTCTGCGCAGTTGTGATTACTCATTGGCACTCTGTTTCCCCACACGACGCCGCCCGCGAGCTGGCTTCGGACCCTAGACGCGGCCTGACCGCCCGGGAAGCCAAGAGAAGGTTAAAGCAGTACGGACCCAACAGGATAGTGAGACACAAGCGCCCCGGCGCCTGGTCCATATTCATATCCCAATTCAAGGATCCTATGGTGATGACGCTGTTGGCCGCGACAGCCGTTTCCTCCGTCATGGGTGAGGTCATAGACGCCGTGGTGATCGCGGCGATCGTGGTGGTTAACGCCGCCTTGGGCACCGTCCAGGAGTACAGGGCGGAAAAGGCCATCGAGGCTTTGGAGGACTACGCGCCCCCGAGCGCGTGGGTGGTCAGGGGAGGCTCGACGGTTGAGGTGGAACGGGAGACGGTCGTCCCGGGAGACGTGTTAGCCTTGTGGCCGGGAGTACGGGTTCCCGCGGACGCGCGCCTCATCGAGTCTTCCTCTCTACAGGTAGAGGAAGCGGCTCTAACAGGGGAATCGCTGCCGGTTGGAAAGACCGCCGGCGTCGTTCTTGATTCGAAGACGCCGCTCCCTGACCGCAAGAACATGGTGTTTGGCGGCACGCTGGTGACCCGCGGGGAAGGGCTCGCCCTGGTCGTCGCGACGGGGATGGACACGGAGATAGGCCAAATAGCCCGGATGGTGCAGTCGACTTCCGAACAAAAGACTCCTCTGGAAGATAGACTCGCGTCTTTGGGACACGTGATCCTGCTGGGCTCTGTTGCGGTTTGCGGCGCGATCGCGGCCATAGGCATCGCGCGCGGGCTTCCGTTTCGCGACATGTTCTTGACCGGCGTCAGTTTGGCGGTGGCTGCCGTCCCCGAGGGACTGCCTGCGGTGGTTACCCTTTGCCTGGCAATGGGAGTTCAGAGGATGGCCAGGCAGGGCGCGGTTATAAGGAAACTTGACGCCATCGAGACTTTGGGTTCGGTAACCGTCATTTGCTCCGACAAGACGGGCACCCTGACGCGAAACCAGATGGCTGTCGCGGCTATCGGTATCCCCGGAGGACCCGGTTCTGTGAGAGAGTTGACCCCGCCTTGGAAGGATGATGAGGCGCGAGAGGCCCTGAAGGTGGCGGTATTAGCTTCCGACGCCAGGCACGTGACAAGCGAGGGCGACCGGACCGTAGGCGAAGACCCCACTGAGCAGGCGCTAGTGGCGGCCGCCATGGATGCCGGCATAATGGTGTCCCAGTTGGACAGGGACCACCCGCGCCTGGCCGAAAAACCCTTTTCCTCGGAACGAAGGGCCATGAGCGTGAAAGTAGCAGCGAGAGAGGGGGCGCTGATTTGCGCGAAAGGAGCCCCGGACAGGATAATCCCGGCTTGCACAGGCCAAGTCGTAGGAAAGAATGTCCTTCCAATCGGTCCCCGGGACAAGGAGGTTTGGGACCGCTGGGTCGAGGACCAGGCAGGGAAGGGCATGAGAGTGTTGGCCGTAGCCATGAAACGGCAAGGAGCCGGGACGGGCGCGGACTACAGCGAGAACGGGCTGGAGCTTCTGGGGTGTGTTTCCCTGGCGGACCCCGTCAGGCCGGAAGCCAAGACGGCGGTCCAAGAGTGCCTCCGGGCTGGCATACGGCCGGTTTTGGTTACGGGAGACCACTTAAGGACCGCGGAGAGCGTCGCCCGCCAAGTAGGGATAATAGAAAACCGGGACGGGAGGGCGCTGACAGGCCAAGATCTAGATAGCGTGAGCGAGAAATCGGTTACGTCCCTCTTACAGGAAACCAGGGTGTTTGCCCGGGTGTCGCCGTCTCACAAGCTTAAGATCGTGAGGGCGCTCCAATCCAGGGGGCACGTGGTCGCCATGACCGGAGACGGCGTGAACGACGCCCCGGCTTTGAAAGAGGCTGCCGTGGGAATCGCGATGGGACGCACAGGGACGGACGTGGCCCGGGAGGCCAGCGCCATGGTCTTGGCCGACGACAATTTTGCCACCATCGTGAAGGCGGTCGCCGAAGGGCGCGCGATATACGACAACATCAGGAAGTTCATCAGGTATTTGTTCTCCTGCAACCTGGGAGAGGTACTGGTGATGATGGGCGCCGTGGTATTGGGCCTGCCGGTCCCCTTATCTCCCACGCAGCTCCTATGGGTCAACCTGGTCACAGACGGTTTGCCCGCTCTAGCGTTGAGCATGGACCCGCCAGAACGGGGGATCATGCAGAGACCTCCCCGGGCGCCTTCGGAAGGCCTTTTCGCCCGCGGCCTTTTCCGGAAGATCGCTGCCCGGGGAGTCTATATCGGCTGTATCACGCTGCTTCTGTTTGTGTCGGGACTATCGTCCGGCGGTCCCGAACTGGCATGCACCATGGCTTTCGCCACGCTGGTTTGTACTCAACTTGTGGCCGCTTTCGACTGCAGGTCCGAGACCCGTTCTCCCGCGGAAGTGGGATTGTTCTCCAACTTGTATCTGGTGGGCGCCAATCTACTGTCCTTTCTCATGCTCGTAGCGACCATCCAGGTCCCGGCGGGAGCCAGGTTGTTCGGCACAGTCCCCCTTTCTTTTGGCCAATGGGTGTTGGTGTTCGCGGCGTCTGTTTTCCCTGACGTCTTCCGGAACGCCTTTTCACGTTAGGAAGAGGTCCTCCAATCCTTCCCGCCGCACTCGCTTGGCGATAGCCTCAAGGTCGGGGACGTAGAGCCCCAAGGACTTCATCCTTTCGAAGTAGACCGAGCCGGCGAAAGTGTGGGAGGCCTTGAGCCCGTAGCCTCCCGGAACCGCGGGCAAGCCGTCAAGGCCGACAGCGCTCCTGGCGATATAGTCGCCTATAGCCGTTGATTCCGGGAGCCGGGTAAGCGCCTTGCCCTGCGCCAGGAGCGCGGCGTTTCTCCCGGCCAGAGCCCCTGTCACGATGGCCTCGGTGTGGCCGACGCACACGCCTACCCGCTCGCCGCCCACAAACAGGTTCTCGGCCCCGAGGACCTTCAGAGTATCGTCCCTGGGCGAGACCGCCGTGAGACGAATAGAGTTGCCTCTGTCGCCCGCAAGCGGATCAGCGTACCTAGCGTTCTCAAACCCTTCCAGCGACCTGAGTTGTTCCAGAGGGAAAAACGGGGACATGAGCTTGGCGTGGCCGGTGTCCAGCAGGATGACGTTTTCAGCGTACTCGGGCATGGCGTACTGCTGGCACACTTTGGTCTCGAGTTTTGAGGCGTTGACCAGCTTTTCGGGAAGGCGGATCACCACTACGCCCTCGGAGTCCAAGCGGCTCACGATGTCCTTGGAAAGTGACTCCTTGTGCACTTTGCAGGAACCCGACATGGCGCCGTACGTGCCCGGACGCCTGTTGCACATGAACTCGGGGAGACCGAGCAGCGACGTCATGCTCACCCGGGGGCCAAAAGAAGGGCACCTCTGTATGCAGCAGGCGCAGCCGTTGCCGAGCCTCAGGCACTGCCCCGGCGGCCCCGACGAGCCGGTGGCGTCAACGTAACTCTCGGCGAAGAAGCGGTGGCCCGCTTCCGACTCTACCCACATGATCTTGCGCTCGTCTGAGTGCAGCCTGGCTATCCGTTGACCTGTGTAGACTGATATTCCCCGTGACTCCAGGAGCCGCCTTACCGACGGTTCCATCAGCATGACGTCGTAAAGGCTGGCGTGGTTATGGCCCGGGAAAGAAATGTTCTTGTGTCGGGACAGGGACTCGGCCAGTTCAAAGAGGTCGCCAAACCCCATGGCTATGGCTTCTCCCGCGGCGACAAGCCTGCCGTTATTCCTCATGATTCCACCTACGAGCCCGGCTCCCAGAAGCATGTCTGTCCGTTCGCATAGCCCTACGTCGGCGCCCGCTTTCTTGGCCGCGATGGCGGCGGACACGCCGGACCAGCCGCCGCCAACGATGAGGACCTGGTGGTGTACGTTCAAGAAAAAACCCTCCCTATCTTCATGTGCCGGTTAAGAAAGGTTACTTGTTCCACAAAGCGTTCTCCGGGATATGGGCTTTGCAGCCGCGGAAGCCTTGTACCAGGCATGAGCCGCAGATGCCCTCGGCGCAAGTCATGGTAAGGTTAGACGACCACGCGAACGCGGGCGGCTCTGGCATCTCTCCCAGGAGGCTCTTGAGATTCTGGTGCTGTGTGTCAGATCCAGAGCTTAATAGGAGATCATAGCCCCCGGCGCTAAGTTCGCCGGCGATCCTCCTGAGGTTATGGTCCTTTGCCTTAGGCATGACTTCTACGGACGCGCCAAGGGACGTCAAGAGACCGGCGGAAAAAACCGAACCCAAAGGGCCGGGGCCTATCATGGCCCTAAGAAAGCCGCCGCGATGGGCCACGTATTCGGCTGCCTGCAAGAGAGTGGCTTGCCCTATTCCTTTGGCAACCGCCAACACGCGTCCTCCGCCGAACTTGCGCAGGTTCTCTATGCCCTGAATCCCAGACCAAAAGGGGCCTGTGAGGATCAGATTGGATCCGGACGAGGCCGCTGTATCCAGGGCGATGGTCTTGGGACCCAGGACTTCCATCATGACTTCCAAGGAAGAGTCTTGTGCCCTCGTAACGCACAGAGGAACGTTCCACCTTTCAGACCGGCCTTGGGGCCGCAACATGACGAAAGACCCGGGAAACACCGACCAAGTCGCCACGTCTTGGGGAACGTCCAGGGTCAAAATGAGGACTCGTACGTCATCCGGCGTATCGTCCATGACTCTTTGCTCTAGGATCGAAACCGTGGAAGGGACTCTTCCCGGCGCGGGACGGCTGCCGTTGAAAGCGAACTGCAGCGAAACGCAGACGCCGCTCCAGCCGCACGCACACACGTTTTTGCCGCGCAGTTGAGAACACGCGACGCACTGGCCGAGCAAGGCCAGCTCACACGGGCAGTATTTGGACCCGGCGTCGAAGCACGGCGCCGACTCTCTTTTCAGTATCGTACCGTGAGACATCTGCCTCCCCCTCTCAGTGCAGGTTATGTGATTAAGCCGCCTGTGGTCCGTATACGGGCGGTATCCCGGGGGCAAAAGGATCCTATGAATGGCGCATCGGAGGAACGAAGAGCTTTTTTGGGCGCGCGGGCTCTAGCCCCGTCGGAGCAAGAATGGTTGGAGACCGATGGGCTGGGCGGGTTCGCGTCATCCACAACCTTAGGAATCAACACTAGGCGCTACCACGGACTCCTTTTTCTTTCCGGGCGGGACCCGGGCGAGAGGTATCTTGTCGTGAGCAAGCTGGAGGAACGGTGCGAGGACGGCGACTTTCGATGGGAACTGTCTTCCAACGTGTATCCGGGCGTCGTTTACCCAGATGGAGCAGACAACATCCTTGAGTTTAGGCGGTATCCGTTTCCGTGCTACCTGTACCGGCTGGGAAAACGCCGGCTTAAGAAAGAGATCTTTATGGTTTCCGGCAGGCGGGGAGTGTACTGCGTGTATCGCTTGGAGGATGAGGCCGCCGAAGGACCGCCGCTCATGTTACGCATTCGCCCCCTCCTAAACAACCGGTTTTATCATCATACGGCCAGAGAGGGGTCCTGGGAGCCCCGCATTCAACCGCTGGATGGGGCTGCTATGGTAATCGGTCACGTTTGCGGCACGCTCCTCTTGAGCTGTCCCTCATCGTCTTTTTCTTCCGAACCCGTGTGGTACAGAAACATGCTGTATCCCTGGGAAAGAAGGAGAGGGCTGGATTACTTCGAGGACCACCTGAGCCCCGGCGAGTTCCTTGTTCCCTTGCGCGCTGGGGAGGAAGTGGTCTTTTGGGCGGGCCCTGTGGAGGACGAAACGGCCAGGCGCAAACACACATCGGAACTGGTTCAAACGTACCGGGAAGCGCGAGCCGGAGAGGAAGAGAGGCGCCTTGCGTTGTGGGGGGACGGGCAAGGGACCGCCGGGAGGCTCGCGTTGGCCGCCGACCAGTTTATCGTGAAGGGTCCGGCGGGGGCCTCAATCATCGCCGGTTACCACTGGTTCGGTGAGTGGGGGAGAGACGCCTTCATCTCCCTTCCCGGAGTCTGCCTCAAGTACGGCCGGTTCCGGGACGCGCAAGAGGTCTTCTTGAGGTTCGCGGAAGCCATGAGTTGCGGGCACATTCCCAACTGCTTTCACGAGGCGACCGGAGCCTCTTACAACACCGTAGACGCGGCCCTGTGGATGGTCTGGGCCTTGGCCCAATACGAGAAAGCATCGGGAGATCAGGGCTTTGTGGATCGTTTGGTCCCGGCTGTCCGAGACATCGTGAGGCACTACATAAGCGGGACCCCTCACGGGGTTAAGATGGAGCCTTCCGGCCTCTTGTGGGCCGGAGACAGCGGGACGCAACTCACCTGGATGGACGCATGTGCCGGGGGCGTCCCGGTCACCTGCAGGGAAGGCATGCCCGTGGAAGTGAACGCCCTGTGGGTATGCACTCTCTTCGCTCTGGCCGGGTGGGAGAGGAGGCTCGGCAACAGCGACTGGGAGCGATATGGGGCCCTGGCCGCTTCCGCGGCTAGGGAGTTTATCCGGCTTTTCAGGTGGTCCGGGGTAGGTCTCTACGACCGGATCGACAAGATAGGCCCCATCTGTGAAGTCAGGCCAAATCAGGTCCTGGCGGCATTCGTATTGGGGACGGCCTTGCCTCAAGAAACTCTTCGCCAGGTGTTTCGGACGGCCACGGAGACGCTGGTGACGCCGAGAGGGCTGCGTACGCTGGCCCCGGGTTCTCCCGGGTACGCCGGCTCTTACCGCGGCGGTCCCGAAGAGCGGGACCGGGCGTATCACCAGGGCGCGGTTTGGCCCTTCCTGTCGTGGCCGTACATCGCGCTATCACGTATGGCCTATCCCGAAATGGCGGAGGATCGCTTCGCCGAAGTTGCGCGTAATTGCGCTTCCGGCTTCATGGACTTGGACGCCAACCTGTGCGCGGGTTCGGTCTTCGAAATAGCTTCCGGAGATCCGCCCAATACCCCTGACGGAGCCGTGGCCCAGGCATGGAGCGTGTCAGCGGCGGTGCACGCGGCGGAAGTCGCCGAAAACCCTAATACCGGGCATGCATTAGGCTCATAACTCGGCTTTTCTTGGGCAATACCACAATGAGGTGGGAGGGATGCCAGGTGAGCTTGAATGTGCTCATGCTTTCTTGGGAGTATCCGCCTGACCACGTAGGCGGGCTAGGTAGACATGTTATGCACCTAAGCAGGGCATTGGTGGAGCGGGGGTCAAGTGTCACGGTGCTAACCAGGACCGGTCCGGGAAAGCCGGACGTCTGGAGAGACCAGGGCGTCACAGTGGTTTCCGCCGCGCCTTACAGCCTGAGTCCGCCGGATTTCGTGACGTGGGCGGCTGAGTTCAACGTGAGCCTTCTAGAGGAATCCATAAGAAGCTTCGAACCCGGCCGGTTTGACGTGATCCACGCTCACGACTGGATTGTGGCCCCGGCGGCGAGGGCGCTGAAACACGCGTGGGGTCTTCCGCTCGTAGCCACGATCCATGCCACGGAATGCGGCCGGCAACGGGGGCTTCATACCCCCATGCAGAGGCATATTTCTGAACTTGAGTGGTGGCTGTGCTACGAGGCGTGGCGGGTTATCGGATGCAGCCGCTACATGAAGGACGAGATCTGCGGGACTTTCAGCGTTCCCGACGACAAGGTAAGGGTGATACCCAACGGAATAGATGAAGGCTGGTTTTCTGTCCAAAGAAACCCGTCTCCTGACCCATTGGTGATTTACGTCGGGAGGCTCGTTCCCGAAAAAGGTTCTCACATCCTGGTGGACGCCATGTCCGATGTTGTGATGAGGTTTCCTACGGCCAAACTGGTTATCGCGGGCGGCGGGCCCATGGAAGAAGAACTCCGCCGGCGGGTGTGGGATTCAGGCTTAAGGCGCGTAGTGGAGCTGGCCGGGCATCTGGACGATAAGCGGCTGAAAGAGCTCTACTCGAGAGCCTGGGTGGCGTGTTTCCCCAGTTCCTATGAGCCCTTCGGGATAGTCGCGCTTGAAGCCATGGCGACAGGCGCTCCGTGCGTGGTTGGGGACGCGGGCGGGCTATCGGAGATAGTGGACCACATGTCCACCGGGCTCAAAGTCCGGCCCAACGACCCCGTTAGCCTTGCGGGAGCCGTTTGCCGCCTCCTGGAGGACGGCGGCCTCCGCGACAGGCTGTCGTCGGCCGCGAGGCTAGTTGCGAGGACCAAGTACTCCTGGGACGACATCGCCGCCAGGACGCTGGAAGTGTACGATGAAGTCACGGAGAGGGAGGGCCGCCGCGCCAAACGGGCGACTCTGGTGCCGTCGTACCTCAAAGAAGACAATTTGGAGGTCGAGCTTTCCAAGGTCGCGGGGAGCGAAGCCGGCGACGGGTCTACCCGGTAACGAGTCTTGGAGGGTGAGGCGCTTACCGGGTCACGGGTGCGCTTCTTAAAGAGGGCCGGAATCTCGTTTTGTGGGTTCCGGCCTCCTTGCTTTTTTGGTTGTTGCCGTATACTCTACCTTCGTTAATGTTACTGGGCTTACGCTACGGCGTATGACATTTCCGGGGGGAAAACGCGTGATTAGAGCCGATAGGTTGTGCAAGAAGTACGGGAGCCTCACTGCCGTGGACGACCTTTCCCTTGAGGTGTCGGCCGGAGAGGTGTTCGGGTTCCTGGGGCCAAATGGCGCGGGTAAGACCACGACCATCAAGATGCTGACGGGGCTCCTGGTTCCGACTTCGGGCAGGGCCACCATCTGCGGGATAGACGTTCAAGAGAATCCGGTCAAAGCCAAGTCGGTATTGGGATACGTGCCTGATACGCCCGATGTGTACGAGAGGCTTACGGCGAGAGAACTGCTTAGATTTGTGGCTGACCTCCGGAGAATGGACGAGCCCAAGGCGGAAAGGCGGATGGCCGAGCTCTTCGACTTGTTCGAGTTGACCGATCGACAGGACGAGCTCCTGAGCGGATACTCTCACGGTATGAGGCAGAAGGTGAGCATCGCGGCGGCACTTCTGGACGATCCCAAGGTGCTTTTCCTTGACGAACCTACAGTCGGCCTGGACCCCAAGAGCGCCAAGCTAGTCAAAGATGTGTTGCGCTCGCTGGCTGATAGAGGCGGCACCGTCTTTGTCTCAACCCACATCCTCGAGATCGCCGAGAGAATGTGCGACCGGGTTGGCATCATTCAAAAAGGGCGCCTCTTGGCTGTGGGCACAGTGGACGAACTCAGGCAGAAGATCGTTCCGGGAGAGGGCGGAGAAAGCGCTTCCCTGGAAGACCTGTTC
>DULO01000044.1 GCA_012840345.1 Candidatus Fermentithermobacillaceae bacterium
CCGGTCCTGAAAGAGGTCCTGGATACCCTCAACTTACCCGTATTGGAGCTGGCGGGGTTCGAGGCGGACGACATAATCGGAACCCTGTCCACGCAGGCACAAGAACACGGGTTTTCCGTGAGCATTCTCTCCGGCGATAAAGACTGCCTCCAGTTGGTAAGTCCCGATACCCGCGCAATCTTGCCGGTTAGAGGGATTACCCAGGTGAAGGAATATGACCCCGAGGGGGTCCTTAAGGACATGGGGTTTACCCCGGCACAGGTGACAGACTATAAGGCCTTGGCCGGGGACTCTTCGGACAACATCCCTGGGGTGAAAGGGATCGGAGAGAAGACAGCAGTATCGCTGCTTGAGAGGTTCGGAAGCCTTGACGGGATATATGAGCATTTGGAAGAAGTGACTCCCGCCAGGGTACGCAATCTCCTGGCCGAGGCCAAGAGCATCGCTTTCTTGTCCAAAAACCTCGCCACCATTAACCGGGACGTGCCGCTCCCTCTTGGTCCGGAAGACCTGGAGTGGAAGGGCCCCGATATCCCCCGGGCCCATGCCAAGTTCGTCGAACTGGAGTTTTACAGCTTGGCGCAGCGTTTGGGGAGCCTGCGCGAGAGTGAGAAGGCCGGGGAGACATCCGGCGGCGTCGAGAACCCGGAAGGTACGCATCCTATCCAGGCGCTTGCGGCGCCGGCCGCGCAGGCCCCGGCGGCGGGAAGCCCGGATTACCGGGTCGTCGACACTGTAGACGGGCTCGCCCGGTTCGCCGAAGAGGCCAAAGCCACTGGCCGCCTTGCGGTTTACGCGGAGGTTTCGGAAATCACCCGGGATTTTCGCTGGCCTTCGTTGATTGGGGTCTCGACCGGAACGCGTTGCTTCCTGTTGAGACAGCCGGAGATGAACCCTGAGGCTTGGCAAGACGCCCTGTGGACTCACTTCGGTCCGCTTCTTGTGGACGATAGCGTGACGAAGGTGGGCTTTGACCTAAAGTGGCTGTTTACCTTGTGCTTTAAGCGGGGGATCCGTTTTTCGGGCAAGTTCTTTGACGTGCTCGTCGCTTCTTACCTCCTCGATCCTACGAGAAGCTCCTACCGGCTTCCCGAGATAGCCAGGAAGTATACGCGGATAGAAGTCCCCTTCATCCCCATGAAAGCCGAGAGAGAGGCCGATCCGGCGTCCGCGATAGCGGCGACTGAGGCGCACTTCGCCGTAGGAGCCGGTTCGTGCCTTGAGGCCGCGTCAGGGCTTAAGGAAGACTTGGAGCGGCAAGGTCTTACGCATCTCGCTGAAGATGTCGAGTTTCCGCTCATAGAGGTTTTGGCGGCCATGGAAGCGACAGGGGTGGGCGTAGATCTTCCCCTAGGAAGGTCCATCCGGAAGGAGTTCGGCGAAGCTCTCAAGTCCTTGGAAGAAGTCATCTACGGGATGGCCAAAGAGGAGTTCAACTTGGGCTCGCCCAAGCAGCTGGCCCACATCTTGTTCGACAAACTGGGCCTAAAACCCGTCAAGAAAACCAAGACCGGTTTCTCCACCGATGCCGAAGTGCTGGAGTCATTGAGCCTTGAACACGAGCTTCCGGCCAAAATCCTGGAGTACAGGCAATACGCGAAGCTGAAGTCCACGTACCTGGACGTCTTGGAGGATGTGATAAACCCCACTACAGGACGGATTCACTCCACTTTCCACCAGACGGTCACCGCTACCGGAAGGCTTTCAAGCTCAGAGCCCAACCTTCAGAACATCCCGGTCCGCGGAGAACTGGGCCGTTCCTTGCGCAGGATTTTCGTACCCTCACAAGGCAGGCTGTTCCTCGCCGCCGATTATTCCCAGATCGAGCTCAGGATCATGGCTCACATGGCCAACGACCCGTCCATGATCGACGCTTTCGTCAGGGGAGAGGACATCCACAGGAGGACGGCCTCAGAGATGTTCGGAGTGCCTCTTGACCGGGTGGACAGCGACTTAAGGTCTAAGGCCAAGGCCGTCAACTTCGGGGTTATCTACGGCATATCCGACTTTGGACTGGCGCGGAACACGGGCGTGTCCAGGGAAGAGGCGAGGCACTTTATCGAGACGTACTTCGCCAGGTACCCCATGGTGAAACAGTACATGGAGGAATCAATCGAAAACGCCAGGAAGACGGGGTACGCGGTAACGATTATGGGCAGAAGGCGGCCCATCCCCGATATCGAGTCCAGGGTCCGCCAAAAGCGCTCTTTCGCCGAGAGGACCGCGATAAACACGCCCATCCAAGGAAGCGCCGCCGACATAATCAAGCTGGCAATGGTCAAGATCTACAAGCGCCTTCAGGACGAAGGGCTCATATCCAAACTTATCTTGCAGGTCCACGACGAGTTAATCTTCGAGATCCCGCCTTCCGAGGAACAGATCATGAGGCAACTGGTGACCGAGGAGATGGAAGGCGTAATGCAGCTCAAAGTCCCGCTCAAAGTCGATCTAGACGTTGGGGAGAGCTGGTACGATGTCTAGCCTTGAGACTCGTGTGCCGGGAGTGTACGCTATCGGGTTGACCGGCGGGATAAGCACGGGCAAGAGCACGGTCTCCTCTATGCTGGCTTCCCTCGGGGCCGAGATAATCGACGCGGACAAAATCAGCCATCAGGTCACCGAGAAGGGATCTTCCGGACTTCTGCGTGTAAAAGAAGTGTTCGGACAAAAAGTGCTCAACCCTGACGGGTCTTTGAACCGCAGGAAGCTCGGCAGGGTGATCTTCAATGACCCGTCGGCCCGGAGGAAGCTGGAGGACATAATCCACCCGCTGGTCATGGCCGAGATGCGGTGTGCCCTTCAGCGCTTGAGCCAAGAAGCGATGAAGGAAGGCCGGACTGTAATCGCGGTGTTGGAAGTACCCCTCTTGTTTGAGGTGGGAGCGGAAGACCTGGTGGACGAAGTGTGGGTGGTTTCGACTGACCCGGAGACCCAGGTACGGCGCCTGATGGCGAGAGAAGGCTACAGCCGCGAAGAAGCAGTCTCGAGGATCAACGCCCAAATGCCCTTGTCCGAAAAGGTGAAGCGGGCCAAAGAGACAATCGACAACCAAGGAGACCTGGAAAAAACCAGGGCGCAAGTGGAGGCGCTTTGGGAGTCGGTCAAGAGGAGAATCTCAGGCTGAACCCGAATCCTAAGGAAGATGTTTTCTGGATCGGAGGAGAATGACTTGTCTACATCCGCGAAAGTCCCCAGAGATGTCACGACCTCAGAGTTTGACAAAGAGATCGCGGCGGCAAAGGTAGTTATCGTCGATTTTTGGGCTACTTGGTGCGGTCCGTGCCGGAGGTTCGCCCCGGTGTTTGAGGAAGTCTGCGCCGAAGCCTCGGACAAGTATCCCGGGGCGGTTTCCTTCCTGAAAGTTGACGTGGATAAGGAAGGCGCCTTGGCGGAGAAGTTCAACGTCATGACCATTCCCACGGTAATCGGGTTCCGTGACGGGGCCATGGTCGAACGCTTTGGTGGCAGATCCAAAGACGAGCTTATGAGGTGGATCGATAGGCTCATGGCGTGACGGCTCACGAAGGATGAGGAGGAGCAGCCAGATGGCCGGAAAGATGATTGACTTTCGTTCAGATACGGTAACCAAGCCGACGCCTGAAATGCGGGAGGCCATGTACAAGGCTGAGGTCGGAGACGACGTCTACGGCGACGACCCCACCATCAACAAGCTTGAGGCGCTGGGAGCGGCTAAGGTCGGGAAAGAAGCCGCGGTCTTCGTTCCCAGCGGCACCATGGGGAACCAGGTGTCCGTCATGGCCTGGACCGACAGGGGAGACGAGGTAATCCTCGAAGAGCAGGCCCACATCTACATGTACGAAGTGGGGGCTCCCGCGGTGTTGTCGGGAGTCCAGACCAGGACCATCAAGGGCAATAGAGGAGCAATGGACCCGGCCGACGTCGAGGCGGCCATCAGGGGGCAGAACATCCACTTCCCCAGGACATCCTTGATTTGCCTCGAACAGACCCACAACCGTTCGGGCGGCTGCGTGGTGCCCCTTGACAACATGAAAGCCATATACGAGCTGGCCCATGAGAAGGGCGTTAACGTTCACCTGGACGGCGCCAGGGTTTTCAACGCGGCGGTCGCCTTAGGGGTCGACGTTAAGGAGATTACGAAGTACTGCGACTCGGTGCAGTTCTGCCTCTCCAAAGGGTTGTGCGCGCCCGTGGGTTCTTTGGTGGCGGGGCCCAAGGACTTTATCGCCAGGGTCCGGAAGTACCGGAAGATGCTCGGCGGCGGGATGAGGCAAGCGGGCATTTTGGCTGCCGCGGGCATTGTCGCTCTGGAGAAGATGGTCGATAGGCTGGCCGAAGATCACGCCAACGCGAAGATGCTCGGCGAGGCGCTGTCTCAGATGGAGGGCCTCCACGTCGACCTGTCCACAGTCCAGACCAACATGGTCGCCGTTGGAACGCGGGGATTGGGTATGGACGGTCCCGAGTTTGCCGGTTTGATGAGGAAGTATGGGGTATGGTTCAACGCCGACCTCCCCTACAGGGTCAGGATCGTCACTCATCACGACGTATCCAGGGAAGACTGTGAAGAAGGCATAAGGCGGTTTAGGGAAGCGCTTAAGGAGCTTCGCAAGTAACGAGAACTCCGCGGCGCCAAAAAGCTGATTTGGTGTCTGGGCGGGCTCATCTTTAGGCCCGACAAGGGGGGCAACCTGTGAACCAGTTCGGGCTTTGGGGAGATGAACCTCGGCTAACGGACGACGACAAGAAGGTATCTGGGGATTTAGGCATCCTCCAGATACCTTCTGACGCTCCATTGGCGTTGAGGATGACCCCGCGTTCTTTTGACGAGTTTTTGGGACAGGAAGATGTCGTAGGCCCCGGGAAGGCCTTAAGAAAGGCCATCGAGGGAGACCGGATCCCTTCCATGCTGTTTTGGGGTCCGCCCGGAACCGGAAAGACGGGCTTAGCCAGGCTAATAGCAATGCAGACCCGGTCGGTCTTCCGGGAGCTTTCGGCGGTTACTTCCGGTGTGCAAGACGTAAGGAACGTCATATCCGAGGCGGAGAAATCCAGGCGAGCGGGAAAGCGGACGATACTCTTCTTGGACGAGATACACCGGTTTAACAAGGCCCAGCAGGACGCCTTGCTTCCCCATGTCGAGAAAGGCACCATAACCCTGATCGGGGCCACCACCGAAAACCCGTATTTCGCTGTGAACAGGGCCCTTCTCTCCCGGATGAGAGTCTTTACCTTCAACCACCTGTCCGAGGACCACATCCGCGCTTTGCTGCTTAGGGCAGTCGCCGACAGGGAAAGAGGGCTTGCGGTAGGCACAGACTTGGAAGTCTCCATTGAGGACGACGCCATAACTCATATCGCCGTGTTCTGCAAAGGCGACGCTCGTGTGGCCCTTAACGTGCTGGAGGCCCTTTACAACGTGGGTGAAGTCAAAGACGGCAAGGTGTATCTGACCCTCGACAAGGCGTTGGATATAACCCAGAGTCCTCAACTCTTCTACGACAAGACGGGGGACCAGCATTACGACGTCATCTCGGCCTACATCAAGAGCATGCGGGGAAGCGACCCTGACGCGGCGGTGTACTGGCTTGCCAGGATGCTTGAGTCAGGAGAAGACCCCAGGTTTGTGGCCAGGCGCCTCGTGATATGCGCCGCCGAGGACGTGGGAAACGCCGACCCCATGGCTTTGGTTTTGGCGGAGTCCGCCTTCAGGGCTTGCGAGCACCTGGGGATGCCCGAGGCCAGGATCCCGCTGGCCCAGGCCACCATATACGTGGCGCTCGCGCCTAAGTCCAACTCGGCCGTCACCGCTATCGACAAGGCAATAGAAGACGTGCGTAATAAGCCGGCTTACCCCGTGCCTCCCCATCTTAGGGGCACAGGATACTCGGGAGCCGAGAAACTCGGGCACGGCGTAGACTACTTATACCCCCATTCCTTCCCCGGCCACTACGTCCGCCAACAGTATTTGCCCGCGGAGCTTTTGGACGCGACTTATTACGAGCCGTCGGAAAAAGAGAAGAAAAGCCCTCAGCGAGAGTAGTCTCTGGACCTGGTCGAGGGACCTCGTATCGCCTCCTCTCATCTTGGGCAGAATGGTGATGGGGAGGCGTATTCCATTGGTGTGTCCAAAGTGCAAAAGCAGAGCTACCGGAAGGATAGGGCAGAACCAGTATTACTGCTGGGACTGCGCTATCGAGTTTGTTCCGACCAGAGACGGTTTCCGTATGTACAGGCTAGAAGAAGACGGCACTGTGTTGCTTGATTCCCTGGACGGAACCTCCCAGGCTCCGGGCGTTTCAGCGGCCTTGGGCGAAGGCTCCGTCACGCCTCCCCGGGAGAAAGGCTCCAGTTAGGCGAAAGCCCGATCTCGGGCCGGGCTTGTCCGGCCTAGGTCAAAGGAGGGGATACTCTACGAGATGAAAGAACGCTCCTTTTGGGACTATCTGGCGATGGGTGTGGCGGCGGGCGCCGCGATCGGATTGGTAGTTATGGCTAGGAGGCGGCCCGACTCGGTTGAACGCGCCAAAATGATGGTCGAGAGGACGGCCAGGCGCGCCATGTCCGGCGCTCAGAGCATAGCAGACCAAATAGCGGGAAGGTTCTCTGACTGAATAAGGTACGTGTTATCAGGGCGCTTGCACGCGCCCTTATTGTTTTCGGACTGGTCTACTTCCTGTACCGGGTAAGAGCTATCCTTCCGCCTTTCATAATCGCGGGATTCCTTAGTTTCGTCCTCGAGCCGTTCGTGGCCCTTTTTCAGAGCAGGGGCTTTACCCGTTCCCGGAGCATTATCATCGTCTACGTTGTCGTCACCGTCCTTTTCCTTACAGTGATCACCACTTTTATACCGCGACTGGTCCAAGACGTCCGTAAGCTCGCCTTGGAAATACCCCGGCTCATAGATGCCGTTCAGCGTTACGCCGGCGAGATCCAGGAATTTGCTCTGAGGTACAACCTTCCGCCCGGCGTGAGCAAGGCCGCCGTCTCGACGCTCCGCGATATCGAAGACATGCTGGGTAAGCTTGGAGACAACATTTTGGGGTACTTCGCCACATCGGCCGCGTTCCTCTCTTACGTCGTCATATCTCCGGTCATCGCCTACTACATCCTGAGGGACTTAAACCGCTGGCGGCAGAGGGCGTTGTTGTTCACCGCGCGGTACCCCTTGCCTTACGTAGACCTGTTCAGGGATATTGACCGGGTCGTATCGGGCTTCGTGAGGGGACAGTCCATCGTCGCTTTCGCGGTCTTTATCATGGTCTGGGTAGCTTCGGCGGTGCTCAGGCTAGGTTACGGCGCCGTGCTCGGGATCGTGGCCGGCATAGGCGAGTTCATTCCGTTTTTGGGGCCGTTTCTCGGCGCCATCCCGTTCTTGGTGGCAGCGTTGGCCAGGTCTCCCGAGATCTTTTTCTGGGCTCTCATTACCGTCGTCGTTATACAGTGGATCGACGGGAACATCATAGTGCCCAAGGTTACCGGCCCCAGGGTCGGCCTGCATCCTTTGTGGATCATTTTCTCTCTTCTGGCCGGCGCTGAGCTGTTCGGTTTTTGGGGAGTTGTCCTGGCTGTTCCTGTAGCCGGGGTGGTGGGCGCTCTGGTCAAGTTCGCGAAGACAATGGCTTCGCAGGGAACTACTAGAGAGACTCCTCAAGGAACTACTCAAGAAACTCCGCCCGAAGGTTAGTCCCTCACGCAAGGATTTGCGCCATCTCCGCAGAAAGTGGTCACTGTTGATATGACTGCTTTGGCATCGACCTTATGGGGGGTAGCGCTATGAAGGCGGGAGTAATCGGAGCGGGTACCATGGGGCGAGGGATTGCTGAGGTGCTGCTGGCTTCGGGCTTTGAGGTGGTCCTGGTGGACAGATCGCCGGAACTCGCGGAAAAGGGCCGTGAAAGCATAAGAAAGAGCCTTCAACGCGGTGTGGATAAGGGCCGGATCGCGGAAACCAAAATGGATGAAATGCTCGGCAAACTTAAGGTAGGCGCGGATTTTACCGCTGTGGCGGACGCGTCGGTAGCGCTGGAAGCCGTCTATGAGAATATGGAGGTCAAGCGTGCCGTCTTGGACGCCGTGTCCTCGGTTGTGTCTTCCACTGCCCTTATCGGGTCCAACACTTCGTCCTTGTCGGTAACCGGTATGTCTTCTTCGGTTAAGAACCCCGGGAGGTTCCTGGGCGTCCACTTTTTCAACCCCGTGCCTGTAATGAAGCTGGTGGAGATAATACCGGGGGAGAAGACCCTTCCGGAATACGTGGAGAAGGCGCGGGACCTCGCTGTTCAAATGGGGAAGACCCCGGTCGTGGTCAAGGAGTCCCCCGGTTTCATAGTGAACAGGCTCCTTTGTCCTTTGATGAACGAGGCGGCTTATCTTGTCTCTGAGGGAGTAGCTTCCCCGGAAGACATTGATACGGCCATGAAACTGGGCGCAAATCACCCCATAGGCCCTCTTGCCCTGGCGGACCTTGTAGGCATCGATGTCTTGTACGCGATCATGGAGACGCTTCACGAGGAGTTGGGAGGAGAAGCTAATCCGGACTTGGCGGCCAAGTACCGCCCGTGCCCTCTCTTAAAAGAGATGATGGACAGGGGCGAACTCGGAAGAAAGACGGGCAGGGGCTTTTTCTCCTACTAGGAACCGCCTGAGGCTACCTAGGAGTTGCCTAAGGATTGCCGGGGCACCGCCTAGGAACCACGCTCACCCGGAGCGAAGGCCGGCCCCTGCCCTTTTGGGGCCCTACTTCTTGTAGCCGATCTTTCTCAAGAAAGAGTGGCGCCACTCGACGTCTTCCGGACCTTCCACGCCGGCGGGCGGGTTCCCGTCAATGACCCCCATTATCCCGCGGCCTTGGGAAGTCTTGGCGACCACCACTTGCACCGGGTTGGCGGTCGCGCAGTAGATTGAGCAGACTTCCGGCACCATTTTGATGTTGTTCAGCACGTTTATCGGGTAACCGTTTTCCATCACGATGATAAAGGCGTGGCCGGTCCCCAGCGCCAAGGCGTTGGCCTTTGCCGTTTCCACCAACTTGTCGTCGTTTCCCGCGCACCTTACCAGACAAGCGCCGCTGGCTTCCAGGAAGGCGATGCCGAAACGGATGCCGCCTCCTACCTGAACAATGGCTTCGTACAGGTCCTCAACAGTTTTTATAAAGTGGCTTTGACCGAGGATGATATTGGCGTCCCCGGGTTTTTCGATAGTAACCAGTTCCAGTTCAACGCTCACCTAAGACCCACCCTCTCTGCCTGATAGCCGGTTTATACTAGCCGGATGTTTCTCCTTTGGCATTAATAATCCTTCCGGCCGGTCCTCTCTGACACCAAGAGAGACCCGGGGAGTAGTCTCGCCATATCTTTGTCCGCCGTGACCAGGGTCCCGCCTATGGTCGTCGCCAGCTCGGCGGCAGACCCGCCGGCGCTGTCCTTTATTCCCTTGACAAGCGAGGTTCTGACAGACTGCGCCGCCAGGTCGCCGGTTAAGGGCACCACCTCCAGCGGCAACTGTTCTAGCACCGAAATCACGTCGTCCATCATGAGTTCGTTCTCTTCGGCGGCCTGTTCGTAAACTCTCAAGAGAACCAGGGCGGTGGTCTTGGCTTTGTAGCCGCATTCGGCGCAATGGGAAAACACCCTCTGGACCAGGTCTCCTCCCGGTTCCCCGCGCAGGTAAGCCAGAAGAGATGAGGCATCCAGGACGAAGTCGCCTTGCTCAGGCACGGCCATTCTCTTTGTTCTCCTCCAAGGGAGTCGCTTCTCGCCTGAGGATTCCCAGACCGTGCCCGACAGGGTCCTTGACTTCTCGGATGAGCACAATTTTGTCGCCCTTGTCGTAAAGCCTAAAAGAAGTCCCAGCCTCAAGGGACAGCCGCTTCCTTAGTTCCGCGGGAATCACAATTTGGCCTCGGGCCGATAAGGTCGCTTTGTACAAGACAAGCTCACCTCGGGGTTATTGGTACAGTCACCTTGGTATTATGCGCAGCCGTTTCGGAAAGGACAGCGGGAGTAAGAACGTGCCCGGCCGTGTAAAAAGGCCCAAAAAAGGTGAAGCTTGCGCTTAGGAGCATTGAAAAGGAGCCTTTCGCGGTGGATGATCAAGGTGTAGCGAGCGCCGCGAGGCCAAAGGAGCGATGGCGCTCAAGAAGCCAAGTAGAACCGGATACGAGGAGGCGCGAAGATGTCTCAGCATACCGTCGTGGTTTATTCCACGCCCACTTGCCCCTGGTGCGACAGGGCAAAGGCCTATCTTAAACAACTCGGAGTTCCCTACGAGGAGAAAGACGTTTCCAGGGATATTGAGGCCGCCACTGAGATGACACGGCTGTCGGGGCAGATGGGAGTCCCGGTCCTCAATATCGACGGGAAGATAGTTGTCGGTTTCGACAAGGAAAAGATCGACAGGCTTTTGGGTCAGTAACCGTGTTTCCCGGTCCCAGAGCCGGGGCCTTATGTGAAGGCGCCCAGAGGCGCCAACAAAGAAAAAGGGAGCCCGAGCGGCTCTCTTTTTTTGGGTCCTACTTCGGCGCCGCAAGGCGGTCTGAAGGACTTCCAGCCTGATTAGAGAAATATCCAAGGTCTTGGGGATTGGTAGGAACGCTGCTCTTGGGGGTGCGTTGGTTGGGCGAGTTATTGCCGGAGGCCGGTATTCCCGAGCGAGAACCTTTGCTTCAAAGGGCAATAGGGCGCCTGTTCGGGCGAGATCCTGATTCGCGAGCGCTTCTTACGGCGACGTGGGCCCTCGCCTGGCCCGTGGTCTTGGAACAGGCGCTCTCCATGGTCAGTCAGGTTGTCGACACGGCCATGGTGGGCAGGCTCGGGAAGGAATCGACCACCGCGGTAGGCCTCAGCATGCAGCCTTTTTCCCTGCTTAACGCCGTGTTTATGGGCCTTAGCGCGGGGACCACCGCCCTCGTGGCGCGGGCCGTGGGAGCGGGGAACAGGGAAGAGGCGGGCAAGGTAGCGGGTCAATCCCTTGTCATAGCTTTCATCTTCGGCCTGGTCATCAGCTATTTAGGTTACACCAACGCCGACTGGATAATCGGGTTCATGAAAGCTGAGGACTCGGTCCGGGCTATCGGAGCGGGTTACGTCAGGGCTATGATGCCGGGCATACTGTTGTTTTTCGTCTTCACCATAGCCACCGGAGCTTTAAGAGGAGCGGGCGACACGAGGACTCCTATGCTCATCAACTTTGGGCTTAACGCCATTCACATTTTCACCAACTACTTGTTCATCTTCGGAAACTTGGGAGCTCCTCGCATGGAAGCCGCCGGCGCGGGGTTGTCCACGTCCATCTCCCGCATCTTGGGCGGCATCGCCATCTTGACAGTGCTGACCCGTCCCGGCGGGAAACTGACCGTGGACTGGAAAAACACCATCCGCCGCTTTGACCTGGGACTCTTTAAGCGGATCCTGAACATCGGAGTCCCGGCCATGCTGGAGAGGGTCCTCACCTCGTCGGGACAGATCGCGTACGCCCGCCAAGTGGCGGGGCTGGGCACAGAAGCCTACGCCGCTCACTCTTTGTCTTTGAACTGCGAATCTTTTTCTTACATGCCTGGGATGGGCTTCGCCACGGCTTCTACGGCACTGGTTGGGCAGCGGCTAGGGGCCAAAGATCCCGACGGCGCGGAAAGGAGCGCCTACATCGCCCTCAAGATGGGCGTGCTCACCATGGGCACTATGGGAGTCCTGTTCTTCCTGTTTCCCTCCACCTTCTTGAGGATATTCACCACCGACGAAGGGGTCATAGCCGCGGGCGTGCCGCTTCTTAGAATAGTGGCGTTCACTCAAATCCCCGAGGCCTTCGGTTTCGTCATACCGGGGGCGCTTAGGGGCGCCGGCGATACGAAGCCCGGAATGTATGTCACGGTGCTGGGCATCTGGTGCGTCAGGCTCGCCCTGACTTATGTTTTGATGAACGTGTTTCATATGGGGCTTACGGCGGCCTGGGTCGCGATGTTCGCTGACTGGGTCGTCCGCGCGTCTTTGTACTGGTACAGGCTTAAACAGGGCGGTTGGAAACGTATCAAGGTGTAGGCTTCTTGAGAGTGACAGTATCGCCCAAACGGTGTTAAGATATTCTAAAACGGGGAGCTGCTAGGAGCGGCTGAGAAAGGGCTACTGAGCGCCTGACCCTTGGAACCTGTAGGGGTAATGCCCGCGTAGGGAAATCCGAGTCCAAGCGCCCGCACGCCCACTGTGCGGTTTTTTGTTGCCTCCCCGCACAATGGAGGGAATGCAAAGATGCGTGACGAGAAGTTGAGAATCCTTGTGGAAGGGGCCCTCATGGTGGCGGTGGCGTTCGCGCTAAGCTTCGTCAAAGTCTTCCACCTCCCCCAGGGCGGTTCGGTTACCCTTGGAAGCATGATACCCATACTGCTGTTTTCGGCCAGGAGAGGAACAGGGGCGGGGATCATGGCTGGTACCGTCTACGGCATACTGCAGTTCATCGTCGAACCGTACTTCGTCCATCCCGCCCAGTTGATACTGGATTACCCGCTGGCTTTCGGGCTTTTGGGCCTGGCTGGCCTCTTCGGCGAGGACATTCTGAAGGGAACCTTACTGGGGGTCTTCGGAAGGTTTGTTTCCCACTTCATCTCGGGCGTGATATTCTTCGCCGAATACGCCGAAGGGAACGTTTACGCCTACTCCGCCGCCTATCAGGCCAGCTACCTTGTACCCGAGTTCATCATCTCGGTGTTAGTATTGAGAGTGGGACTGTACAATCTGGTCAAGAAGTCCAACATCTAATTCTCGGGAGATGGCTTTTTGAGGGCAAGTCTTACAAACCCGGAGTACGCGGCGATCGTGAGCGGCGGCGATATATGCTTTGACTCCACGCAGGAGAAGTCCGCTTTGGAACTCATACGCGGGGCGAAGAGCGTGATAGCCGCGGACTCGGGAGTCGACTTCCTGCTCCAAAAGGGAATTATTCCGCAGGTGCTCCTGGGGGACTTCGATTCGTGCCTGGGCGAGTCGGTCCGGTTTTGTGAGAAGTCGGGGTCGAGAATACTCCGGCTTAAGGTCGACAAAGACCAGACCGATACGGAAGCGGCTTTGGAAGAAGCGCTCAACATGGGGTTTTCCCAGACCGTCGTCATTGGGGCTCTGGGAGGCGGAAGGTTCGAGCACTCTCTCGCCAACATCTCCCTAATCGAGACGTACAAGCGGCGCGGAATGGACGTGGTGCTTGTTTCGGGCAAGACTGCTGTCTGCTCGGTAGGACTCCCCGGAGGAACCGTCGAGGAAGGCCAAGCCGGTCGAGAACGAGTCTTCTACGGCAAACCGGGAGACTGGGTGTCTCTTTTCCCCGTGACCGGGGAAGTCCACGGCGTCACCACGATGAACTTGCGTTTTCCCCTGGCGTCCGCCACCCTCCGCAGAGGGTCGACTTTGGGTGTGTCCAATGAAATGCTGAAAGAAGAAGCCCGCGTTAGCGTGGACGCGGGCTTCATGCTGATAATCCTCACGGACCGCTGAGTTCGACAGGACGGTCCGAAACTGGGCCTGAACCGGGCTTATACACGCGGCGCCCGACTACTCGCCCAAGATTTCAGATATCGGGCGCCCCCTGGGGTCGTCTCTGGCCGGTTTCCCCAGCGCCAGAAGCTGGCCCAAGGGCATGATCTCGTATCCCGCGGTCTTCAGGTTTTGCAGGACCATAGGCAAGGCTTCGTGGGTTTCGCGCGCCGAGTCCGAGGCGTGGAACAAGATGATGGCTCCCGGGAACGTGTACTTGGAGACCTCGGTCACGATGGCCGTGACTCCCGGGTTCATCCAGTCCTTGCTGTCGACTGCCCAGATCACCGTCTCATATCCCAGTTCCCGGGCGGTAAGCACAACAGTCTTGTCATAGTCTCCGTTGGGGGGTCTGAAAAACTTGGGCGTCGTCCTGGTGATGTTGACCAAAATGTCGTGGGCCGTCTGTATGTTTTGCCGGATCGATTCTTTGCTCTCTTGGCTCAAGTTTACGTGGTCCTGGCCGTGGCTCGCGATCTCGTGCCCATCCTCGACTATTCGTCTCACTACGTCTTTGTAGTTGTTGGACCAGGGTCCCGAAAGAAAAAAGGTGGCCTTCTGGTTGTGCTCTTTCAAGACGTCCAGGACCTTGTTTGGGACTTCCTTTCCCCACGAGATGTCGAAAGTCAGCGCTGCGGCCTTGCGGTCCGTCTTGACGTAAAACATGGGCATCTGGGAATCAGCAGCCACAGTCAGGTCGTATAGCTCGATTACCGGTTCTTCTTTTTGGCTCTGCATACCCCACAGGGCGCCCGTTATCGTCAAGATGAGGGCAAGGGCGATCAGTACGAACTTCCTTCTGATAAACACGGCCACTCCCCCTAGATGGGCAAGCGTAGTGGGATTCTTCCCCAAAGGGAAAGCATCCTTCAAGAAATGATATTTCGGACCTCTGGGTATATGCGGCTTGGGGAGACGTTCACACAAAAGCGGGGCCCGGACTTTCGCTGTCCGGGCCGAATAAACTGGCGGTTTCCAACGCGCGTGGTTTCGGGTTATTGAACGGCAGGGACGCCAGGCCAGCCCCGGTATATGCCGGTGCCCGGTTTATGGTAAGTCCTCCTGGTCGTGGGCCGCTTTCGAATGAGCTGGGCCAAAGGGTCCTTGGGCACCGCGTTAGCGGCTCTATCCGCTTTCGCCGCGGGTTCCCCGCCTTCAGAAGGTTTCTGTTCAACCGGTATGGATGAGGTAGGCTTTGGCTCCGCTGCTTTTGGATCCGCGACCTTAGCCTCTGCTGTTTTCCATTCTGGAGCTTTGGCTTCGGGCGCTTTGGGCTCCGGCCTCAATTCTTCGGCTTTGGGGTCCACCGGAGTCTTTTGCTCAAGGTTCCGGCGGTCCGGCAACTTAGGTTCTGAAGCCTTAGATTCGGTCGTCTTAGGTTCCGCCGCCTTGGGTTCCGGCTGTCTCCCTTCGCCGTTTTTCTGCCTCATGAAATCCATGCTCGCTATGATGTTTAGGAGCAGGGTCAGGATCTTGGGATCGAACCCCAGGGCCTGCTGCAACGGGGAAGGCTTATTGGGCGCTTCCGAACCGGGTTCTCCGGCGCGCCCGGCTTCGTTTCCCTGGCCCTCACTGCCTTTCTCGCCCTCGGCTGCCCGCGGTTTCAACGCTTTGGTAAAGGCGGTGACCACAGACAAGAGTGAGGCCAGCATCCTCGGGTCAAGTCCTTCAGAAGGAGCCGCCTTGCCCGTGTCTCCTCCCTGAGACGCGGGGGCTTCCGTCTGTCCGGGCGTCCCAAAGAGGGACCTGGCCAGCATCGAGAATAATGACATCACAGGGTCGCTCGCTGCCGGCGACTGCGGCTGAACCGGCGTTATGGCTCCGGCCTCGCCGGCATCTCCCTGTACCTCCGACGGTTTCTCTTCGGAAGGTTTGCTGTCCGCAGCTTCCTTAATGTTCATGAGAGCTTTTTCTTGGGATTCGGGCAGGGTCACCCCAAAGAAGGCGTCCATGATCCCCAGGAGATTTATGAGCGCCAAGAGCCCGGCCTTCTCCCTCAGAGTCTTCGGGTTCCCGTCAGGGTTTTGGACCAAGAGCGACTTGGCTATGTCAGATAGGGTCTTATCGCTAACCATCAGATCCGATCCGCCCGAAGAAGTTAGCAAATTCCGGAGGAACCTGTCCACCGATTACTCCCCCAATTTCGGTTCTTAGGACTCTCCTCGCCTCTTTTACGGTGTTGTTCACGGCTTCAACTATGGCGTTCTCAAGCGTGGTCAGATCGTGTGTCTTGGCCGCGAGTTTTTCCCGATCGATACGGATGCTCTTCAAGTTAAACCAGATATCTCCTGTGGCCGTGACAAGGCCTCCCCCTGCTTCCCCTTGGACCAAACGGTCTTGCAGCCCTGATAGCCGCGTGTTTACCTCGGTTTCGAGCTTCTCCATCTGCATCAATAGTGCGGCAAGGTTCTGCACTTCTATCCCCCCAAGTCACGCTTACTTCAGCATCTTATGCCGGAAGCGGAACCGGGGGTGATAGGAGAAAGCTCCAAGCGGCAGTATCCTTCCTAAGTTAACCTGTCTTTTTGAGACCGGCCCGACGCCGGGGAACGGCCCCCACGAGCGGATTTCTTCCGTCGCCTTTTCTTGGCTCTTTGCTTCACGCGCCTCCTGGAAGAGCATGACGGCACGCTCGAAACTGCCGTTGGCGGCCAGGAGCAGGATCAGTATGAGAAACAGCAAGTAAGGGTTTTCGCCCTCTTTGCCTAGGGTTTCCATTTCTACTCCTCCTAACCGGCAGGGTTTCTTTGCTCGGACGCGTAGGCTTCGATGGATGAACCTAGCCAAGCCGCCGCAAGGAGCAGGGATAACGATACGGCCGAGTCGATCCGTTCGGCCAAGAGGTTCTTGGCTCTCACGGCCAGGTTGGATATGTTGAAAGCTTCCATGCTGCCCGAACTCGACTGCGCTATCTCTGCCAGGGTGTCGATGATTTTCTGTCCTCTCGGCCCGGTGAACGGGCGCAGGGCCATGATTAAGTCCAGAGTCTCGCGGGTCACTTGCCCGTCAATCACAGCTATCCCTCCTCTGAAGGGAAACGATCATGACATAATATGACCCCGGGTGGAAAGTGTTCCGTCGGTTTACCTGAGGATATACGGGTGACGTCACGCGTTGAGTTGAGGTCTATCGAGAGGGCGCGCGACCGGAGGTAAAGTGAACAGTAAGGCAGAACAATAATAGGGATGTCCGCGATAAGAAAGGTCTTTTGAGGGGGTTTTTGGCGTGGATATAGGTTCGGCTCTCAAGATAGGCAAGAAGAAAGAAGAGACTGAGGAAGACAGGCAATTGGCTCTTGAACGCGCCCATGAAGTACATGATGAGAGCCTTGTGGTGGATGGCCATGTTGGGACCCTCTTTGACATCCTTCACCAAGGGAAGCGAGTAGACGCTGAGGACGACCAGGGTCGCGTGAACCTGGCTGCCTTACGCGAAGGGGGCGTCAAGTGCGCCGTACTGAGCGCTTTTCCCGCAGACCGGCACTACCCCATCCGGGGCGTCCGTTCCGGTATGGAATACATAGACGCTTTCGCCTCCCTATCGAGCGTTTCCGGCGTCAAGCTTGCTTTTTCCGCCAAGGACATTGAGGAAGCGGCGGAGAGGGACGAAATCGCGTTGGTACTGGCTTTTGACGGCGGTGAGTTCCTGGACGGAAGCCTCGGGGCCCTTCGAATGTTCCACCGGCTGGGGCTCAGGGTCTTGAGCCTGACATGGAACGAGAGAAACCTTCTCGCTGACGGGGCCGCCGAAAGCAGCACCAAGGGCGGGCTCACCCATTTCGGACGGGAAGTGGTGGCCGAATGCGCCAGGCTAGGCATAGTGGTCGACGCCGCCCACCTGTCGGAAGCCGGCTTCTACGACCTCGCCGAAAGGTCCGAAAAGCCGTTCGTGGTGAGCCACGCCAACTGCCACACGCTCTACGCCCATCCGAGAAACCTGACGGATGACCAACTCCGCGCTCTAAAGGATACCGGCGGCCTTGTTGGCATCTCCTTCAACCACGCTTACTTGGGGCCCTACGATGGCTCGGGGCTAGACAGGGTGTGCGAACACATTGAGCACGCGTTGGAAGTGGCCGGAGAGGAACACGTAGCCTTGGGCACGGATTTTGACGGCTTTTCGGGGCCCGGTCCGGAGCCGGTCACCGATCATTCCAAGTTGAGAAAACTCACCGAGCGGCTCTTGGCCAGGGGCGTAAGCGGCAGGGTCATATCCGGCGTGCTCGGCGGGAACTGGATGCGCGTATTTAGGGCGGTAATGTAAATCATGGCTGGCTTTAAGACTGTTGTGGCGATGAACGCCTTTAAGGGCGGCATGTCGGCCGTGGAGGCCTCTTCTATGGTGGCCGAGGGCTTCTCCAGGGGGTTCTGGGAGGCTCAGGTTGTGGCCGCACCCATGGCTGACGGCGGCGATGGAACCCTGGAAGTCTTGTTGAAGTGCCGCGGCGGCTACGTGGAGACGGTTTCGGTGACCGGGCCGTACGGCCAAACCGTGGAAGCTCCCCTCGGGCTTATTGACGGCGGGACAACGGCCGTGATCGAGAGCGCTTCGTGTTCCGGTCTGGCCCTACCCTATTCGGGCAAGAGGGATGTCCGTATCGCCCAGAGCAGGGGCGTGGGCGAGTTGATGTTGGCGGCCGCGAAGAAGGGCGTAAAGCGCATCGTTGTTGGAATAGGCGGTACCGCCATGAACGATGGAGGGCTGGGAGCGGCCCTGGCGGCGGGAGGGGAAGCGCTGGACGCGGCTGGAGACCCGGTTTCCGCGGGCGTTTTTGGACTTCGGGACGTAAGACGCGTTTCCAGAGGAGACATTCCCCGGCTATTTGACGGCATCGAGGTCGTCGCGATTACCGACGTGAAAAACCCCCTGGTGGGGCCAGAGGGAGCTACCGCGGTGTTCGGCCCCCAGAAAGGCTTGAGCGCCGGCGAGGTGCCGTTAGTGGACTCCTACATGGCCAACTACGCGGAGGTGCTCGCCCGGGACCTCGGCCGAAACCCCAAAGACCTCCCGATGACAGGGGCCGGAGGCGGATTAGCGGCGGGCTTGTGGGCGTTTTTCGGAGCCGAACTCAAAGACGGAGCCGCTTTTGTCGCGGGAGCCATAGACCTTCCCAAGATCATTGAAGACGCTTCTCTCGTTATCACCGGCGAAGGCAAAGTAGATTCCCAAACAAGTATGGGAAAAGTTCCTTTCGCGGTGGCGTCTTTGGCCGCGGAGGCCGGAGTGCCTGTGGTGGTCATAGGCGGTGCCCTGGGAGAAGAAGTGGTCCGGGGTTTCCCGCCCGAGTTCGCGGCAGTATTCGACTGTACCTTGCGTCCGATGACGGTCAGTGAGGCGGTATCGGAAGGGCCGAAAAACCTGTTGTTCGTCTCAGAACAGATCGCGCGGCTCGCAAGGGCGTGCGCCGTGTGGCGCCCGACTCAGACGGACCTCGCGGTCGGCGGCATAGCGGTGAGGCGCGACCCGGACACGGGCGACAGGGAAGTCCTCTTGATTATGGACCGTTTTGGGATGGTGGCGCCGCCTAAAGGCCACCCTGAAGAAGGGGAGACCCTCGAGGAAGCCGCCGAAAGAGAGGTCAGGGAGGAGACGGGGCTTTCGGTGGTGTCCCGCGCTCCCATCGGTTCTGTCAGGTACCGGTTTCCCAATCCCCAAGGGGCGACCGAAAAGGTCGTGCACTATTTCTTGATGGAAGTCGTGGGCGGCGAGATGACTCCCCAACAGGGGGAGACGCTCCAGGTGTTGTGGGTGAATGAAAAGGACCTCCCCGGCCTTAGGACTTACAAGGACACCCACTCGATCGTCAAGAAGGCCCTCAGCGCGTTCGAACGCGTGAGCTAATCAAGACCCCTCGCGAGGGGCCCGTTTCCGTCCTCGGGGAGGAGTTGACGAACGGGGTCGGAAATGGGATAATATGGTAGAAAGGCTTCGCGAAGAGCCCGGTGACCATCGTCCACGATGGCGTTTCGCTAGAGGCGGCCGGGCTCTTTCCTTTTCTTCGTATCATGCTCCCTGACTGTAGTCGCTGACTCCGCGTTCCCGGGCTTGCCTGAGAAACCCATCGAAGGACAGACGCGACGAAGGGGGTCCTCTGAGTTGACTGTTGGATGGCAAGAAAAAAGGAGCATGCGGCGTTCTGTCATCATTTTGCTCGCGCTGGCTTTCTTGGCGACCGCGGGTTTTGCCGTAAGGCACATCCTGGTCTTCAAAGACTCTTTTGTGATGCTTACTGTCGAGGAGTCATCTACAAGCGCGCTCTTGGCGTGGCCTCTTCTAGGGGAGCAAATCCCCTGCGCGTATGTGGACTGCGCGGGAAAGGTCCTTCAGGTTCCTCGCAAGCCAAACCTCTTGGGAGTATCTCTTTGCGTGTACCGGAGCTCAACCTCTCAAGGTGTCTTGTTTTCGGATTCCATAGACTTTTGGAGACTGGGGTCGGGGGAAATCGACCTTGATCGGGACGCTTCTCTTCCGGTCCGGGATTTCCAGGGACGGGCCGTAGAGGCGCTGGACGGGGAAGCCCGAGTGCTAAGAGGAAAGCTCAAGGTAAAGAAAACCTCGGAAGACGGAACGGTTTGGCTTGATTACGACGGGCGGCCGATCGTGCTTAAACCCGGCGAGTCTTGGGCCGAACTCCTGGTGGCATCCCCGGAGGGAGTGCGCGAAGTTGGAGAGCACGAGTGGTCGGATAGGCTGAACGAGGCCATATTGGGCGGTTATCCCGCGACTCGCCTCGCCATATGTAACCGCGGGCTTTGGCCGAAGAGCAATGTGGAGGAGGCGGTCTGGCCGTGACATCTCGTATCGTTCTGAAGTTCCCGCCTCTTCTCCGGCTCAGCCGTACGGCCCCGCCGGTTTGGGTTGTGTACTTAGTCCTGTCGCTAGTTCTCGCGGCTCAGGCAATTGTGACTGGGCCTTGTGTGATAGCCTTGGCCGCGCCAGCGGGAACCCGCGTGCCGGTGCTGGTCCTTGAGGAACCTGAAACTGCCGGGATCCCCGCCGAACTGGATGGCGCGACAGGCCGGTCACACCCCATGGTTTCTCGTTTGGCCAAAGCCGGATATGTCCTGGGGTCGGACTTATTTGTCCTAGCGTCCCGGGAACCCTTTTTCAGTTTGCAGGCCGGAAGCGACTGGGTGAGCCAAGCGGTCGCGGGCGTCCTGTCCAGAACGAAAGCTGAAAGACTGGACGTCATCGCCTACGGGATTACCGGCTTGGCCTCCAGGTACGCGATTGAGTCGGGCGCCGTACCCCACTCAAGAGTGCGGAACCTTGTAATGGTGTCCTCCCCCAACAGAGGCACCTTTGTGGCCGAACTCTTGAAATCCCTGGTCAGTAAAGCTTTGTTAGAGTCAATGTGGGAACAAAGCACCAGGAGCCAGCGGTATCTTCAACTGGTCTCCGGACCGGACAGGCAGGAGGCGGCTAAAGACAGCCTCAAGAAATGGGTGCCCGAGAACACGCCGTGGGAAGACGAGACCTCGTGGCTCATCAGGAGATCCGAAGAGGTGTACGAGCCTCTTTATGCCCGCTACGTGTCGGAGCGGTTTTACTCCATACCCTACGTGCCCGTAGACTCGCCCAACCTGACCTTCGCGGGTTGGCTGTCGGACAATGCGCCCAAAATGTGGGAATCGGTAGTATTGAAGGGAACCGACCCGCCTGTCCCGGCCGGGTCAGCGAAAGAATCGCCTCGTCCCGGTCTCACTTCCGCCTACTACGAGCTTCTGGCCATGGATGTAGCGAGAAACCAGTATGTGGTGAAGACGGCCCCGCAGAAGGGCCTCCTGGAAAGCTTGTTCGGTGAAGGGTATGTTCCGGCCGACTGGAAGGACGCCGCTGTCTACTACGGAGAAAGGCTGCTCAAGCATTACGCCGGGAAAGCGCTGGTCACCATCAAGGCCGAGACCCAGAAATGGCTGGCCGGACAGCTTCTTAGGGCGACGGGCTTTGGAGGAGACCCCGGCGCTCCTCTTCTGGGATCTCTCATCCGCGAGGACATACTGGTCAATCTGGGCAAGTCGGCCGGGCACAGGTTCGAGAGGATACGGGCCAACGCCTCCCTTATCGCGTACAACCAGGACTCGAGCAGGAACAGCGCCACGAGAAGCACGCGCTACATCTCCGTGGTAGGGCAGACGGTGAACCCCTGGGGCATTTTCTGGCCCCAAATAGGTCCCAACGACATGTACTGTGAAGTGGATTGCGCCGTGCCACCGTTGGGGCCGCTGGATATTGTGAAGGTATTCCGCGGGTGGTTCTCTCCGTCCCACAACGGTCTTAGGGATGACAAGGCCGCGCAGGACTTCATTGTGTCAGCTATTACAGGCGCCGACAAAGGAGCGCGATACTCCATAAAACCTTCTCACTCGGGACCGTCTTTGTCTTGGGTCACCGTATCCTCTTGGCGTCCGACCTACTTAGTAGCGGAGGAAAGCGGCAAAGGGGAGGATTCCTGGGCGGTGGCTACCGTTAGCGTTCCGGATCCGCCCACCGGCTGGGGGTACCTCTTGTGGACTGAAGACGAATCGGGTGTCGTGTACGATCCGGTACGTCAGCCGGTGGGAGGCGCCGTCGATGTCGGGTTCCATCAGGGCAAGAGGTTGGGGATACGGCTGGTGCGGAGCGGGCCCGCCAACCCTGTCACAGTGGGCGGTAAGGTGGATTCCGCTTTCTCCAACGAAGTCCAAACCCGGGTTCAGGTGTCGGTCCGGCCGTCCTACGCTTCCGTGGGAGGAGAACCGGGAAAGGGAAGCGTCTACCCGCCGGAGGGAGGCGGGAGCGGTCAAGGGGGAGGCACCGGGAACGGAACGGGTTCACCGGAAGGGCAAGTCCCGTCTGACCAAGTTCCCGGACTTGCCGATCTTCCCATGGTGCGCGTAGTGTACCGGTCGAAGCAGACTACCCTCAAAGACCCCTCTGAGACTTACCACGAGTGGTGGTCGGTGGATTGGGGCGACGGCAGCCACCAGCTTGTGTCCGGCCAAGTCTCTTTGGAGATGACCCACAGGTACGCGAAAGAAGGGACGTATGAAGCGGTTCTTACTTCCTACGGTCCGGACGGGAAGAAGATCCTTTCCAAGACGTTTGAGTTGTACGTCTCAGGCGAGGACGACCGTGAAAAGACGGTGCGTTGCGAGAGCATCCCGCGAGTTCCCGTGGACGTGATACTCAGCGGGCCCGCCAAGTGGATCACGGGGAAGCCCGCGCAGTATAAATGCCAACTGTGGACTGACCTGCCTTCCGACGTGGAAGTGGCGGAGGTTACTTTCGATCCCGGTCCCGAGTTTCTGGTTTTGTGGGAGAGAGCCGGGGACTTTACCGTGTCGGCGGCAGCGGTGGTGAGGCTAAGATACGTGCTGGAGGACAAGGAGATTACCGTGAAGAACACCTATGTTCAGTCCATGCCCGTGACGGTCCTTACCACGGGAGTGACTAGATAGGAAAACCTTTCTTGTTGTGGAACACGGTTAGATTGCGTCACGTCTACACCTAGTGTGTTGGCTTTCTATGTTCTCAAGCAAGGGCGAGAGGTGAATTTCATTGATCAAGGTGTCGAAGCTGACCAAGGAATACAGCATGGGGAAGATCAAGGTGCCGGCTTTGAAGGGACTGGACTTGGAGTTTCCGGCGGGTCAGTTCGCGGCCATAATGGGGCCGTCGGGTTCGGGCAAGTCAACGTTAATGAACATACTGGGTTGCCTCGACCGGCCCACCTCCGGCCAGTACTTTCTGGACGGGTCCGATGTCAGCCGCAAGTCCGACAACGAGCTGGCGGACCTGAGAAACCGGTTCATCGGCTTCATCTTCCAGACATACAACCTTTTACCCAGGACCGACGCCATTGGCAACGTGGAATTGCCTCTCATCTATCGCGGTATGGCGGCCAAAGAAAGGCGCGAACGGGCGGAAAGGGCGCTAGAATCGGTCGGACTTAAGGACAGGATGCGCCACAAGCCCAATGAAATGTCAGGCGGAGAACAGCAGCGGGTTGCCATCGCCAGGGCTGTGGCGGGCGATCCAAAGGTGATTTTGGCGGACGAACCTACCGGAAACCTGGACTCCCGCTCGGGAGAGGAAGTCATGGCCATTTTCCAGGACCTCCACAAAAAAGGTATTACCCTGGTGCTGGTCACCCACGATCCCGATATAGCCAGGCACGCGGAAAGAATCGTATCTCTTAGGGACGGAAAACTCCTCTCCGATGTAATGGTGCAAGATCGCTTGGACGCCAGAGAAGTTTTGGCACAGATGCCGGTAAACGGCGACAAGACCGCTTAGGGTCCGGCTCAAGGGCTCATGGCCTCTTGGGCCACCTTTTTTATCAGGGCCTTTCCCTCCGCGCTTTGGAGAAAAGTGCCCAAAGCGTCGCTTAGGGCCGAGCGGAAGTCCGGGTTTTTCATGGCTTCGGCGAAGAAAGTCTCAAAGGTGTCCTGGGACTGGCTTTTCACCAGATCCGACACAATGGCCTTCCCCTGTTCGGAAGTGAGGATATCTTGAATCATGCCCTTCAAAAAGGTTGTGTCGATCCCGTTCATCGTTTCTCCGTTTTCCCCTGTGGGCGAGATTTCCTTGGCCGCGAAGTACGCCATGGCTTGAGCCAACAAGTTGGGTGAGAACTGCATGACGGCGTAGACCGTCACCAAAGTCAGAGAGATCCCTAAGAGGAGCCCTAAGAACAGCATCAACCCTGGGTGTTTCCTCAATTGGCAAATACCTCCTTTTGTTCCTTTAGCATGTATATGGTGGAATGGGATTATTCAGGCATGTTATGATTGACCGGGTGATGCTCATGTATCCGGTACTCTTCCAGCTAGGGCCACTTAGCTTTTACTCATACGGTCTCATGATAGGGTTGGGGTTCATTGCCGGCGTTTTGGTGGCGTCGAAACGAGCCCGCCTGAAGGGCATAGACCCCGATTCCTTGTTCTGGTTCTTCATCGTCCTTCTGGCGGGAGGAGTGGCCGGAGGGCGCCTGTTTCACATCGCTTTGAACTCGTGGTACTACACCGATTGGAAGTCCTTCATCGACACGAGAAGCGGCGGTCTTTCCATTCACGGTGTGCTGGCCGGGGGGATTATCGCGGCCGCGGCCTATTCCCGGTTCCACTCATTGAAGTTCGTGGACCTTGCGGACTTGGTGGTGCCTTCGGTGGCGTTGGGCCAAGCCATCGGTAGAATAGGCTGCTTCCTGTCAGGATGCTGCTACGGCATTGAGACGTCGGGCACGTGGGGATTCGCGACCAGGTTCGCTCCGGGTCTCAGGCATCCTTACCAGCTGTACGAGAGCGCGGCCGACCTCCTATTGTTCTTCGTCCTGCTCGCCGCTGGGAAGAGAATCAAGATTCCGGGAGGACTGTTCCTCGCGTACGTCTTCGGATACTCTATGATCAGATTCTCCCTCGAGTTTTTCAGGGACAACGACTCCTACGCACTGGGATTGAGCTACGGACAGTGGGGCTCTCTTGTCGCGGCTTTGGTCGCTGTTGGCATCTACTTGTACCTCAAGTCGAGAGAAGGGGAAGCTGTAACAGCCAAAGAAGAGTAGAGCGGAAGTTTCGCCTGCAAAAGTATTTGGGTTCCCCATAAACCGAATGCCCGACATTTCCGACATTTCTATAGATGGAGTTAGGAAGCAAGGTCTGGTCGGGGACCGGGCAGGAGGAGAAGTTATGAAACTCTCGAACGGTGTGAGCCCATCAGAACGGCAGGTTTTAGGGACCGGGCTCCATTTGGACTTGGACGCGGTCCTCAATGCCGCGGATAGCGCCATGGTTTTTGTGGACGAAGACGACATCGTGAGAGTCGCCAACGAAAAGGCGTGCCGCTATCTGGGAATGGAGAGCGACAAGGTCCGGGGCCTTGTTTTCCAAGAACTCATAAAGGATAACCTCACCCCCAGGGTTCAAAGACCCAAGGCGCTCCTTGACTGGCTGGAATTGGTCCGTGCCATGCACAGTTTTTCGGCGGTATCTTCGGCGGCGGGAAACCGCTGCGAGATGGCCTACGAAGATGAGGAACTGGGAGAGCGGGTTCTATCCCTCTACGCATCCTTCGTTCTTGACCGTTCCGGCGCCAAACTCGGCATGCTGTATGTCATTGACGACATAACCGGACACAGACGGGCGGAGAAGATGCTCGAGCTGTTGTCTGAAGCCGCCAAGGCGGCAGACGCGGATTCGTGCCCCGGGGAGTTACTTCTCAAGCTAAGGGAAGCGGTGCGACAGTATGTCCCGGCGGACGCGATGGCCATCCTTGAGGCACGCGAAGACGGCAAGGGTGTGGTGCTGGGCTCTACGCCGCCCGCTTTTCTCGGGGGTCCAGGCTCCGCGGGACCGCTCGCCGGATACCTGCCCGGAGATGAAGTGCTCTTTGACATAGTGACCGATGTGGGCAAAAGCCTCAGCGAGCTGGGAACGGAAGGCCGCGGGGCTTCGGTGCTCCCGCCCGCGTTCTTGGAGAGCGCGTTTGTGGAGGGGTTCCGGTCAATGGTTACCCTTCCTTTGAGGTTCCGAGGACGCGTGATAGGCATGTGGATCCTGGCAAGCGCCCGGATCGGGACGTACAGCCTGGATGATGTGTCTTTTCTGACCCCGGTTTCCCAATACCTGGCAGGCATTGTCAATAACGCCGTCTTCTCTAACAACGTGAAGGGCATGTATTCCGCCGCGGTCCGGAAGCGGGAAGCGGAAGCCGGTTTCTCCGCCAGGATCTCCGCGTTGACAGGGAAGATCTCCAAGGGCGAGGGGAACGACTCTTCCGACGAAGCTGTAGACTCCAAGGAACTCGAGGTATTGTTCCGTATAGCACAGGAAATGAAGAAGCTTCTGGACCTCAGGGAACTCCTCGACCACCTGGTAAACCTGATCGCCGAAAAGATGGGCTATTCCAACTGCGTGATCTTGCTTCCCGACGAAGACGGCAAGAACCTGGTCGTCGAAGCCGTAGTCGGCATGTCCCGGGAGCAGATCGGGACGAAAATCCCTAAGGGGAAAGGCATATCTTGGTCGGTGATGACCAACGGGAGAACCGAGAACATCCCTGATGTGTCTGTGGATTCCAGGAGCTACGAGTGCGCTCGTGGCGTAGGTTCCGAGTTATACGTCCCCCTTGAGGTGAGAGGCAAGACGTTGGGAGTCGTTGTGGTCCAGAAGACTGAGAAGAACGGTTTCGGGCCGGGCGACGCGCGCTTGATGACGGCCATCGCCGGACACATCGCTTCCGCCCTTGAAGTAGCCCAGCTCCACGAACAGGTTAAGAAGTCCGCCTGCGTGGACGCCTTGACGGGCCTTGCCAACAGGCGAGTGTTTGTGTCAAGCCTTGAAACGGCCATCCGGAGGGCCGCGAACCGAGACTATGGCGGGGTTGTCTCGGTGGGAATACTAGATGTCAACTCAATGAAAGCCGTCAATGACTGTTACGGGCATCTCACGGGCGACGCCGTCTTGGCCCACATCGGGCTCCGTTTGGGTTCAGGGTTTCGGGCATGCGATGTGGTGGCAAGATACGGCGGGGACGAATTCGTCGTGTTGCTGCCGGGCGTGCCTAAGGAACTTGCTTCCAAGCGAATAGGGGAAGTTGTTTCCCGGTGGGTCAAAGACTCGGTCAAAACCCCCAACGGGGAGCAGGTCGCGGTCCCCGCGGCGTGTTACGGTGTCGCGTCTTATCCAGAGGACGGACACGAGGCTCGGGTGGTGCTTTCCGTCGCCGACGACAGGCTTCTTCGAGCCAAGAAGCGGTTGGGCTCTCGCTGACGGCCCCGTAGAAGACATGCAAAGAGCCCGCTTAGGTGCGACCGGCAGGGATTCTGCGTGATATACTTTTCTCATGTCTTGTAGATCGGTGGGGTCGTCGGAGTGACGCGGTCACAAAGCATGGCAAGGACCGCGCTTCTGGTGGCGTTGGCCAGCGTGCTGCACGTGGCGGAAGCGCTTATACCAATTCCATACGTGGTCCCTGGGGCTAAGCTCGGTTTGGCGAATGTGGTCGCCTTATACGCGGTGATCGCGTTGGGATTCAAGTTCGCCATAGGCGTTAGCTTCTTGCGGACTCTGGTTGGCAGCCTCCTCTCGGGCACGTTTCTAAGCACAGGCTACTACTTGAGCGTGTCCGGCGCGTTGTTCTCAACCATCGTGATGGCCCTGGTATGGAGGGCGGCGAAAGGGAAAGTCAGCGTTGTCGGGGTCAGCGTGGCCGGTTCTTTCTCCCACAACCTCGCCCAGTTGATCACCGCGGCGTTTCTGCTCAGGACTCCAGGCGTCTTCTTTTATCTCCCCTACCTTTTGGCTTTCGCTATTCCAACCGGCATATTTGTGGGACTCTTAGCAGGGAGAGTCATCTGGTATCAGAGAATTAAGAAGATGTAACCCTTATTGGATGGAGGTGCTCCGCGTGGCATCCAACAAGATTCCGGACGTCGTCATAAGACGGATGGTTACTTACTTGCGCATTTTGAGAGAGATACCGCCCGGATCCAAGGAGTACATATCCAGTTCTGAGATGGGCGAATGGGCAGCGGTGAACAGCGCCCAGGTCCGTAAGGACCTCGCCTTGTTTGGTGAGTTCGGGAAACAGGGAGTCGGCTACCCTGTTCAGGCGTTAACCGAAGAGCTTGTCAGGATCTTGCGCGCCGACCGGGACATACCTGTGGCCGTATTCGGCATAGGGGAACTCGGTACCGCGTTGGTCAGGTACCTGACCGGCCGAAGGCGTTCCGACCCCAAGTACCCCTTTGTGATCAGCGCACTGTTTGATTCGGATCCGGCCAAGATAGGCACGAATGTGGAAGGCTTGACCATCGAGCTACTGGAGTCGTGGTCTGAGGACAAGAACCGCAAAGAAGTGAAGATTGCCCTGATCACTGTGCCGGCCGGCGCGGCCCAAGAGGTGGCGGACCGGGCCTACAGGCTCGGGATCAAAGGGTTCCTGAATTTCGCTCCCACGAAACTGAGGCTGCCGCCGGATGCCCGCGTGCTGAACGCCGACGTTACTCACCAACTTCAAGAACTGGCTTACTACCTATAACGTACCATAACGCGGGGGCGTTCCGGCTCGCCCGAAGCCGTGGGAAGACCCGTGGAGTCTTATACCATTGGACTGTATGGCTGAGCCAATCCTCAAAGAGCCCGCCTTGGCGTTGCCAGAACGCAGGGTTTCGACTTCCATCTGGCGAAAGTTTAGTGATATGATACGCTTCGGTCGCAAGTGCGACATTATTGGTTGGTCCAAAGGCTCCCAAGTACCAGCGATAATCCTGCCGGAGGTGGAGTGAGTTTGGCAGAGTCGGTGTCGTTGTTTGAGCAGAAGTTGCGTGAACTGGCAAAACGCAGGGAAACCGTCATTCAGGGCGGAGGAGCGGCCAGAGTTGAGCGCCAGCACAAGGCGGGGAAATGGACCGCCCGGGAGAGAATAGCCGCGCTGTTCGATCCAGGTACCTTCGTTGAGATCGATGCTTTTGTAACTCACCGTGCCAAAGAGTTTGGCATGGATAAAGTCCAGGCTCCCGGTGAAGGAGTTGTCACGGGTTACGGGTTAGTGAACGGTAGGGCAGTCTGCGTAGCCTCTCAAGATTTCACGGTCATCGGCGGGTCTTTGGGAGAAATGCACGCGGCCAAGATAGTCAAGTGCATGGAACTGGCGGCCAAAGTGGGCATCCCCTTCATATCTCTCAACGACTCGGGCGGCGCCAGGATCCAGGAAGGCGTGGACGCACTCAAGGGATACGGCGATATCTTCTACCGCAACGTTCAGTGTTCCGGCGTTATCCCCCAGATTTCAGTGATTCTGGGCCCATGCGCGGGCGGTGCCGTGTATTCGCCCGCTCTCACCGACTTCATCTTCATGGTGCAGGGCACGGCCAACATGTTCATTACGGGTCCTCAGGTTATCAAGGCTGTAACCGGTGAAGAGGTCACCGTTGAACAGCTGGGCGGCGCGGCGGTGCACTCTCAGATCAGCGGCAACGCCCATTTCGTAGCCCCTGACGAGGAGACCTGTCTCCAGCTCCTGAAGGCGCTTCTGGATTACCTGCCGTCCAACAACCAGGAAGACCCGCCCCAGTACGACCCCACCGATGATCCGGCCAGGGTGGAGCCCGCGCTCAGGGACGTGGTCCCGGCGGAGCCCAACAAGAGCTACGATATGCACCACGTGATCGACGCCATAGTGGACAATGGGGTATTCTTCGAGGTCTCCCGGGATTACGCGCAGAACATAATTACCGGCTTTGCCCGTATGAACGGACGGTCGGTCGGGATCATCGCGTCCCAGCCCAACGTAAAGGCCGGGTGCTTGGACATTAACGCCTCGGACAAGGCGGCGCGGTTCGTGAGGTTCTGCGACGCCTTCAATATACCCCTGGTGACCCTGGCTGACGTTCCCGGATACCTCCCGGGAGTAGACCAGGAGTACGGCGGCATCATCCGCCACGGCGCCAAGCTCCTTTACGCTTACTCAGAGGCCACCGTTCCGAAAGTCACGGTGATCACCAGGAAGGCGTACGGAGGGGCCTACATAGCCATGTGCTCCCGCCACCTGGGGGCGGACATGGTGTTCGCGCTGCCCACGGCCGAAATCGCGGTCATGGGGCCTGAGGGCGCCGCCAACGTGGTGTTCAGAGACGAGATAGCTTCGGCCGAGAACCCAGAGGAAAAGCGCAAGGAGAAGATCAAAGAGTTCCGCGATGTGTTCGCCAATCCCTACGTGGCCGCCTCCAGGGGTTACGTAGACGACGTGATAGACCCGGCCGAGATAAGGCCCAAGGTTATCGGAGCTTTGGAGCTTTTGGCTACAAAGAAAGGCGAGGGCCTGCCCAAGAAGCACGGGAACATGCCTGTATAGGTCCCAGAGTCAGGCGGAGTTGCCAAGAAGCGCGAGGGAGAGCTGGGAGGGCCTGGAGTGCGAGACACGTACCGTGAAGCTCTGGTCTTGATAGGCGTGAGTGTGGCCGTTGTGTTCGCCGTGCTTTGGGTTCTGTTCCTGTTGATTAGGTTTATGAGGTCCGTTTTCGACAAGCTCGAACTCCGCGACCCCGAGCGGGGCTCCACAGAAAAGGATAAACACATGATGATTCTTACCGGCGCCCAGTCCGAGGACTCTTCACAGGAAGAAGACCTAGACTTGGATCCGGTAATCGGGACGGAATCCAGCGATGACAGTTCTCGGGAGGAGATGCGGTTCATGTCTTCCGGTGTGGACGCTCTGACGCAGGCGGCCGTTATGGCGGCATTGGCGGCCTACATGTCGTCAGAGACTGTTTCCAGCAAGCCCATGTTTCTTAGAGGGATCAAAGGTTCCGGCGCCTGGGGCCGGATGTCGAGGACAAACGCGTATAGGGGTTCCGGTTCATATATTAGGCACCTTGGCTCCAAAGGAGGATGTGGCAGTTGCGTCGATTTAAAGTAAAGGTAAACGACCAGGTATTCGAAGTAGAGGTCGAGGAAATCGGCGGGGATACGCCCCGCGTTTCCAGGGTTCCTCAAACAGTGCCGGTTACTCCGGCAATGACCGCTCCCGCGCCGGTTGCCCCAGTCAGAGTACCTTCCAGCCCCGCTCCCCAAGCGGCTCCGGCCGCACCGAGGCCCGCGGCCGCGCAGGGCGCCGGCAAGGCAGGGGAAGGGTCCGGAGACGAGGTGCGCGCGCCCATCCCCGGCGTTGTCAGCGAAGTCCGGGTTGCTCCGGGCAAGAGCGTGAAGCGTGGAGAAGTGCTGTTGATGCTTGAGGCCATGAAGATGCAGAACGAGATCCCGGCCCCCTTTGACGGGGTCGTCGCCGAAGTGCTGGTCTCGCAAGGGACATCGGTTCAGACCGGCGACGTGCTGGTGAGGATAGAGCGCTAGAAAACGGTGAAAGAGCAGCGTTTGGCTAGGAGGGGCATCGCGATGGCTAGAAAGATCAGGGTCCTTGTTGGGAAACCGGGCCTGGACGGGCACGACCGCGGGGCCAAGGTAATTGCCCGCGCTTACCGCGACGCGGGGATGGAAGTCATCTACAGCGGCCTCCACCGGACTCCGGAGGAGCTTGCCCGCATGGCCGTAGATGAAGACGTGGACGTGGTGGCCCTGTCCATCTTGTCAGGCGCCCACTCCACCCTTCTTCCCAAGGTAGTCCAGTGCCTCTTGAGAGAGAAAGGCCAGTCATCCCTTGATGTGTTGGTCTTGGCTGGCGGAATCATCCCGGAGGAAGATATACCCGCGCTAAAGGCCGCCGGGGTGGATGAAGTCTTTGGGCCGGGCACCAGCACCCAGGAGATCGTAGAGTACACCAAGACGCACCTGAAGAGGGAAGTGGCTTAAGCGGCGCCATGAGAGAGACAAGCCCGACCCGGGGAGCCGGGATCTCTGACCAACTCTTGGAAGGCATCTTGCGCGGAAGCCGCCCTCACCTTGCCAGGGCCATCTCTTTGGTAGAAGACGGAGCCGGCGAAGCTGTCCGGCTCCTGTCCCACGTCTACAAGCGGCGCAGGATGGCTTCGGTAGTGGGAGTCACCGGTTCTCCCGGCGTCGGCAAGTCTACCATCGTTAACGGGCTCGTCGGGGAGTTTCGGTCTTTAGGCCGGTCGGTGGGCGTTATCGCCGTAGACCCGACGTCTCCCTTTTCAGGCGGCGCCATTTTGGGCGACCGCGTCAGGCTCAGGACCCACACCACCGACGACATGGTGTACTGGAGAAGCCTTGCCACCAGGGGTCACCTTGGAGGACTGTCCCGCCACACGGGGGACGTTATCGCGCTCATGGACGCCTACGGGTTCGACGAGATAGTCGTGGAGACCGTGGGCGCGGGTCAATCGGAAGTCGACATAATGAAGTATGCCGAGACCGTGGTGGTCGTTTTGGCTCCCAACCTCGGGGATGACGTCCAAGCCATCAAGGCGGGTATCCTCGAAATCGGGGACGTTTTCTGCTTGAATAAGGCGGACCTTCCCGGGGCCGAGCGGACCCGCCGCGACATAGAGATGATGTTGAACCTTAGGGAGGAGTCCGGGTGGCGTCCTCCTATAGTCATGACCCAAGCGCACACCGGAGAAGGGCTCTCGGAGCTGGTAAACGCGGTGAACTCCCACAGAGAGTACCTGGTCTCCTCAGGCCTCTTAGAGCAAAAGGCGCGCCAAAGCCATTTGGCTATCCTAAATGAGTATTTGAGCCTCTTGACCGTAGAGAAGGTGCTTGAGAGCGCCCAAGTAGACGGATCGTTGGAGCGGGCGCTCAAAGACTTGTCTTCGGGCAACTCCGACCCTCTTACTTGCGCTTCCGAACTGGTGAAGCGCCACCTTACTTAGAAACTTAACGCCTCTTTCTGAAGATGGGGATAGGGCGGTTGTTCAGTAGTTCCATGACTGTCCCTTGCCTTGACATGGCGCGAGGCACGTAGGTCGCCGCGGCAATGATGAGCGCGGACACGCCTGTGCCGGTCAGCACCGCGGAGAAGGGGATCGTAAGCGCGTTTCCTGAGATCCCTTTCAAGAAGCGGTCCGTAATTACCAGAGACGCTACGACCCCAAGCACGGTGCCCAAGGCGGCCGTAAAGACTACTTCCAGCGATACCGTCGCGGCGGTGTGGGCGTCGTCCATTCCCACGGTCTTCATGATGCCCAGCTCTCGTCTTCTATCCAGGAACGAGATGAACATGCACGCGAAAATCCCTATGGCTCCCAGGGCGAAAGCGTTCATCGTGTTGGCGAAGAGGGGAGTCGCGACTTGGCCGGCCGCTGTCTTCATGGTTTCCTCGGGCAGATTGGGAGTCCAAGTTACTTTGACGGGGGAGATTATGTCGACATCGGTCCCCGGCATGTCAGGATATAGGGCGTTCCAATAGGCGATGACGTCAGAGGCTTTCGCTGGGTCCGAAAGCCCTATATAGATGGTATTGGGAACCGGCCATTCCATTTCCACGGTCTGGGGATCCCTTTCGGGGTACGAGTCGACCCGGTTGACGGGCAAGTACCCGATGAGGCCGGAAAGCATGGGCGAAACGGGTTCGTAGACTCCGGTCACAAGCTTTGAGGCTACCGGCTCAGGATCTGGTTTCGCTTTGAGGCGCCTGTCCCAGGGGTAGTCCGGCGGAATCGTCATCGTGGCCTTTTTGACCAAAAGGCTAGCGCCTACCTTGGCGCCGGCCTCGTAAAGCGCCTTCGGGATTAGGATTTCTTCCGGGTTTTGGGGCGCGCGTCCCTGGATGATGTTTAGGGTGCCGAGTATTTCAGAGCCCGGCTCGATGGAGATGAGCTCCATGATCCCGTACTTGGTGAAACACTCCTGGATGAGGGCCACCGACAGGGACCGGACATTAGTTAAGCCTTCAATGCGAGCGAGTTCCGCGTCATTGTAAACAGGGATGTATTCGGCCGGCGGCGGCACGTCCCCCTCGGCCTGAGGCGGGTTGTTCCAATACGCGTGCAGCACGGTGGCCTTAAGGTAGGGGAAGTTGAAGGGTTCCACGGTGCCGAGCGCGACAGACGACGCGTCTCTCCAGTATGCATTGACCGTCAGGTACCCCGTTACTGTGAACCCCACCAACAGCATCATCACAAGGTAGGTACCGAGACGGTGCCTAAAGCCGTGCCCCGCTATGTCGATCCCGTCCCTCATCCTTATCACCCCTACTCTCCCCTTAAGACTGCCGCGGGGGTGACGCGTAAAGCCTTCATTAGAGGCAAGAACCCAAACAGGACGGCCGACGCCACCGCGAATCCCGCGCTCATCCTGAGGTTCATCCACACCTGCCCCATGACAAGGTCAGCCCCGACTCTGTTGGTAAGGTAGTTCAGGAGGACGGCCGGCTGGGATATGAGGTTGCCCAAGAGAGCTCCTATCAGAGCTATCCACACCGATTCGGTTATCACCATCACGGCTATGTTCCAGCGAGTAGCGCCTATGGAGCGGAGGATGCCGATCTCACGCTTGCGCGACAGCATCAACACCGAGAGATTGGTGGCCGACAACAAAGCCGCCGTGAGGAAGGACAGGACTTCCGTTACTTTCCGCATGTCCATCGGAACTCCGGACGGAGCCGTCCCTCCCGAGTAGGCCGAGGCCATCTTGGGTACCGAAACCACGGTAAAGTCCGGATACTCCCTTTGCAGCATGGAGACGAAGTTCTCAAGGGCCGATATCTCGTGGAGCGTGACGCTTACGCCCCACGCGGTGTCGCATTGGGTGTATCCCAGACTGTTCGCTATCTCATTGAAAAAGGCTTCTGTGACGAATATGGATGGGTTCGAGTAGATCTGTCCGACCGGGTTGGCCTCTCCGCCTTCTCTGAAGCCTACGGTTCCAACTACCTGGACCATGGTGGTCCGGGAGTCTTCGTAGTCTCTGTACTTGATTCCGTCTTGTCCTACGTGTATCCGGGGTATTTCCAGGCGGATACTGGTTCCGGGAGGAGCGGCATTCCACTCGGTTACCACGGCAACGGGAGAGTTGCTGTCATCGACGGTCAAGTACCTTCCGCTCCTCACTGCGCTTTCCATGCGCCACGATTCCAGATCGTTTGTCACGTTCCGCGCCTCGATGAAAGCGAATGTAGAGCCCCCGACTATTACCGGTATCGCGTGCCCCACGTGAGCGTCCTTTACTTCGGGGCGGGAGCGAAGCTCGATGGCGACGTCCCGCATGCGGGCAGAGTTCACTCTGCTTTCCGGGGGTATAACCCCTTCGAGACCTCCGTATGTAAAACGGTCCCTGCCAAGGCCCAAGAGCGGGTGGGGCCGGTCAAGGCTGGCCTTTTGGAAACGCCATTTTATGTTTGGGAAGGCGAGGTCTTCTTGGGACACCCGGGTCTTGCCGGGCAAGAGCACTATATCGCTGCCGCAAAGCTGCCGGGCCTCAAAATAGGCCATCGCGGGATATCCCTGGCTCAAAGTCGTGCTGGAAGTGAACACCATGGCGGCTATCGCCATGCTTACTATGCCGAGAGCCGTACGGCTCCTGTTGCGCCACGCGTTTCGGAGGCCAAGCGTCACAAACAAGTAGATTCTCCCCCGCGCAGGTGATTAGCCACGATGACGGGCAGTGACGAACAACTAGGTTAACTGGTTTCTCTGTCGCTGTCCCTTTTACCTTCCTTACGACCCTTGCGATGCGGACGCCGCTATCGTGCTCGGCGGGAGCAGGGAGAAAGCTGATCCCAGGCAAGAAGAGAGCCCGGCGTCCGCCGGGCCCGTGATCGTCGATTGGGTGAGTAACCGGTTGCGCCGAAACCTAGTACAAGAAGCAAGACACCCAGTGCCCCGGTTCCACCTCTTTGAGTTCGGGGTCTTCGTGTTTGCACCGCTCCATCGCCTGTGGGCAACGTCCGGCGAAACGGCAGCCGGGGAGCGGGTTGATCGGGCTAGGGACTTCCCCGGGCAGAGTCAGCCTCGTGCGTCCCTTTTCAATGTCCGGATCGGGGATCGGGTTGGCCGACATCAACGCTTTGGTGTACGGGTTTAGGGGATGCTTGTAAATCTCCTCTGAACCCGCGATCTCCACCATCTTCCCGACGTACATTACCCCCACCCTGTGAGATATGTGCCTCACCATGGAAAGGTCGTGGGCGATGAAAATGAAGCTCAGACCTCTTTCTTCTTGGAGGCGGGTCAAGAGGTTTACTATCTGCGCCTGGATGGAGACGTCCAGGGACGAAATGGGTTCGTCGGCGATGATGAACTCAGGGTCCACGGCCAGCGCGCGCGCTATTCCGATACGCTGCCTTTGTCCGCCAGAGAACTCGTGGGGGAACCTGCTCGCGTGTTCCGGGCTAAGGCCCACGATGCTAAGCAAGTGGTTGATCCTCTCGGCGCGTTCCTTGCCGGTGGCCAAGCGGTGGACGTCCAGGGGTTCCCCGATGATCTCGCTCACAGTCATCCTCGGGTCCAAAGAGGCGTACGGGTCCTGAAAGATCATCTGAAGCTTTCGTCTAAACCAGAGAAGCTCCGATTCCTTGGCGCTGGTGATGTCCTTTCCATCGAAAATGATAGAGCCCGAAGTCGGAGTGTAGAGCCTCGCGATAGTCCTGCCTACCGTGGTCTTCCCGCATCCCGACTCTCCGACTATCCCCAGGACTTCGCCTTTTCCCACGGTGAACGAGACGTCGTCAACGGCTTTCAGCGTCCTGCGCCTGTCCAGCCGGAAGTACTTCTTGAGGTTTTTGACCTCCAAAGCCAGCTCAGCGCTCAATCGCCACGCCCCCCTTCTCAAGTTCCATGGCTGCCCTGGGGTTTGACTCATGGTACAGCCAGCACGAAACTTGGTGTTCCTTCTCCAGCTCCATAGGGAACGCGTCGGCCTCCAAACACACCTTCATGGCCCTGGGGCATCTCGGCGCGAAAGCGCACCCTTTTGGCGGCACGAAAAGGTCGGGAGGAGTCCCGGGTATTGAGGCCAGGGCTGTCCGGGTCTTGCGGTCCAGCCTCGGCACCGACCTTAGAAGGGCGTGAGTGTACGGGTGCAAAGGCCTGTAGAAGATTTGGGAAGAAGTCCCCTGCTCGACCACCTTGCCCGCGTACATGACCACTATCTCGTTTGCCAACCTGGCTACGACCCCGAGATTGTGGGTGATGATGATAATGGTCATGCCGAGCCTCTCCTGCAGCTCCAACAAGAGGTCCAGTATCTGAGACTGGATGGTTACGTCCAGTGAGGTTGTCGGCTCGTCGGCAATGAGGAGGTCGGGTTCGCAAGCCAAAGCCATGGCTATCATGGCCCGTTGCCTCATGCCGCCCGAATACTGGTGAGGATACTGCAGTGCCCTTACCTTGGGATTGGGTATCTCAACCATCTCAAGCATCTTTACGGCCTTTTCCCACGCCGTCGCCTTGTCGACGCGCTGGTGCTTCACTATGGCCTCGACGATCTGGCTGCCCACGTTCATTGTGGGGTTTAGGCCGGTCATTGGGTCTTGGAATATCATGCCTATCTCCTTGCCCCGTACCGACTGCATTTCCTTTTCGGAAAGGGCAAGGATGTCTTTGCCTTTGAAGATAATCCTGCCGCCCTTGATCCGGCCGGGAGGAGTGGGGATCAACCGCATGACGGATTGAACCGTTACGGTCTTGCCGCACCCCGACTCGCCGACCACCGCCAGGGAACTGCCCTTCTTCACCGAGTAGGACACGCCCCGGACCGCGTGGACTTCCCCCGCATAGGTGTAAAAGGAGACTTGGAGGTCTTCTATGGAGAGAAGCGGCGCCTCACCAGAGGACGGCGCAAAGGCTTTTCCTTCAATCGCTGTTTCCACAAGATTTCCCTCCTTATTGCCTCAACCGGGGGTCAAGGGCGTCTCTCAGACCGTCCCCAACAAAGTTGAAGGACAGAATGAGCAAGCTAATGGCCACTGCCGGGATTATCATGTTGTGAGGATAGACCAAGAGCACCTGGTAACCTTCGTTGGCGAGGGTCCCGAGGCTGGCTAAGGGCATAGGAACGCCCAAGCCGATGAAGCTTAGGAACGCTTCCCCAAATATCGCGTTTGGGATGGACATTGTGAGGCTGACTAAGACGACTCCCATGGTGTTTGGTATGAGGTGCCTTAGGATGATCTTTCTGGGGCTGGCTCCCACGGATTTGGCGGCCAAGACGTACTCCATCTCTTTTAGCTGCAGGATCTGACCTCTTACCAGCCTTGCCATGCCGACCCATCCGGTTATGCTCATGGCTACGATGATGGTACCGAGTCCCGGTTCCATTACCACCAGGAGAAGGATGACTACCAGAAGGTAGGGGATACCCATCAGGATGTCAGCTATGCGCATCATGATGTCATCCACGAGGCCTCCAAAGTAACCTGAGACGCCTCCCCATATGACGCCGATAATAAGGTCCAAAGCGGCGGCGGTGATGCCGATGAAGATCGAGATCCGTGTACCCATCCAGAGCCTAGTGAACATGTCGCGGCCCATGTAGTCGGTACCGAGCCAGTGGCGGGCGCTGGGCAACTCGTTTGCGTGCCCGAAGTCGATTTCGCGGTAATCCCATTTGCTTATCATGGGCCCCACGATCGCCGCCACCGTCAGGATAGCGAGGACCGTAAAACCTATAATAGCAAGCCTGTTCTTTCGGAACCTCGTCCAGACGTCCTTCCAGTAACCTATCGGCGGGCGCGTTATGGCGTCTCCTGTAAGGGAGCCCGTCGCAAGTGGCGCGAAGTCCTCTGGTTTAGGGACATACCTGATCATCGTTTAATCCGCCCTCCCTTTGGCCAGCCGGATCCTGGGGTCGATGAACCCGTAAGCGACGTCCACCAGGAACGTCATGAGGAGGAGAATGGCGGAATAGAACACGGTTGTGCCCATAATCAGCGGATAGTCTCTATTGTAAATGCTGTCGACGAAATAACGGCCCAACCCCGGTATCCCGAACATCCTCTCGACGACCAGCGTGCCGGTGGTGATTCCCGCGATGAGGGGGCCGAGAATCGTGACGACCGGCAAGATGGCGTTCCTGATGCAGTGACGCCACGTAATCTGGGTGGGTGTGAGACCTTTGGCTTTGGCGGTCCTGACATAGTCTTGGTTTATTACCTCAAGCATGCTCGATCTCATCATCCTGGCCATGGTGGCGAGGGTGGTGAGGCCCAGAGCGAACGCGGGGAGGATATGATGGGCGGGGCTTTCCCACCGGGCAATGGGCAGAAGCTTGAGCTTAGCCCCCAGGACGTACTGCAGCACCGAAGCAACAACGAAGTTGGGCACCGACACTCCCAAGATAGCAATTATGATGGCGATATAGTCCAGTGTCTTGCCCCGGTATAAGGACGCGATAACTCCCAGCGCGAGCCCCGTGGTCACCGCGAAGGCCAAAGCCTCCGTTCCCAACACCAAAGAGACAGGGAAACGCGACGCGATTATTCCGTTCACGCTGCGTCCCCGTTCCCGAATTGAGATGCCCAGGTCGCCCCGGAGTAGGTTCTTTAGAAGAGTCACGTATTGCTGCCACAGGGGCTTATCCAATCCGTACTTCTGCTCAAGTTGCTTTCTGACCAGTGGAGTCATTTTCGCCGTAGTGAACGGGCTTCCGGGGACCGCGTTCATTAGAATGAAACAAGCGGTAACGATGACCCACATGGATACCAACATGAATACGAACCGCTTAAGGATGTAGCGCCCCATCCCGATACACTCCCCCTTTCTACGTGAGACGAGGAGCCGCAGGCGGGCTCCTCGTCTCGCGCTTGCACCGAAAAGCTAGCTTACAGGCAGGCTTATCTACCCTCTATTGCGGCGTTGCGTAGCCGAGTTCTTCAAGGGCTTCCTTAAGGAGCTGTTTCGCCTTTTCAGGATTGCCGGTAGGAGGCAGGTAGTCCTTGCCTACGTACTTCTCTGCGAAGACCTCGTCAGGCGTGGCTCCGTGAATGCTCGGAGGCGTCAAGCTGGTCGCCGGGGCCGAGAAGTTCCGGAGCACGTTGTCGCAATAGGCCTTCCTGTCAAGAGCTTCGGACAGGGCCAGACGGAACTTGGCGTTCTGCATGACCGGGTCCTCAAGGTTGCATTCCAGATACCAGGCGACCGCGTCCGCCATCTGGTGGAACTCGTCGGGACGTTCGGCCTGGAACTTGGGTATGAAGTCGCCCGGGACTCCGATGGCGTCGAGTTCGTTGGCCTCGTACATGCTGATGGGAGTGTTGATGTCCTTGATCATGTCGAACTTGATCTCGGTGATCTTCACGTTGTCAGCATCCCAGTAGTTGGGGTTCTTGACGAGAACCATTTTGGAGTCGTGCTGCCACTCCTTAATGATGAAGGGGCCGCAGTACAGCATCTTGTTAGCTTCAGTCGCGTACTCTTCGCCCCACTTCTCGTGGGCAGCCTTGTTGAGCGGCATGAAAGTCGCGAAAGAGGTCAGGTTGATAAACACGTTGTTGGGCGCGATGAGGTTGACCTCGAGGGTCTTGTCGTCTAGGGCTTTTACTCCCATGGCGTCCATAGCGGCGTTAAGGTCGGAGATGGCCTTGTCATACCCGGCCGGGTCGGAGTCCTTGTCGGGGATAACGATGTTGGCTACGTCCTCAGCGCCGACAATGCCGAACAGCATATAGTTGTACTGAGAAGCGGTCCGCGGGTCGACTGCCTTCTTCCAGGCGTACTCAAAATCGTGAGCGGTGAGCGGAGTACCGTCAGACCACTTGAGGCCGTCTTTCAACTTGAAAGTGTAGGTCTTGCCGTCTTCAGAGATGGTCCAGCTTTCGGCCAGCCCTGAACCCATCTTGAAGTCGCCGTCGGGGCCGAGACGGGCCATTCCTTCGAGGACGGCGTTTAGGATGTCAAACGACACCTGGTCGGTGCTGGTGATGGACTGAAGATCGGGGGGCTCTTCTCCAAGGTTCAGAGACAGCTTGTTGTCTCCGCCCGGCCGTCCCTCGGTCCAAGCGTACTTCCAATCGTTCTGAGCGCCAATGGCGGATCTGACGATGCCCTTCACCCAGGTGTGCTCGGCGTAGTTCCTCTGAGGCCAATAGACCGGGATGATGGGGGATTCATCGAGAAGGATCTTCTCAGCCTGACCCATCAATTCCATTCGCCGTACCGGGTCTTCCTCAGCCCTGGCTTGGGCTATGAGGAAAGAAGGTGGATCCCTTCAAGAATTTATCACTGCATATGGCCAGAATTGTCACTTCCTACGAGCGAAAGTTTGTCTGTACCTTGGGAAGCGGGAGCGGGCTCAGTCATATTTTGGTATTTGCTGTGACAAGGCATTTTTCTGGAAGAGGCCGAGACGCCTTGAGATCCGCGCCAGTTTGTGTGCCCGGCCGTCGAGTCCAATTGAGAACTCTTGACTGGGATCGCTAAGGATACTTATAGTCTTTTGTGAAGAAACTTATGTGGGTTTTGTAAGGTATTGAATCTGTTGCCGCAAAATACATGGGAGGTGATGTCGTGAGCGTCTTTCACGGGCCGGACGACCCTGTTTACACCATCAGCGTGGCGGCTCGGTTGCTTGGAGTCAGCCCCCATCTCTTACGCCAGTTTGAGATGGAAGGCTTGATAACGCCCGCCAGGACCGACTCTAACATCCGCCTGTACTCCGACAACGACCTCAGGCTGCTTGCCAAGATCATCTACCTGTCCAAGGATTGCGGCATCAACACCCAGGGCATAAAGGTCATTTTGGCCATGGAGGGCGACTACAGGGCGCCGCCTAGGAACGCTTTGAACGGCCCCAAGACCGGCCTTCCTTTCGGGCTTCCGGCAGGCGAGGCAGGCCGGAAGAGACCGGGCGGAAGACCGGCTGAAGAACCCAAGGATACCGCAAGGGACTCGGAAGACTACAGTGAAGATTACGCGAAGAAGAGTCAGTGAACAGTGGAGGTGCGCGCATGTCAAAGGTTGTTGGCATTGACCTTGGGACCACTAACTCGGTTATAGCGGTGATGGAGGGTTCGGAACCCACCGTAATCATCAGCGCGGAAGGGTCCAGGTTAACGCCGTCAGTGGTGGCATTCACCAAGAACAAAGAAAAGCTCGTAGGGCAGTTGGCCAGGAGGCAAGCTGTCCTAAACCCCACCAACACCATCGCGTCCATCAAGCGGTTTATGGGCCGCAGGTACGATGAGGTGGAAGACGAACGCAAGCGCGTCCCTTACGAAGTGCGCCGCGGACGCCACGACGAGGTAAGAGTATACCTTCCGGCGATCGACTCCGAGATAACACCGGAGGAAGTCTCGGGCCACATACTTAGGAAGCTAAAAGAGGACGCCGAAAAATACCTGGGCGAGCCAGTCACCAAGGCCGTCATTACCGTCCCCGCCTACTTCAATGACGCCCAGAGGCAGGCAACCAAAGACGCCGGACGCATCGCGGGCCTCGAAGTGTTGAGGATTATAAACGAGCCTACGGCGGCTTCCCTCGCATACGGCATCGACAAGCGCGAGAACGAGAAGATACTTGTCTGGGACCTCGGCGGGGGCACGTTTGACGTTTCCCTCCTGGAGGTCGGCGACGGCATCCTCCAGGTACTGGCCACCTCGGGCGATACCCATCTGGGAGGCGACGACTACGACCAGGCGATAGTGAACTACGTCGCCGAAGAGTTCAGGAGAGAAAACGGTGTGGACCTGAGGAAGGACCGCCAGGCCCTGCAGAGGCTCATTGAAGCCGCCGAAAAGGCCAAGATAGAACTCAGCGCCGTCTTAGAGACCACCATAAGCCTTCCCTTCATAACCGCCGACCGAGAGGGGCAGCCTTTGCACCTCGAGACCAGGATAACCAGGGCCAAGTTTGAGGAGCTCACCAAGTCCATCACGGAACGGTGCATAAAGCCCTTCAGGCAGGTGCTCGAGGACGCCAAGTTGGACGTGAAGGACCTGGACGAAGTCATTCTGGTCGGCGGAGCCACCAGAATGCCCAAGATTCAGGAGCTGGTGCGGACCCTCACAGGAAAAGAGCCCAACAGGTCCGTCAACCCCGACGAAGTGGTCGCCATTGGCGCCGCGATCCAGGCCGGCATTTTGGCGGGCGAAGTGAAGGACATGGTGCTTCTCGACGTCACGCCCCTCACTCTGGGAGTTGAGACGCTGGGTAACGTCATGACCCCCATCATCAAGCGGAACACCACTATTCCGGTGCGCCGCTCTCAGGTCTTCACGACCACAGCGGACTTCCAGCCGCAGGTAGAGATACACGTCCTGCAGGGCGAAAGGCCGATGGCACGGGACAACAGGTCCCTCGGACGGTTCACGTTGACAGGTATTCCCCCGGCGCCCAGAGGTGTTCCGCAGATAGAGGTAGCTTTCGATATCGACGCCAACGGGATTCTGAAGGTTACCGCCAAAGACTTGGGAACCGGCAAAGAACAGAATATTACCATCAAGGCTTCAACCCAGCTGCCAAGGGAAGAGGTTGACCGGCTTGTCGAGGAAGCCGAACGCCACGCCGAAGAAGACAAGAAGGCCCGCGAGCTGGTCGACGCCAAGAACGAGTTGGAGCAGCGGATTTACACGGTGGAAAAGAGCCTGAAAGACGCCGGCGACAAGTTGTCGGAAAGCGACCGCCAAAACGTCGAGAAGGCTCTGGAAAAGGCCAGGGAGGCCCTGAACAGCGGAGACGTGGAGACCATGAAGAAGGGTACCCAGGAACTCCTGGACGCGGCGGCCAAGCTGGCGGAAGAAATCTACCGTCACGCCCAGCAAGCGCAAGCGGGAGCAGGAGGGACGGAAACCGGTTCTCAGGGACCGGGCCCTGAAGGGCAGGGCGGTCAGGGGACTCTCAAGGGAGACGTGTACGACGCCGAGTTCCACCCCAAGAACGACAAGACAGACGGAAAGAGCGATGACCGTTGAGGTTAACTCGAGGCGGCAAGCAGAACGCGAAAGGAGCCGGGCAAGAGATGGGAGGGCCTGACAAGGAAAAGCTCGTTCCTCCGGCGGAAGGGACAGCCGTGCCTAACGGTGAGGAAACCGCGGTTCCCAAAGCCGCGGAACCCGGTCCGGTGACAGAAGAGGACAGGACCCGTTCGGAAGAAGGCAAGTCCGCCGGAGAGGGAGGGCAAGAGGAGACCGCGTTGGCCCAAGAAGATGGTCAGCGCCGGCCCGACGAGTCCTCCCTCCGGAGCCAGCTTGAGGCCGTCCAGGCCGAGCTTAAGTCCGCATTGGATCAAGCCAAGGAGTTCGAGGAACGAGCGGCCTCGCTTCAGGCCGAAAGGGACGAATGGGCCGAGAAGGCGAAGATAGCGTACGAGCAATTCCTTAGAGCCAGAAGCGACCTGGACGGGTTTAGGAAGAGAACGGAAAGGGATCTAGAGGACCGGATAAACAGGGGAAAGGCCGATCTCATCTTGGCTCTCCTGGAGGTGCTGGATAACTTCGACCGGGCCTTGGAAGCCGCCCAGAAGACCGGCTCCGCTCAGGCCGAAGGCGTTCAGGGCGCTTACGCGAGCGCGGATAGCTCTGCTTCCGGTCAGGCCCTTCAGTCGTTCATCAGGGGAGTCCAGATGATCAGGAGGCAGTTCTTCGAGACCCTCGCGAGGGAGGGCGTCGAGGAGATACCCTCGCCGGTGGGCAAACCCATGGACCCGAGCTTGCACGATGCCGTCGCCGCCCAGGAGGGAGGCGGCGAACACGGCACTGTCGTGGCTGAGCTGCGTAAAGGATACCTCTACAAAGGCATGGTGCTGAGGCCCACCCGGGTGAAAGTGATCAGGTAGAGGTCCCGGGGAAAGCGGCCGCGCACTTGCCGGCACTTATCGGTTGAGACTCAAAAAACCCCTTGCGGCGGCGCAAGGGGTTTTGCGTTTTGTGGCAGGAGAGTCAGGACCGGGATAGCAACCCGAGAGTTTCAATGGTTCTCTTACGCACTTCTCCCTTGGTCGAAATGCCGGCGGCCTCAAGTGCCAACAGAAAGGCTCCTCCCCCAGGCTCGGTATCGGGGAACTTTATCCTGGCCAACGGAGCGTATCTTTGGCATGCCGCGGCGAAACTTGTGACCAGGAGAGGGCTCTTTCCTTTGGTGAAGGTGCTCCCCGCAAGCACCACTTCCACGGGCAGTTCTGACAGTCCCAGGCTCTTGAGCAGGCGTCCCGACGTCTCGCCCATGATCGAACCCATCTCCACCAGTATAGTTTGTGATACTTCGTCTCCCCTGAACGCCAGGTCAAAGAGGGCCGGGACCAGGTCGTATGTGCGTGGATTGACCTTGTTCAGCCTTCCTCCCGCTCTATAGAGGTCCAGGGCGAGCTCGTCATAGGTCTTGTAGCCGAGGATTTCCAAGACCACCGGTTCAAGAGCGGTCTTCGGCCCCGTGTTGTCGTGGGACCTGAACGCATAGTGGAATATCTCGGTGACAAATCTCGCCGCGCCGCCTTCGACGCCCCATTCGTAACCGATGCCCCTTCCGGTGACCTGCCTGCCTTGACGGTCCCTTGCGGCAAAGTTGGCTCCTGTCCCCGAGATGAACACCAGACCGTAGTCTTCCTCCGCGCCGGAGCGCAGCGCGGCCCAGGTGTCATTCACGACTTCCAGGGATAAGAACGGCCACATTTCCCGAAGGCCGCCTCGCAGCGTCTCGTAATCTACCGGGTAGTCCGCGCCAGCCATCGCAAATAGCCCGAACGAAACTTGATCCAGGGTGAGCGAAGCGTTCGTCAGGGCGGTCGCCACGCTCTTTCTGACGTTGCTCATGGCCTCCTTTAGGCCGTTGACCTGGTAGTTGCTGGGCCCGGCGATGCCCGTGGCCAAGACCCGTCCGTCCTCATCGCCCAATACCGTCATGGTCTTAGTCGCTCCGCCGTCCACCCCGAGGAAGTAGCGCATTCTGTCCACTCCTTGTGCCGGTCGCCTACGCTTTCGCGGTTCGTGATTCCGACAGTAGTATATCCCACCGTTGGAACGTGTTTGGGCGGCTTGACATAACATGTTGACGACGAAGACCCAGATTGGGGGGAAATGTTTATGCCGCCCGTAGATTTTGAAGCGACCATCAACCACGTGCCTCTTACTCTTTTTGAGGTTTTGGCAACGTCTTTGGGGGAGCCGGTCACCGTCTACCTCAACTCGGTAACGGCTCCTATTGAAGTCTGTCCCCAACCCGAGCCGCCTTGTCCGCCGGAGCCCATGCCGCCGTTGCCTCCGCTGCCGCCAATGCCTCCGTGTCCGCCGGTGGAACCAAGCCCGCCGCAACCGTGCCCGCCTTGGCCGCCGTGCCCCTGGTCTCAGGCAGCTAAAGGAGGCGGCTCCTGCCCGCCCGGACAGCAACATCCCATGATGTGCTGCATGACCACAGTCTTGAGCGGAATACTGACTCAGGTCGGAGCGGACTTCCTGGCTCTTGCCGTGCCCATCGGATCCCCCGAACCCGCGGAAATTCTCATTCCTTATCCCGCCGTGGGAGCCATAGTCCGTGGGACCGCGGTGTGTCCCGACGTTCCGTACGGGCCTGTGAAAAAAGGCGGACGGATGTCCGTAGGTTAGCGCAAGACTCAGCCACAGCTATGGCTCTCCCGGGCCCTCGCGGAGGACGCGAGGGCTCCTCCTTTCAGGGTTAAGGCATGTTGGGATACTATTAGGGCGTCATCAGTTGGCGATAGTTACCCGCGCGTTGGAGTTACAGATGCGGGGATGAGCGGTAGAGAGGTGGCGAGTCTTTGGCTAAGATGAGAGTCGCGGTAGCCATGTCGGGCGGAGTGGACAGTTCGGTCGCTTGTCTCTTGCTCGTCCGCGCCGGTTACGATGTGGTGGGCCTGACCATGAAGCTTCTTTCAAATGTCAGTTACGCCGACGGGCCGGACGGTGGAGGACCCGCGCCCTGCTGTACGGTGGATACCGCTCGCGACGCTGCTGCCGTATGCCACCGGCTCGGAGTCCCTCATTACACCATCAACCTGGTGGAAGAGTTTGAGGAAGGAGTCATAGGCCCGTTTGTTAAGGACTACGCGGAGGCCCGCACTCCCAACCCGTGCCTTCTGTGTAACAGCGTCATGAAGTTTGGCCACCTTTTGAGGAAAGCCAGGGAGATCGGAGCCGAGTACGTGGCAACGGGACACTACGTCCGCGCCGCCAGAAAAAAGGACGCCCTGGGCGGCCTCGAGGCGGGCGGAGGGGAAAGCTCAGGTCCTTGGGTGGAAAACCATGTTTATGCCATGTGCGCCTCCGAAGCGGCCGATGCCGGGGACGCGGATGAGGCGCCCGCGTACCTCCTTCGAGGGGTTGATAAGAGCAAGGATCAGAGCTACGCGTTGTACGGCCTTACCCAGGACATGCTTCGCCACTCCATGTTCCCTCTGGGCGGGCTCACCAAGAAGGAAGTCAGGGCCATAGCGCGGGAAGCGGGCCTCGTCACAGCCGAACGTCCGGAAAGCCAGGAGATTTGTTTCGTCACAAGAGCCGGCTATCGCGAGTTTCTGGAGCGGAGGGGCGTTACGGGCAGGCCCGGCAACATAGAGGACACTTCGGGACGAGTTGTCGGACGGCACCTGGGCTTGCCGTTCTACACTGTTGGGCAGCGCCGGGGAGTCGGAGCGCAAGCCGGCAAGCCGGTTTACGTGGTTGCCCTGGACGTGGAGCGCAACGTGGTCGTCGTGGGGAGCAGGGAAGAGGCCCATTCGGCCGGCTGTTACATCGAGGACCTTAACGTGATCTCAGGGAATCATCCGGACGGGCCCGTCTCTGGGACTTGCATGGTCAGGTACCGTGGAACGGAAGTTGACGCGGTGATGCGTCCTGTTCACGGCGAACAGAGTGAACGAGATGTTGCCCGCCGCGCTCTTGTGGATTTCGCGCGCCCTTTGTTCGCCGTCACCCCGGGACAAGCGCTGGTCTTCTATCAAGGAGAAGTTGTCTACGGAGGCGGCATCATTTCGCGGCCGGTGAAGCAATCAGGGAGGGAGTTGCTCCCCCAATCTTGAAGTTAAAGAGACCTGGAGGGACGACGCCATGTTTGTAAGAGACATAATGACCCGTAACCCGGTCTCCATTAGTCCCGGCGCAAGCCTAAGAGAACTCCTGAGCCTGATGACGGACAAAACCTTCGAGGCAATCCCCGTCCGCGAAAACGGAAAAGTGACGGGAATAGTCACCGACTGGGACATAGTGACCAACGCCCCCAACCTGGTGTCCGATTACCTTGACACAACACAAGTGAAAGACATCATGACCGCCAACGTCGTGACCGTCACCTCCGACGAAGTAGTGGAGATGGCGGCTTTCCATATGTACTTCCACGACCTGGACGCCTTGCCTGTCGTGGACGGCCAAGGCGAGCTCATCGGCATCGTGACCCAAAACGATGTCTTTCGCGCCCTGGTGACCCTAATGGGGCTCAGGGCCAAGGGGACGAGGATTACCCTTGACGTTCCTGACGAAAAGGGCGTCTTGGCAAAAGTGGCGGGCGTCGTAAGGGATGCCGGGGTCAACATATCCAGCTTATCCACTTACGGAAACCCGACCTCAGGCAGGGCAACGGTGATACTGAGGGTCAAGACCGAAAAGGTCCAGGAACTGGTGGAAGCGCTGAATCGCGAGAAGTTCAAAGTGGTGCACGTGTCTGAGGTGTGGAATTAGAGCCCGTGGTGGAGCAGTGAACGGAAGCGGCCTCGCTGCGGGGTCCTGCCCTACTCTCAGCCCGCCGGTTCCTGTGGCGGAGCAGGCCCGGAAATCCTAACTGCCCCTAGACGAACGGCCCCCGACGTGTTGGGCCTGCTCCAATAAAAGGGCTATGAGATTATGCTTGACCCATATTCAACATGGTGCAAAATGGAACGGGCAAGCCCAGGGCTCCGAACAAGCACTAGTCTCGGCCATACTTCGCTATTGGAACCTGAAGGAGTCTGCCTCGTCTATACAGTATAGTCCGAATGGACGCAATTGTTTGAGCGCAAGGGGGGTCTCCTCCGGTGTTCAAGCGAGAACGAAAGCCCCTTCTCACGAGCATATCTCCATCGGCGCGGGCGATCCCACCAACATCATCATTAGGCCGAAGAGGGCTGTGACCAAGGACGACGACTGCACAATTCATCTCCCCGCCAACTCTTTCGTGCTATCGAGCGGAGCGACCAATCCTGAGCCGTTAGACCTTAGGAATTACATCTACTACTAAGGGGACTCCAGGTTCGAGGACTTCACGTTACCAGCGAAAACACGAAATTACCTAGGGAGGCATCGCCAGACCTTAGACGAACTAATATCCGAACCACGAGGTGGTAGGTTTTGCCAGAGCAGTATTTGTCGAGGACAAGTTCCGCGCAGCCTGGAAGCATCCTCTGGAAGTTCCTCATATCTCTCAGCAGGGCGCTAGACCTCAGCTACAACGGCATAATGTCCCATCATATGAGGGTGGCCGTTATCACCGACAAGATCAGCCGGGCAATGGGGTTGTCTCAAGACATAACTGCCCGTACGGTTCAAGCGTCGCTAATACACGACCTTGGGGTGAAGACGTGGGGTGACCGGAACATACTTCAGAAATTCGAAGTAGCTGACCCGTACACCCATGCTCTTGAGGGTTGCCGGATCCTGACCGACGGCGGAGACCGCATGGCTTCGCGCAGTTCCAACGACAGAGGCGGGGGAGCCCTTTTCGGATCCCACGCGGTGGTTATCCTTCATCATCACGACAAGTGGGATGGAGGGAACCCCACCGGCGCGAAGCGGAACGCGATTCCCATTGAGGCGAGGATGATCCACCTTGCCGACAGAATCGACGTGCTCCTGGACGAAAGCAGGCCTTTCAATTCTCAGAGGCAGGAAATCCTTAAGATTATCCAAAGCCAACGCGGCAGGGTTTTCGACCCCGAACTCATAGATGTCGTGAGCGACCTCTCCAAGAGCGAAAGCTTCTGGTTTGATCTGGAGCAGAGTTTCCTGCCTAAGAGCTTGGAGTCGAACGCTAACCGGGATCTCGCCGGCGCGCTGCCCTTCGGTCTTGTCTCCCTTGACGGCTTAGGGCCTTCTCTCCTCGATGTCGTCGAGGCCCTTTCGTGGGTGTTCGCTGAAGTCGTCGACCGTCGAAGCCCCTACACCCAAAGGCACTGCCGGATGGTAGGCGATTGCTCCTACACGGTTGCCAAGAACCTGGGTCTAAGCGACTCCGTATGCAGGGAACTCAGGGTGGCCGGTCTGTTGCACGACCTGGGCAAGCTGGGCGTCTCGGAAGACATCTTGAACAAGGAAGGGCCGCTGGATGATGAAGAACTATACATGATCAAGCGTCATCCCTATCTGACATACCACCTGCTAAGCGATATCCCCGGGTTCGACCGGATCAAGGAATGGGCTTCTTTCCACCATGAGCGTCCGGATGGCCAGGGCTACCCGTTCCGGATGGATTCATCAGAGCTATCGCTGGAATCCAGAATCGTTGCCGTCTGCGACGTTTTCTCGGCTCTCTATGAGAACCGTCCCTACAGGCCGGGTCTTTCACCAGAAGAAGTGAAAAGGATTCTCGTGGAAATGGCGCAAGAGGGCGCCCTGGATAGGGAAGTGGTGGATGTGGCCGTGGAGGTCCTATGGGAAGTTACTGACCTTGGCGGAGTCTCTGACCTTGGCGAAGTCTCCGATCTTGTCGCGTCCACGAGCGTTAACGGCTCGTAACTGTACGGCAGTTGCCTGGCGCGATTTCCATCCTGCACCGGGGATTTCCCAGGTGGTCGTATATTGTATTATCGACATCAACGAAGCCGAATTTGTGATATACGTGGCGGGCAGGTTCTCCGGGGGCGTAACCGGCTCTGTATGTCTCGACTGTAATAGATCTAGATGAATCTAACTGCGCTAGCGCCAGCCGCAGCAACTCAGAGCCAATGCCTCTTTCCCGGTGTTTTTCGAACACGCCGAACCAGGTGATCCGGTTGTGAGTCTTGGAGAACCCTATGACGCCAAGACACTCGCCCGTATCCTGTGTGACGGCGATCAAAGCCTCGTTCTTCGAAATCTTGCCTTCCGGCGCTGAAGATGGGATCATTCTGAAAGAAGTTCCAGCCGATAAGGACCTGCCCATCGTCGTCATACCCGGTAATGAGGCAGCAGTCAGGCGGACCGATCACGCCGAAAGCCAAGACCGGGCGGCCGTCGTCCACTTCACGCTTGATGCGTGTACGCATGATAGCCTCATCGTCGGGACGCCCCTGCTTCTGAATGATTTCGTATCCGTACCCAACGTGCTCGAAGGTGCGCCGGATGACTTCGCATGGATCGGCGATGAACATCAGGTCGGCGTTATCCTGATGCCAGCCGTCGCGCCAGAGCAGGCTGAACGCCATTCCGGAGGCGGCCATTATCTCAGCGTAAGCATAGTTTAGGCGCCAGTCAGTATTGTGCTCGTGGATTTGGAGCCATGGGTAATCCTCTCCCATGTATCGCAATGCCGCGGCGAGGCAACTGGGAAAAGATATGTCTTCCGGACACTGGTCTCCGCCGGTGAAGAAACCGACCCGAGGGATGCCGTGAAGTACTTTGCGAGCGGGTGAATGAGCCGAGGAACCGTCTGGCGTTGACGCCGGTTTCATTGATAATCCCTCCGTGTTAGCATTTGCGCAGCCTGAGACCCCCGGAGTCGCGCGGTTGTCTGAATCCCAAGGACAAGGTGCAGAGACCGCTGAGCTATTTGGACTTTTTGAACCTGACCTTCTGTTCGGGAGTCATCTTCTCCGTGGCGTACTGAAATATGAGCCTTGCCGCGGAGTCCTTCCACTCCAAAAGAAACGCTTCGGTCTCGACGGGACTCTTTCTCCATATCTCGCGCAGGAACCACCCGAGTCCCTGATGGACGACCCGCTCCTCGTCCATCATCATGGGGCGGATGAAATCCAAGAGCCCGTTCGGGTCAAACGGGCCCTTGAGCAGGACCAGCATCGTAACGGGCACGGCGCGCCTCTTCCAGCGGTCCGCGGATTCTCTCCACGGGGCGAAGTCCTCCAAGGTCACGATGGACTTGGCGAGCATAGGCGCAAGAATGTCTCCGCAGATGGAGTCAGACGCTGCCCAGTTTGTCACTTTGCCTTCAAACCAGTTGCCAATCCGGGCAAACGCGCTCCGGGAGAACTCTTTTGCGAATCGGTTCATGAACCGGATGGCGAAGCCCGACTCCTCATACTTCCCGCTCTCCATCAGGAGATCGCAAAGGTCTAGGAAGCCATCCAGGCCCAAAGCATCGCTGTACTCCGAGTAGATGCGTTTGGCCTCTTCCGTTATGGCATTCGGGTCTACTCCGTAGGCGTCGTAGCCTTCTTTGAAGTACTTGGCGTATTTGGTCACCACTTTCTCGTCAGCGTTGGCCCGACAGAACGCCCGGATGCGCTCGAGCAGGGACTTTATTAGGTCCTCGCTGGACAACTCGACGGTCATAAGGATCACTCCTCGGTGGAGTCGGTTGGAGCTCTTGCTTGCCTTCCTAAGGAGACCAGTCTCTTATCGCTTGAAGAACAGAATCCGTATTGGACACGAAATCGGAAAACGACGGCTCAACCAGGATATCCGGAAATAGGCTTTCGGAATCGTCATCCGAGTACCTGAAGTACTTGGTGGAGTATCTAACGGTCAGTCCGGAGTTGGGAAGGTTAAAGGATCTCACCTCGCCAAAGTGGTTGGGCCGGCCTCCTGTTGGCTCGCCTACAAATATCGCTTCAGTCTCATTCTTGAGCGTGAGCGCGTTCAAGATCGCGGACGAGAAGGTGGACCGCCCTACAACCACGAATAGGTGACCCTTCTTGTTGATCTTCGGGGACTCTGCTAGGGCACTAAGCAGGGGCTGCATGACCCTTGAGTCCCCGCCGCCGTTGTTCCTTAGGTCCAGAACGAACTTTTCTACGTCATGGGTATCAACGAAGTCCATCAGCTCTCGTGTCAGCTTCCCGACCGGCTTGTTCTTGTCCTCCGTGCAGCTATTGTACTGGAAGTAGAGCATCTTCTCTGAGTCCACGTATTCGTACCAGTACAGTTCCTGGGGGTTTCGCCTCGACAGGACAACGGTAGACCTTTCTAGGCTGTCCTCCAGTCGTACTACGTTGAACTTTGCGTTGTTCGGCACGGACTTCAGCGTAATGGTCTCGCGGTTACCGTTTCTGTCCTCGAACTCAAAAGCACCCTCGGCGAGACTGTCAATGAATCCTTGATGCCTTAGGACTTCGGCGCACCTTGCCGCGTTGACGAATCCGGACTTCAACATAGCTCCGTTCTCGTGCGCGATCACCGGTGTCAGACCTTGGTATACTTCTTCGATGGCGACTCCGCCGATACTGACCAGCCGCTTGCCAAGGAGTTCCGCGTACTCTTCCGCCGCCGCGGTCACGTAAATGCCTTCCTTGAACCAATACATCTGCACTGGAAACCAGTTCAAGGGTATGGAGAATGACACGGATGTATGGGCATCGCCAACGCTTGCCACAAGCTTCACGAACTCAACGAACCGTCCCTGGTCATCCAGATCCGGCAACCTGTCTTTCAAGGTGGCGACAGCGGCAGCGAAGTTGTCCTTGGACACATTGTGGTAGAGGTTCTTGTGACGCCTCTCAAGCTGCGTTGTTAGGTAGTCCAGGTCTTCTTCCCACTTCTTGATCTTGACTTCGTGAGATGCCTCGCCGCATAGCGTCTCCCATTTTTCCGCTACCCGCTGAGAGGAAAGGACAGGCCCGGATGAACCGGAACATGCGGACAGGCCTACGGCGAGTGCCAAGAACATCGTGAGCAGCGCTGCGGACCTGCCCGCGAGCCTCGTCTTATATTGGTCAAACATCTCACGTCACCCTTTTGCCACGGTTTCTCCATGAACCCAAGCCCTAGTTCAGTTAACGGTCCGATGCCAAGATTACCGCTTCAGGAGACCTACGCTCAGTTCAGGCATTGTTCAACTGGAGATACGTGCCGTCCTTGCAATGGTATGGGCGGGTGACGGTAGGCCAGGTGTCACTCCTATGTCGCTTTCACCTACAGTACCGTTGCTCCTGTCTGCTCCACAACGCCCGATCTACTTCCGTTCGGGTACGATCTCCAACCAGTATCCATCGGGATCTTCGATGAAGTAGATGCCCATCTGTGGGTTCTCGTAACAGATGCAGCCCATCTGCTTGTGGAGTTCGTGAGCCTCCTCGAAGCGGTCCGTTCTGAACGCCAAATGGAACTCGTTGTCTCCCAGCTCATACGGCTTGTCGCGGTCCCTAAGCCAGGTCAGTTCCAACAAGAAGTCGGTGGTATCGTTTCCGACGTAGACGATGATAAAAGAGCCGTCCTTGGCGGTAATCCGCTTCTTCTCTGTGAGGCCCAACGCTTGCTCGTAAAACTTCAGCGATCTCTCAAGGTCGAACACGTTGTAGTTCTCATGAACCATCTTGAACTTCATGGGATCCTTCCTTTCTTCTCGTCTCGTTTCTTCTTTTCTTGTCATTGCGGGTCTTCTTGTCGTTGCATCGCGTCTTGTCGCTGCAACTCTCCTTGGCGTCCCAGAGACTACTGGTCGATCTCCCACTCTTGCCCTGCCCGCTCAATATCCATGAGGATGGTCGCGCCAAGATTCGCGGCCCGGTCCTTCTTGTATCGCTCGATCACTGAGAACTCGCGGCCAAAATGCATGGGGAAGACTCGTTTTACATTTGCTGTGCTCAAGAGACCCTCAAGGCCCAAGTGGTAGTATTCCTCTTGTCTGGGGTCCAAGGGCACAAAAGCGACGTCGATGGCAAGGCCTTCGAGATGGCTCATCTGTTCGCGAAACGCTGCCGTCATGTCGTCGTTGTACTGCTGAGTCTCCTCTTTCCACACCCAGTGGTTCAAGTCGCCCGCGTGGTAGATGGTTTTTCCGAGGTAGCTCAAGAGAAACGCGACACCCAAGTCGGTCGACTTAAGCGTCATCAATTTGATTGACCGGTTGTCGCCGTCGAAGAGCTCATATTGCTTTTCGGGCTCCACGCGTGTGACCAGCTTGGAAACCCAGTCCTCGCGGGGCAAGTCGATGTCGGAGGACAGTATGTATCCGATGTTGGGGTACTCGTGGCGCAGGCGGAAGATTTTGGGGTTGAAGTGATCCCCGTGACTGTGGCTCGCAAATACGAAGACCTTCTTTTCCGCGTCCATCCGCGGGATATCCCCGGTGTAATAATCAAACAGCCAGTAACACCTTTCCCACTCAATCAGGAACCCGCTATGACCGATGTACCG
>DULO01000045.1 GCA_012840345.1 Candidatus Fermentithermobacillaceae bacterium
ATCCCGCCGATACTGGGCGGGTAGCAGCAAACGTTCAGTCAAAGAGGATAAGAGGGCGGGAATCCGCCCTCTTTGTTTTTTGACATCGCACAAGGCGACTCTCTACGTGTCTGAGTTCCGAGTTCCTCGTCAAACTGTTCTTCCGAAGACAAGCCCGCACCGCCCATGTGGAAGTAATTGGAAAATCGTGTTAGGATTGAGCCGAATCACGGAGGAGGAATCACATGAAAGTATGAGGATGTCGGAGCTTGTACTAAGTGAGTTGTCGAAGCAGGACGAACTGGGATTCGGAGAGCGAGCGGTGCTGTTGGGTGTGTGGGCGTTTCAACCGAAGAACATCTCTAGCTTGGCTCAAACGATGCGAGTGTCGAGAAGCCTTGTAACCCGAGCCTGCGACAATCTAGTAAAGTACGGATGGCTTCGATTGTCGACCGTCTCTAGAGGACTCTGTCCTGTGCCCGTCATCCCGAGGCACTGCCAACTCGCCATGGCTGAGAACCTGGAGAAATCCTACGCTTGTGCTCCGAACAGGGGCGAGTTTCTTATGAAGTGTCGGCTGGACCTCATAGTCCGATGCGATGAGTTCGTCGATAACGCGCGTCCCAAGTGGCTGGAAAACCCGTCCACCGAAGCCCCTTTAGAGTACGATCGCTTCTATTACCTGCTAAAGATTGCTTTCGAATTTAACGGTTCTCAACACTATGGCGTGACCGAAGTCTTCAACGATGAAGAAGTGGTGAACGAAGGGATGAAAAGAGACTCTGTTAAGGAAGAACTGAGCCGACAACACGGTATCAAGCTGGTTGTTGTGACTCCTGATGATCTGATCCCCGGGAGGCTGGAGCAGCTTCTGCCGCCCGAACTGCCGCGGTTTTCTATGGTGGAGGAGGGCCCATTCTTTGCCACTCTGGCGAGGATATGCTCTGCTTACAGCGCCAGGGCCGCCCGTGCCTAACCATTGTTGCTTCGTAGAAAGCAGGTAGGGATCGATGTGTCCTGTAGCTAGCAATAACGGGCTTGTTGCTTTGTAGGAGGCAGGTAGGGGCCTATGTGTTCTGTAGGAAGCAGCAACGGGCTTATTGCTCTGCAGGAAGCAGGTAGGGGTTCAAGTGTTCTGTAGCGAGCAACAACGGGCTTGTTGCTTCGTAGGAAGCAGATGGGGGCCTATATGTTCTGTAGGAAACAGCAACGGGCTTATTGCTCTGCAGGAAGCACGTAGGGGTCTATGTGTCTTGTAGGAAACAACCAGAAGGCCAGACAACGTACGGGACCCTGCACCTGCAGGGTCCCTTCATTTCAGCTTTCTGGTTCTTTCTGGCATCGTGCCCGTTTCGGGCTTTATGCTGCTTTCGGGCCTAACGCTTTTCCGAGCGTCGCGCTGCTTTCTAGCCTATTACTGCGCCCCAACCCTTACTTCCCCGAAACCGTGACTCCTGACGCCTTAATCCACGGAATCACCGAGAAACCGAAGTTCGCGCGCTCGCGCGAGATCGCGGTGATGTTCATCAGCATGTCGGCGAAGTTACCTGATATCATGGACTCGCTTATCGGGTACTTTATCTGGCCGTCTTCGATGAGATAGCTGTTCTTGGCAACGCCCGAGAAGTCCCCGTTTTCGCTGGGACGTCCTCCTGAAAACCTGGTTAGCAGGATCCCGCGCTCCACCGACTTCACCACGTCCTCTAGCGGGGTCTGCCCGGGTTCGATGACCCAAGCCTGTCCCTGGTTCACTGCCCTTGGCCGTCCCGTCTTCTTCGACCCGTACAGGCTCAAGAGCATGCTTTTCAGCACGCCGCGGTCAACGATCGTGCTGTTCTGCGCCTCGAAGCCGTCCGACGTGAAGAAGTAGCCATCGCATATCTCTTCGGAGACAGGCTTTGAGTGAATGGTTAGGAGAGGGCTCGCGACTTGGCGATCTAGGCTGTCTTTGTAGATGCTGGTGCCCGAGATGAGCGCGCTGTCGCTGATGGATGCCATCAGGAAAGCAAGCGCGTCTCCGACGCAGTCAGGCGTAAGGATCACGTCTCCTACAAACTTGCCTGAGAGGGGAGTGGTGGTAACTTGTTCTTCCAGCTGCCCAAACAAGGTGGCGATCGTGCCGCACTCCAGCACAGGCTTATCTAGGTCCCTGGCGGAAAAGCCGCTGTAGTTGAAGGAAGAAACCTTGTCCCCGTCTCTGGCGGAAAAGACGATAGAGTACCGGTAGACTCCCTCAGTGCTCACGAACTCGACGCCGTTTGAGTTGAGGAAGTAGTTTCGTTCCAAAGTGAACTCCAGGATGGCCTGCCACAAGGATATCTTCGGATAGCTCTCCTTGGTCATGGCAATCAGTTCTTTCATCCGGAAATGCATTTTGTCCAGGTCGGGGGACTCGCTTCCGGCTGAGAACTCTTTTGGCGGCTGATACTCGGCGATATCGTTAGCTTCGTCGGGCTCGGAAGAAGCTGCTATCGCCAAGGCTTCCGTGGCCGCGCCGTCAATCGCCTCGGGGTCCGACTTATTGACCCGGCTTTGGCCCCGCCGCCCATCCTTTATGGCGGTGAGGTTTACCTGGGTGTCGAAAGTGGTCCGGAGCAGGCTAAGCGCGCCCGAGTCCACGTTCATCTCGTGCTTCTGGCTCATAGTGAGGAGGCACTGGGCTTTGTCCGCGCCGGCCTTAAGTAGAGCATCGAGACCGTATTCTGCGGCTTTCTTTGCGTCTCCCATGTCTACCTACCTCCTATGTTAACCTTGCACTTGATAGCCGGACCGCCCATTCCCACAGGGATCATTTGCTTCTTGCCGCACATCCCGCTGCAACTCCACTTCATGTCGTCTGACACCATGGTTACCGTCTTGAGAACGTCAAAGGCTATGCCTGAAATTGTGGTGTCCCTAATGGCTTTGCCCAGCTTGCCGTTTTTGATCTCGTAGCCGAGGGTAATGCCGAACATGAACTCGCTGGTTGAGTCCGCCTGACCGTTGCTGGGCCTCATGAGGTAGTAGCCGTCTTCCACGGACTCGATCATTTCCTGCAGTTTGCTTTTCCCCGGTAAGAAGGCGGTATTCCTCATGCGTATCAGCGGTTCGTCTGAGAACAGGTACGCCCGGGCGTTCCCCGTGGGTTGCACGCCGAAGTGGCCCGCGCTTTCCCTGTTATGCAGGAAGGTCTTGAGCACTCCGCCATCGATAACCACGGCGTCTTCGGCTTTGGTCCCCTCGTCGTCGATGTAGACGGGCACCGGGCACGGCGCTCCGTCAAAGGTGTTGGCGAAGTCGACCAGCGTGATCAAGGGGCTGGCGACTTCCTTGCCGATCCATCCGGAGGCGACAGAGCCTGCCATGACAAGGTCTGCTTCGATGGTGTGGCCGATGGCTTCGTGGGCTAGGATGCCCGCCAGGTCGGCGTCCAACACGCAAGTTCTGAGTCCCGCGTTGGCAAACACGCCTTCACTTTTCCTTACAAGGTGCTGGTACTGTTCTTCTATCAGGTCGCTTAGGTCGAGGGGCGAGCCGAGAACGTCCTCAGGCTGTCCGAGACCTCCGTAGGTCTTTGAGAGTTCCACCGGCTTTCCGTCCCTCTCCATGGACATGACCACCGCGACAATTGTGCGCGGGATCATCGAGTGGGACGACGATCCGTCCGATGTAAGGAGAGTCTTCTCCATTTCCAGGGAGTTTAGGACGACCGTCCTGCTGGTCAAGTTCGGGTATGTACGGGCTATATAGCCGTCGAGTTCTTTCATGTACTCGACAAGCTGTTTTTGGGTAAGCTTGGGCTTCTTGGTGGAAAAGTCGTTCTCGGATACCGCGTTCTTCGCGGGAAGCGGCGGTTTGCCCTTCTTTTCCCTTAAGTCGAGGAACGCAGCGTTGTCGGTCGCGGCCTTGACCACCGATTTGATGGCCTCGGGGGTAAGTTCCGGGCTTGAGGAGAAGCCCCACGAACCTCCCTTGTAGACCCTGGCGGACACGCCGCTTATGGCCGAACGGGCGTTGGTGGTGTTGTTGCCCTTGACAAAGACTACCGATACGTTCCTGTTCTCCTGTACCCTTAACTCGGTGTACGCGGAGAACAGGCTAGCGTACTCCCTAAGATCAAACCGGACCAACAAAGTCCCTCCTTTCCTTGATTGGACATCCTTTGGGTATGTGAGTTTACGCGCTTGGACATAGTCTAACACGCGAATTGGAAAAAGGATCTGAAATCAACCTCACGAAACTAAGGGGTAGGGGTTCACGTCAGTAATTGTTAGACGCACGGGAGAGGGGTCTTGCTAGTGACTGTCGGATCTGATTATCGGCCCGAGGACCGGACGCTTTGCTTCCCGGTTCAGGGTGAACCTGTGGAGAAGGTCCTTCTGGGCCTTAAGAAGCTAGGATTTGGCGTTGGCAAGTACGCCGGGTTCGGAGGCAGGGTTGAGGACGGGGAGACAATTGAGGAAGCGGCCGTGAGGGAACTCAGGGAAGAAACGGGGCTTGTGGTTAGCGTAGACGACCTGGAACCTGTGGGACGCTTGACCCTTCAGTTTCCGTTCAGACCCCGTTGGAACGGCACAGTCCACATTTTCTTGACCAGGAAGTGGACAGGCGAGCCCAAAGAGACCGTCGAGATGAAGCCTGTATGGTTCGACCGTAGCTCGGTCCCTCTAGAGCGGATGTGGAAGGACTGTCCCCACTGGTTTCCCCGGGTCCTGGACGGCGGTTTCGTGCGCGGAAGTTTCGCGTTCAACGATGACAACGAGACAGTGCACTGGGCCAGGGTAGAGCCATAAAGAAACAAGGGAAACAGAGGAGGCAACCTGGGTGAAGGTATACATTTCAGTGGACATGGAGGGCGGGACCGGCATAGCCAGCGCCCAGCATATGAAAGACTCCGGGTACACCAGGATGGTCAAGCTCCTGACCCAGGAAGTAAACGCGGCCATCGAGGGCGCGTTCGAAGCGGGCGCTACCGAGGTCCTGGTGAACGACGCCCACGGCAGCATGACAAACATTTTAATCGAGGACTTGGATGAAAGGGCCGAGCTCATCAGCGGAAGCAACAAGCATCTCTGTCAAATGGAAGGCATCGACGAGTCATTTGACGCCGCCTTTTTCCTGGGGTACCACGCTCATGAGGGCAACGAAGACGCCGTCCTCAACCACACGATTTTTGGGGGCGCCGTGACTGAGATCCGTCGCAACGGGGTGGTGGTTGGGGAGACCGCCATCAACGCCGGGATAGCCGGGGCTTACGGAGTGCCTGTGGTGCTTGTCGCCGGCGACCACATCCTCTGCCAAGAAGCTAGGAGCTTCCTGGGCGACATCGAAGTGGTGACTACCAAGCGGGCTATCGACAGGTACGCCGCGCGAGTGCTTCCTCCCAAGAGGGTGCAGCAGCTCATAAAGGAAGGGGCAAAGCGCGCCTTGGGCAGACTCGGTGAGATTAAGCCCCATACGATCGAGGGGCCGATCGAATTCCAGCTCACCATGAAGCTTACGAGCATGGCGCATATGTGTTGCCTGTTCCCGAGCGTCGAGCGCCGCGGGCCGAAGGTCATCGCGGTCAAAGCCGACAACTACGTGGATGCCTACAAGCAGCTGCTCGGATGCCTGATCATCTCAAAGACCGCCGCGTCAGGCTGGTTGGGGTAGAGACTGATAGTGTAAGTATCGCCACACGCAGCCCGCGGATAGGGGAGATCCATCCGCGGGCTTACTGTCTTCGGAGGTTCGGCTTGTCGCACATGCCGCCCATGCGGTATGCCGCGTGGCGCCGCGCCGGCAGTACGGCGAGACTACAGCACCTTGCTTAGGAACGCCTTGGTCCTCTCGTGCTTCGGGTTTCCAAAGAACTCCGCCGGGGGAGCTTCTTCAATAAAGACTCCTCCGTCCATGAAGAGTACCCGGTCGGCTACCTCGCGGGCAAACCCCATCTCGTGGCTCACGACTATCATGGTCATACCGTCTATAGCCAGCTGCTTCATAACCGAGAGAACTTCACCGATCATTTCCGGGTCGAGCGCCGACGTCGGCTCGTCAAACAGCATGAGCCTGGGATGCATAGCAAGCGCGCGGGCTATGGCGACCCGCTGCTTCTGTCCGCCTGAAAGTTGGTCGGGATACTGGTCCTTCTTGTCGGCCAGACCAACCTTGGCGAGTAGGGCAAGGCCTTCCTCTTCGGCTTGATTCGCGTCCATCTTAAGGACTTTGCGCGGCGCCAAGGTAATGTTCTGCAAGGTCGTCAGGTGAGGGAAGAGGTTGAAGTGTTGGAAGACCATTCCCACCGTCTGTCTCACAAGGTTAATGTTGGTCCGGGGATCGTCGACCCGGATTCCATCTATGGTAATGTGGCCCTTCGTCGGCGTCTCCAGGTGGTTGATGCACCTGAGCATGGTGCTCTTACCTGATCCGCTCGGCCCGATCACGACCACTACCTCGCCTTTCTTGACGTCCAGATTGACTCCCTTCAGGACCTCGAGGTCGCCGAAGCTCTTGTGGAGATCCCTAACTTCGACCACGCTTAAGACCTCCTTCCAGACGCGCCACAAGGCGTGAGAAGCCCAGGGTCATGATGAGGTAGATGAGGGCCACAGTGAAGTAGGCCTCAAACGGACGGAAACTCCTGCCTGACATCATGTTGGCGCGCATCATCAGGTCTTCCAGCCCGATTACCGAAACCAGGCACGATTCCTTCAGGAGCGCGATAAACTCGTTGCCCAGCGGGGGGATCGCCCTCTTGAAAGACTGGGGAAGAATGACGTAACGCATGGCCTGGGAGTATGTCATTCCCAAGGACCTGGCCGCCTCCATCTGGCCCGGGTCTATGGATTCAATCGCGCCTCTCCAGATTTCCGCGATGTAGGCGCCCGCGTTGATCGTCAGGGCGACCATGGCGTCTATCCATCCCACTGGCTTGTATCCCAGCACTTGGGGAAGCCCGAAGTGGATCAGGTAGATCTGGGCGAGAAGGGGCGTTCCCCTAATGAAGTCGGTGTACCACACGCAGGGAAGACGCATGAACGGATTCCGCTGAATCCTGCCAAGCGCGACAACGAGGCCCAATACGGCGCCCAACACGAACGCGACGACCGTAAACCTGAAAGTAATGCCGATCCCGTTCAGCAGGAAGGGGAGGTAACGCCTGACAACACCCAGGTCGTAGGTCATTCCCGTCCGCTCCTCTCATGTGCTCTTGCTTTCAATATCACGTCCGGCCCTGCAGTGACACGCCTGGCCGGACGCACTCTATTCGTGAGTTGACTTCTTGCTACTGCTTGGGTCCAAAATACTTCTCGTAAATGGTGTCGTAGGTCCCGTCGGCTTTAACCTTAGCCAAGCCCTTGTTGATGAGCTCGTGGATTTCCTTGTCGGCTTTGCGCATGGCTATGCCGTAGTACTCCACTGTGAAAGCGGGTTCAGGGACGATTACTTTGTCATCGGGGTTGTTCTTCATGTACTCCTGGATTACCGGGAGGTCCGAGATGACCGCGTCGCAACCGCCGGCTTTCAGCTCGTTGAATACGTCGGCCGCGTTGGTAAGGCTCTTGATTGTCAAGCCGGGCTTCCCGTCATCCTTGAACTTGCCGTCCAGTTCCTCGGCCGCGAAGGCGCCGGTCGTGTTTATCTGAACTGCCACCGTCTTGCCGGCTAGGTCGTCGAGCGTCTTGATGTCCGAGCCTTCCTTCACTGCCCAAGCCTGGCCAGAGGCGAAGTAGGGGTCGGAGAAGGCTACCGCGAGGAGGCGCTCGTCGGTGATGGTCATTCCGGAGACGACTAGGTCGGCTTCCTTGTTTAGCAGGGCGGGGATAAGGCTGTTCCAGGCCAAGTTCTTATACTCCACCTCGAAGCCGGACGCCTTGGCGATGGCATGGATTAGGTCTACGTCAAAACCTGTGACTTGTTCGGTCTGAGGGTCTACGTATTCGAAGGGAGCGAAGGTCGCTTCTCCGACGGCGATCAGCTTCAGCTTTGGAGTATTGTCCGGATTTCCCGTGTTTGGTGTTTCATTGGGTGTCTTGGTGGAGCAGCCGGCGGCGCCGACGGTAAGTACTATCAGGCTGGTTACCAGCAGCCATACGAGAGTTTTCTTCAACTCACTCGCACTTCCTTTCCAGTGGGCGGTTTTCTCAGGTGTGGTGCCTCCTGGGAGTCCGCGCACTGCCTATCATTATGACGTGGGTTGATTGGATATGCAATACCTGATCGTAAGGTTTTATGCGGATAACGGTGACCTGTTTCATCGGAAAGGATCGAAACCTATGCGAAGGCATAGCATGTTAGCAGGGAAAACACCGGGCATTTGAGGGTAGCTGTTTGGAAAACGGTGCGTTTGGACATGCAGTCTGTTTCGCACGAACTGGTGGTGTTTTGCAAACTCATGGCGTATACAGCCGCATGACGGCGCATAAACATTCAGACTGGCCTCCTTGACGTAAGAAGCTGACATTGGATTATCACCTCGGTTGGCACCCACTCATATAAAGGAGTGAAGGAGGTGCATCATTATGTTACTTTGCTCAGCCCAAGATAAATGCGTTCAGGGTCTCAGGAAGGCACTATGTCAAGCGATGAATCAGGGACAGGAGATAACGCTGCTTACGTGCTGCCCACCGCCTGTGGGCGCTCCGTCCAATGTCAGAGGTGTTGTGTGCCACGTCGGCTGTGGGACCGTTAAGCTGCTTCTGACGTCAGGGCCTCCCGGTCGTATGGGTGTGTTTTCGTTGTGCCATATCATTGGTTTTGTTCCCAAGGAAGAATGCCGCTGCCCAGAATAGTCCTTCCGCTTTCCGGCAGACGCTCATGCTCGGGCGGTGACGTGCGACCGAATTCACGGGGGGAGCCCTTGGGGGCTCTCTTTCCGTTAGGATACCCGAAGGAAAAGTAAGGAAGAGGAGAGCCCTGAAGGCTCTCCTCCTTGTCCTAGTAACTCTTGATGACCTCGTCCACCAGGGAGCCTACGTAAGCCACGGCCTGGCGAATCGGCTCCTTACTGGTCATATCCACACCGGCCATCTTCGCGAGCTCCAGAGGTTTCTTGGTACCTCCTGCCTTGAGCACCTCAACCCAGCGCTCTGCGGCGGGCGCGCCTTCCTCCTGAATGGCCTTGGCCACGGCGGTCCCAATAGTCAGCCCGGCCGCGTAGCTGTACGGGTAAAGACCGCGGTAGTAGTGAGTCTGCCTCATCCATACCAGGCGGGCACCGTCGTCAATCTCCACTTCGCCTCCCCAGAACTCCTCCAGGATCTCGCCCTGGACCCGGTTAAGCACCGTCGCCGTAATCGGCTGGCCTTTTTCCGCGAGGGCGTAAGTCCGTCGCTGAAGCTCTCCTTCGATTAAGTGCCGGACGAAGTTGTGATAGTACGTCATAAGGAACTGCATGATGAGCCACCGGCGCATACGTACATCGCTGTTCTGGGAAAGGATGTAGTTCCCCACCAGGATTTCGTTGGTGGTGGAGGGCGCCTCGATGAAGAACATGGTGGGACGCGTGTTGGCGAAACGCTGATAACGCTGGGAGAGGACGCCTTGGCCCGCGTGTCCGAGCTCGTGAGCCAACGTCAAGGCGTTCCGCATCTTGTTGGTCCAGGTCATGCAGACGTACGGGTGGACTCCGTAGACCGACCTGGAATGGTTCAAGTCCCGGTTCTTCTGCCAAGTATTTCTGCAGTGTACCTTCGGGTAGGCTCAGCGCTTCCGACTGAACGAACGCGGTCTCCGCCTGTATTTGTGCCGCCAAGGACGCCACTCTGCCCGCCATCGCCTGGTATGCGGGGTTCGTTCCGTCCACTGACTGGTTCAGGGAAGCATAGGCGTGCACCTTGGCCATCCGGATCTGGAGAGCTTCCAGGGCGTTTAGGCACTCAAGCAGGATTTTCGGGCCTTCTCCGAGTCTACCTTTGTATTTCGTGACGCTCCGATTAGTCCCGCTACCGCGTTGTACTCCGCCTCCCAGGCTTCGACGCTGGGGAAAATGTCGTCTAGATTCCAAGTCTCTTCAACGGGCACTTGGGAGCGAGTCAGACGTTCCTGCATTCCAATCCCCCTTTTCAGTATGGTAAGTAGTTTCTGATTAGTCCCATAGCCGTGGCGGTAATCTTTTCGATACTCGAAGGACTCAGTCCTTTCGGTGTCAAAGATCTTGTCACTTCCTGGGCTCAGTGCTTAGAATCTTGTAACTGCCTCGTTGCGGTGTTGTCAGAACACCGACTGAGCGCAGTGACGAGAAACTTGCTGCTCCCCGGGTTTAGCCGGTGGCGAGGAACGCGGTGTTCCTGGGACACAATCCCGCCCGGCACGCTTACGCAAGTCCGACGGTTGTCGCATTATTCTCATTGTGGTTTAATGCATGTTGGGATTTTTCGGAACCATGTCGAATCAAACTCCGTGCCGGCTTTCCGGTCGCGCTAGTTCGGGTAACTGTTCCGGCTCGGGCGTTGTTCAATGACTGGCCTGTTTGAAGGCTCGTGATCGGAGAGGACTTATAGGAGGCGTAATACTGTGGTCAATCATGAGCCTAATGGTGAAGAGCTCGATCTCGCGCTTCGCGTGTGTGAGATGTACTACAACGAAGGCAAGACTCAAGAACAGATTGCCAAGGAGATTAATGTTTCTCGTCCGAGAGTCTCCCGAATACTGACCTTCGCTAAGAATGCCGGTTTGGTGACAATCACGATTAGAGATCCCAGAAGCGGTCTGGAACAACTGGCCAACAGTTTAAAGACCAAGTACGGACTGAAAGACGCGAGGGTGGTTGCCACTTCCAGCGATCCTGAGGTTTTGAAGAGAAGGATCGGATACTCCGCGTCCCAACTGCTTGAAGAGTGCGTGGACGCGGCTCCGAACCAGGTGTTGGGCATTGGTCGCGGCTCAACCGTCTACCATACGGTCCAGGCATTGCCGTCATCCAACAAGGCACGGCCCCTGACGGTCGTTCCCATGGTTGGTGGTATAGGCCTCTACAATCCCGCTTTCCAGGTGAATGAGATGGCGAGGTTAGCAGCTGAGAGGCTCGGAGGCGACTGCATCTACTTCCATGCTCCTTACTTCGTTACTACCCCCGAAATCAAGAAAGCCTTTCTTCAGGATGAGACTATAGCCCAGTGCATCAGCTATTGGGATAGACTGGACATCGCTTTGGTCGGCATCGGCGCCATATCGTTCCAAGACCCACTGTTTACGGCGCGTGTCAAGAACGCGCAGGCCAGGAGCGGACGCAAAATTGTAGCCGACCTGTGCGGAAGGTTCCTCGATAAAGAGGGAAGAGTTGTCCGGGAAGAGCCTGATGTCCTCCTTTCCATCGAAATGGAGAGCCTTCGTAAAGCCAAGCGAGTTATCGCGGTAGCGGGCGGCAGGGGAAAAGAGGATTCAGTCAAGACAGCCGTGATCGGAGGCTGGGTAGACGTCCTGGTCACAGATCAATGGGTCGCCGAGGCGATGTGTCGGTAACTCCCTCAGTCATACCTGCCTTAGAAGTCGAACCTTTGCGGACAACGCGACGGTCAACGATCTCGTCGTGCCTCCGGCCTCTCCTTCCTAG
>DULO01000046.1 GCA_012840345.1 Candidatus Fermentithermobacillaceae bacterium
TGGTCGTCGCTTCTGAACAGGTTTCGGCATCATACATGGCCACGAACCTGAGGGCCAAAGGTGGGTTCAGCACATCCTCCATGATCACGTCCTCGGGCATGCTGGGTTTAAGGAAAGATGGAAGCAGTGCGATTCCCATGTTTGCCCTGAGCATCAGGAGTTGCGAGGCGTAGGTGTTGGTGTGGGTGAAAGCTCCTTGATCCAGCCGGTTGTTTATGCAATACGGGCGTACCGGTTCATACTCGTTGCTAATGGTGGTTATAACCAGCTGGCCTTCCAGCCTTCTCTGTTTGTCCGCATCGAGGCCCCAGAAAGGACTGCCTTTGTGAGCCGCCACCATCCACTTGGCTGTAAGTAATTCCACCGATGCTTTTGACCTGAACTTCTTCGCGCAGAGTTCGGTGCCGATCGCGACATCCAGCGTGCCGCTTGCCCAGAAGGAGACTAGATTCGAGTAGGCATAATACATACAGTTTACTTCTATCTCAGGATATCTTTCGGAGTAGACCTTCAGCGGTTCTAGTATAAGATCAGCCTCATACTGCCCTACACCGACTGTGATACTGTCCGTACGAGCCATCATCAGCCTACGCACGCTTGCGTTAATTGCCCTGTACTGGTTTGCGTAGGCGTCAGCATTCGCCAAGAGCCTCCTGCCGGCAGGGGTGAGTTGGATTCCTTTGCTCTGGCGATGGAACAGCTTCACTCCGAGTTCGTCCTCTAGCGCGGCGATCTGCTTGCTTATCGTCGACTGGACCACGTTGCAGGCCTTCGCGGCTCTCGTGAAGCTGAGATGGCGGCAGACCGAGCGGAAGTAGTACAGCTTGAGCTCATCCATTTGTGATGCCTCCCGCGGAGATAAGAGCCATTCCAAAATGGAATGGTAACATGCGGAACCATCGCCCAACGACTCTTGGGATGATGCTATCATAAAATTTGGAGATGTACATATACGACGCTGGCTCTTAGCTTCCTCATCCGGTTTCCACATTACACAATTGGGGGGTATTAGCTTGCGCAAGAGGCCACTGCTCGCCGTTTTGCTCCTTCTGGCGTGCATCTTTGTCGGGTGCGGTTCTCCGGCTGCACCGGAGCCTGAACCCCAGAAGCCTGCGGTTTACGGGACTCTCTACACTTACGTCGGTACTGTCTCCACTCTCAATCCTTTCCAAAGCTCGGAGTCTGCGGGTACCACGATCCTCGACATGTGCTCACTCGGACTGTACGAGTACTTCCCCAACGCTACCCGCGACGGGTTCTCCCTGGAGGGGCAGCTTGCTGAGGGGGATCCGGTACCGCTAAACGACGAACAGACTCTCTGGGAAATCAAAATCCGCAAGAACGCTAAGTGGGAAAATGGTGACCCAATCACGGTCGACGATGTCATCTATTCACTCCAGCAGGTTATGGACCCGGTTCTCCTCACCAGACGCGCCTCACAAGTTGCCAGTGAATTCATTACGATTAAGGGCGCGGTCGAGTACTACCAGCAGGGAAACACAAACTCTGTGCCGTGGGAAAGCGTTGGCATTAAGAAGGTCGACGACTACACCCTCCGCATAGAGACCACCGGTTTCGCTACCGTGCAGGATGTAAAGACCCAGTTCTCTACCAAGTACACACATCTCGTGCACAAACCCACTTGGGAGTCTTGCTTCTCCGCGGACCGTACCACCAACTCTTACGGGACTCCCAACGGAGGTTTTATGAGCTGTGGGCCGTTCATCCTGAAGGAATGGGTCGAAGGGTCCCAGTTCGTGTTCGAGCGTAACCCCGACTATGTCTTAGCCGATCAGATCAGTCTCGAAAAAGCGATCTTCTATCAGATTACAGACAGCAATACGGCCTTGGAGATGTTCTTGTCGGGCAATCTCGACTATGTGTCGGTGGGAGCCGCGGCGATAGAGCAGTATGAGGACGATCCTAGGCTCATAACGACACTCCCTGAGTCCGTGACCTCGATCTGCGTTAACATCGGTAACAGCAAGAACAACAACGCGCTGGGCAACCAGAACTTCCGCAAGGCTCTCTTTTATGCGACTGATCGGGAGTCCATCGCCAAATTGGTGAAAGGTCAGCCGGCCACCTGGATAGTTGCCTCCGCGATTCTTTCCAGCGTAGAGAGCGGCGTTCCGTTCCGTCAGCTTCCCGAGGCTCAGGCTTACCTGCCCGCCAACAACGGTTTCGATCCCGAGCTTGCGAGGCAGTACTTCCAGAAGGCCTTGGATGAACTGGGACTCGACAAGGTCACGGTAACGATGATCTACTCCGAGACTTCCACTAACACCAAAGCCGTGACCGAGTTCCTGCACAAGAGCTGGCCTGAGGTTCTCGGCCCCAAGTTCGAGCTCAAGATAGAGGCCGTATCCAGCTCCATGGCGTCTTCACTGCGCAAAGGATGGAAGGATAACCCCGATTCGTACGAGCTTGCTTGGGGAGGCTGGGAAGTCAGTCTCACCGACGTCGCCAACGGGTTTAAGGTGTACACCAGCTGGTTCAACAACAAGAATGAACCTTACTTCAACGAGTACTACGATGACCTGTGGCAGAAGGCGAACCAGTCTGAGAGAGGAAAGACTGATAACGACTATCGTCTCGACCTTTGCTTCGAGATGGAGCAGATCTTGATAGATGAAGCACTAACCATCCCCGTTTACGAGACCCCCGGGCGCGCTATGGTTAGCGATCGCATCGAGTTGCCTCTTGGAGGCTACAAAGCCGGCTTCGGCTGGGGATGGATGTGGGCCAAGGTAGTTGAGTAGTCCTAGGAAGTCAGTTTGATTACCCTCCGGTGCCTGAAGGGAGAAGAAATGCCTTTCGGGCACCGGACTCACCTCGCGACCGTCGTGCTGGAAAAGCTACCGTTCTTGTTGGGAGGGGACTCCTTCGCTTAAGTATGTACTCCAACGCATAGTGGCCATGGTAATCACGCTGTTCATTATCATCACCATTGGGTTCATGGTGATACGACTGATGCCAGGCAGCATGTATGCGGACGATGCAGATATGACCGCCGCTCAAATGGAAATCCTCCGAGCCAAGTATCACCTGGATAAGCCCATTCCGGTGCAGTACGGGATCTTCCTGCGTGACTTGGTGCTCAAGGGTGACTGGGGCACGTCGATCAAGATGTACATTGGTGTCCCTGTGTTTGACGTCCTTAAAATGAAGATCCCTGTCTCCATGTATAACAATCTTTTCTCTCTATTGATCTCTCTTCCCATCGGAGTTCTGCTCGGCATCATCGCCGCGGTGCGCAAGAACTCCATTGTGGACTACACGACCTCTTTCATGGTTGTAATCTTCATCTCGGTACCGTCGTTCATTTTCGCGACGCTACTACAGTATTACGCCGCGTTCAGATCGGGCTGGTTTCCCATTATCTACGAAGCCTCGGCGACCGGCTTTGCGAAGCTGCACAGCCTGACACTGCCGATCATAGCCCTATCACTCGGCCCCATAGCTAGGGTTACCCGATATCTTAGGGCAGAGCTGGCAGAAACGATTAACTCCGACTTTATGCTTCTCGCCAGGACAAAGGGGTTGACCGAAGCCCAGGCGATTCTGCGGCACGGCATACGGAACTCGTTGGTGCCTCTCGCGAACGTAGTTATCCCGATGTTTACGCACATAATGAGCGGAAGCATGGTTATCGAACGCATTTTCTCCATTCCCGGAATGGGCGGACTCATGGTGAGTTCGATTAACAACACTGACTACCCGCTTACTCTCGCGGTTCTCATTTTCTACTCCGTTGTATCGCTGGTTACCGTCCTTGTTGTCGACCTTGCCTACGGGGTCATTGACCCGAGGATCCGGATAGGAGGGAGACACATTGAGTAACGTCTACTCTCCTACAGACCCCCGGTTCGCTCATCTAGGACCGGAGAAGTTCAGGCTCAGGCAAACAGACGCTGTGCTTCTTGACGCGAAATTCGAGACGAAGCCCATCGGCTTTTTCAGAGACGCGGCCATGCGGTTTGCCAAGAGCAAGATCTCAATCGTCGCGCTCATAGCCATCTCGATCATCGGGTTCATGGCGATAGTCGGACCCTACATGACCCCGTACGGGTACAACGATCAGAACCTGGATTACATCAACCTGCCGCCAAAGATTCCTGCGCTCGCTAGGTTCGGCATCTTCCAGGGCACACGGGTCCTTCAGAATAGACGCGTCGATGCCCTAAGCGACACGTCGCGGTATCCCGAAGGCTCTATCATCCGCATTGACAACAGGCGCGTCATGGGAGGCGTCGAACTCTGCGACGTAACAGTGGACTACTACCGCTACATGGGAATCGATGATGACGTGTACTTCCTGTTCGGAACAGACTACCTGGGCAGGGACCTGTGGACTCGGGTTTGGCGAGGAACTCGCGTATCTCTCATCATCGCGATTGTGTCGGTCATCTGCAACGTATCAATCGGACTGGTCTATGGCTCTATCGCGGGCTACTACGGCGGAAGCATCGACATGACCATGATGCGGATAACTGAGATCATAGACGCCATGCCTGATGTCGTGGTCGTAACGCTTTTCATCTTGTACTTCGGGAGCGGTCTGATCTCCATAATCCTCGCGCTGGCGGTCAAGAACTGGATAGGTACGGCACGGATGATAAGAGGGCAGTTCTACAGGTTCAAGAACCACGAGTATGTACTGGCTGCCCGGACCCTCGGCGCGAATGACGCCCGTCTCATGTTTAGGCACATCCTGCCGAACTCCATCGGCCCGATCATCACGAGGGCGATGATCGCCATACCGAGCGCCATCTTTACCGAGTCGTTTCTCGCCTATATAGGGTTGGGAATAAGGGCGCCGGAGTCGTCAATTGGCGTCTTGCTTTCAGAGGGCCAGAAAGTACTCCTGTACTATCCGGAGCAAACGTTCTTCCCGGCCGTCATCATTTCCATCCTGATGATCGGCTTTAACTTGCTTTCAAACGGACTACGAGATGCATTTGACCCGACACAGCGGGGGACAGAGTAGGGGGTGAGGTGGTGGAGAAGGAAAGACCTATCCTGAGTGTCGATGATCTTTCGGTTTCTTTCAGGACTTATGGGGGCCGGGTACAGGCCGTGAGAGGCGTAAGCTTTGACCTCTACAAGGGAGAGACTCTCGCGATAGTAGGAGAGTCTGGGTCCGGTAAGTCCGTAACAATCAAAGCTATTCTGGGCGTTCTTCCGAAAAACGGCCGGATTGACGCCGGCTCCATACTGTATAACGGCGAGGATCTGGCCAAGTTCCGCGAGAAGGACTTCCACAAGATACGCGGTAAGAAGATATCTCTCGTTTTTCAGGACCCGTTCTCGTCCTTGAACCCCATCATGATCGTGGGCAAGCAGATCACGGAGGCGCTCACGCTGTCTTTGGGCATGGATAAGGACAAAGCGAAAGCGAGAGCGCTGGAACTCCTTCACGCGGTCGGAATCCCCGACCCTGAGACCCGGTTCTACCAATACCCTTTCCAGCTTTCCGGAGGAATGCGCCAACGCATTGTGATTGCTATCGCACTGGCCAGCGATCCGGAAATCCTCATATGTGACGAGCCGACCACGGCGCTCGACGTTACCATCCAGGCCCGGATCCTTGACCTCATCAAAGAGATCAAGGCTCAGCGCAAACTGTCGATCATTTTCATCACCCATGACCTCGGCGTAGTGGCGAACATGGCTGACAGGATCGCGGTCATGTATGCAGGCAAGATCGTCGAAATGGGAACGAGTGAGGATATCTTCTACAGGCCTGCCCATCCCTACACTTGGGCACTCTTGTCGTCCATACCGGATCTGGATACCAAAGAAGAGCTCGTGTCTATCCCCGGCAGTCCGCCAAACATGATCTCGCCGCCAAAAGGAGATGCTTTCGCCGTACGCAATAAGTACGCTCTTGAGCTCGACTTCGAGGAGGAGCCTCCCATGTTCCGCATCTCCGATACGCACTTTGCGGCTACGTGGCTGTTGCACCCCAACGCCCCGAAGGTGGAAATGCCGGAAATACTGGCAGAACGTATAAGACGCTATGCGGAGGAGAAACTCGCCAATGCCCGTTGAAGATGCCGGCCCAATACTGGAAGTCAAGAACCTCTCGATGCATTTCACGAGTAGGCGCAGGAGACGTACAACTGTTGTCAAGGCAGTGGATGATGTCTCGTTCACCATAAACAAGGGCGAGACGTTTGGACTTGTTGGCGAGTCCGGATGCGGGAAGACCACTCTGGGGCGAACCATCATACGTCTCTACAATCCGACGTCGGGCACCGTGAAGTTCGGGGGCCGCGAGATTTCGGGCAGGATGACAAGAGAGCTCAGGAAGTACCTCACCAGCAACATCGCGATGATATTCCAGGATCCGATTGCCTCTTTGAACCCGCGCATGACAGTGCAGGAGATTGTCGGTGAGGGGCTGATCATCCGGGGGCTAAAGGACAGCGCGGAGCGAGAAAGCCGGGTCAAACTCATGCTTGAGAAGGTCGGTCTTCAGGCTGAACACGCCGCGAGATACCCTCACGAGTTCTCAGGCGGCCAGCGGCAGAGGATCGGCATAGCGCGAGCGCTGATTGTGGAACCGAAGATGATCATAGCAGACGAACCTGTCTCGGCCTTGGACGTGTCCGTACAAGCTCAGGTGATCAATCTCTTAAACTCGCTCAAGCGGGAGTTCGGCCTTACTGTGTTGTTCATTGCTCACAATCTTTCTGTGGTGAAGTACTTCTCGGATCGCATCGCGGTGATGTATCGGGGTAAGTTCGTGGAGATGGCTCCATCGGACGACATTTACCATCATCCGCTTCATCCCTACACCAAGGCCCTACTTTCCGCTGTGCCACAGCCCGACCCGCATACCGAGAGAAGCAGGCGCAGGATCTACTACGAGCACACTGAACCGGCAACCGGGACTCTGGCGATGCGGGAAGTCGTCCCAGGACACTATGTCTATTGTACGGAAGAGGAGCTCCAATTCTACCGCCGGCAGTTAGGTGCCTAGCTTTATAGAAAGGGCGATGTATTAATGTATGATGTAATCCTTAAGGGCGGGTCCATTGTGGACGGGACCGGCAGACCTGCCCGCGCTGGAGACTTGGCCATATCGAAAGGCAGGATAGTACGCATAGCCGAACGCATCGAGGACGCCGCTGCCGAGGTAGTTGACGTATCCGGTCTGGTCGTAGCCCCGGGCTTTATCGACATTCATTCCCATTCTGACGACTCGTTCTCCAAGGAAGGCAGCACTCAAAGCAAGATATACCAGGGTGTCACAACTGAGGTCGCTGGGCAATGCGGTCATTCGCCCTTTCCTGTCATGGAAGACCAGGGTGCTGAGTCCGGCAGCGTTGACGGCGGCAAGGGCGGTTCATTTACGGCGCCGTCTCTGGAAGCGTTCCTGGAACGAGTCGAGAAAGAAAACCGGAAGATGTCCACAAACCTCATACCCCTGATCGGTCACGGTTCCGTAAGAAATGCAGCCATGGGAAGCGAGAACCGGAGACCCACGACCTCTGAGCTGGAGCGCATGAAAGCGATGATTGATGCCGACATGCGCACGGGAGCATGGGGCCTTTCTCTAGGGCTAGGTTACGCTCCGGGGGTGTCATCAGAGCAGGATGAACTCAACGAACTGGGTTCAGTCGTCGCGAAGTATGACGGTATTGTGACATCCCACATGAGAAACCAAGGCGCCGGTACCCCAGAGTCGTTGGAAGAGATGTTCAACATATACCGGTACTCGGGAGTAAGGGTCCACATATCCCATTACAAAGTGTCGGGCAAGGCCAACTGGGGACGGGGTCCGGAGTTTGTCGAGTGGATCCATGAGGCTAAGCGGAATGGGATCAAGGTATCTGTGGACGTCTATCCGTACAGGGCCTCTTCATCCGGCATCACGAACTGCTGGCCGAACTGGGCAATCCAGGGAGGACGGGAGAGAGCCGTAGAGCGAACGTACAACGACGAGAGGCCTCTCCTGCTTGACGCTCTAAACAAGAGATTTGCTGCGCCGGAGGACGGAGACAGCCTGTACGTGGTTACGACTTACGGGAGATTCCCGATAGCCGACGGAAAGACGATCGGAGAGATTGCCCGTATCCTGGGCGTTTCCATGGCGGAAGCTGTCTTGGAGGTCACCAGGCAGACCGGGGCAAGCGCCACGTGCGTTTCGTTCTCTATGTGCGAAGACGATGTCATGACCATGCTTGCCCAGAACGATTTCGCCATCGGATCAGACGGGAGAGGTTTTTCCCTCGATCCACGTGAGTGCGATGGCAAACCTCACCCAAGGAACTTCGGGACGTTCCCAAGATTCCTGCGTATAGCAAGAGAGAACAGGCTGTGCTCTCTGGAGACGGCAGTCTACAGGATGACGGGTCTTGCGAAAGAGATTATGGATATTCCGGATAGGGGCATCCTGGCGGAAGGATATGTGGCGGACATAACCGTGTTTGACCCGCGGACGGTAGCCGACACAGCTACTTTCGACGACCCGATACGAAGGAACGTCGGCATTCATCACGTACTTATAGATGGGAAGTTCGCGTTTCGCGATGGGGAGCAAACCTCGCTCCGTTTGGGGAAGTTCCTCCTCAAAGAGTGAGTTGGGGACCACAGAACTGAGGCAGGCGGTCTGGTTGCGCTGGAGTCTAATGAGTCGAATACTGCTGGCTGAGTCCATTGCAGCCGCTATCCTTGCGGTGTACTGGTGGTCCTCAGGAGATCCGAACGCGTTGACGAATGCCCTGTTTGTTGCCGGAATGCCTTGTTTCCTCATGGGACTGTGGCGAATTGTGCAGTCTGTGGGCCTTTTCAATATCGTGACCTATAGTTTTAAGCGCTTTAGGGCGGTGCTGAAGACGGCTCGAAGCCGTGAGCCCTTGCCTCCGGAGCTAATGAGTCTGGCAGAATACAACTTATCCAGAGATAATCGACGTCTGCATTACGAGCCCCTAGTGGCGGGACTCGTATTTGTCCTGGCAAGCGTGGTAGCTGCCTGCGTCTAGCGTGAGGGTGGAGGACTTCCGGGAGTATGGAGGCTGCTGTGCCATCCACGTAGCTTCGCTGGAAGGGAACCGCGATATGAGCAATCGTGTTATCCTCGCGAGTAGAGATAGCGGGCAAGAACAACGGAGTTGTTGAACACGAAAAGCAGACTGGAACATGTGAGAGGGTATGTGAACCGCGTCTTCGACCGCATAGAGGACGCCGAAACCAGACGCGCCGCCTACGTGCATTCTTACGGCGTATCACAGTGTTGCGTTCTTTTGGCGCTCAAGCGCGGGTTAGACCCTGAACTGGCCGCAGTCATCGGGCTCCTTCATGATATCTACTCGTACAAGACCGGGTTAACGGCCCTGCACTCCGAAAACGGCGCCGACATGGTACGCGTCGTCTTCAAGCGGGATCTGCGAGACCTTTTCTCAGAGGATGAGCAGACCATAATAAAGTCGGCCATATACCACCATTCCGACAAAGGACACGTGCATGACGAGTACGACGAGCTCCTGAAAGACAGCGACGTCCTGTTTCTCTTGTCGTTTCGTACGAGTTACGACGCGATACGCGCTCAGAGACTCTTGTGAGCTATGGGAGAGCTGGGATTGCCTGCGACAGACATAGCGGTACTTGCGGAAGGGGAGTCCACCGGGAGCCGTTTTGACCCAATCCGCGCCGCGGGTGTCGCCGAGGCCCTGGCTTCTAGGAGAGTGACCGGAGAAGAGCACGATCCCGAATACATGAAGATAGTCCGCTACTTCCCCGAGGACGATGCCCCCGGCGCGTTCAAGAACGGGTGGTGCGCGGCGTTTGTCTACCACTGTTGCCTGGAGGCCGGGCCCCTCTTGCCTATCCACTTCGGCCATACTGCCAAGTCGACGGGCAGCAGCCGTTTTGGCGGCGTGAAAGGATGGCTCCAGTGGGGGACGACAAACGGGTTCTGCCACTGCGACAAAGACGGGTTTACCCCGAGGCGGGGCGACATCGTAATCTACAACAACATCATCCGTCCGGAGGACAAGTATCCGAACAACTCCCCCTATGACCATATGGGCATCGTGCTTGCCTGTGATTCTGACGAACTGCTGGTGGCAGAAGGCAACGTGGGCAACAAGAATGTGTCAGTTGTTGTGCACCCAGTTGCTGTGTACCCAGCTGTTGTGGGCTCAATCGCTCGACCCTCAATTGTCCTGCCTCAATCGTTCTGCACTCAATCAGCCCGAGTCATCATCGATAGGCTCGCGGCCTCTCTCATGTTTCCCTGAGCGTCTATGCCAAACGGGCACCGGGTAACACACTGGCCGCATCCTAGTCCCACTTCGCTGACCATCATGCCGGTGTTACCGAGTGCGCGATATTTCACTTGGAGAGCCTCCTTAGCCGGCATTCTAGGGTACCCTGACGTGCAGGTTGGCGCGCGGAACCCAGCAGATTCTGGCTCGATTTGCAAGTTGCCAGAAAATTCCACAGCACTCATACATCGTTCGGTGGCAGCGCGTCTATAACCTCCTTTGGCAACAATGGGCGGATGCCCCTGTTCTGATTTGAGGCGAGGCAACCCGCGAGCCGTTGCGGTCGTCACAGAGGGTCTTTGGTCAGCCGCAGCGAAGCAGAATCTCAGAACATGGGTCTCTCTCTAGCAGGGCAGAGTCTACGAGCAGTGGTTGCTCAATCAGGCCAGGTGAGGCCAGTGCATCGCAAGTGAGAGTGCCAGTTGCCGGTATTGGCAGGGAGCGTTCGAGTAAGGTGAGGTCACATGCTATCCGCTGCCTGTCTCTCCGCTGTCTCTCATAAGCACCTTTGACCAGATGTACCTTCGTCAACCGGCAGGGAGGAATAGATCCAGATGGCGCGAGTGAAAACGGTCCAGCCGATGACCAACGAAACGGTAGCAAGCGGTGAGACGCCGGGCGGAGAGGTAGCTGGCGCTGAGGCAGCACGTTCTGAGTCAACCTGTGCGATAACAAGCGGTGAGCTGGCAGGCGGTGAGGCTATCGCATCTGAACTTGACGAAGGCGTCCTGATAGAACGCATCGGCTCCGACAGATTGCACGAGTACTGCGCCGTCCCAAGTCTGGTGGAAGTACAGTCCGTTTTGCAGGTGAAGGCTATCGAAGGCGGACTCGGCGGCTTGGCGATGGAGTTGGTGCCTGTCCCGACCCCATACATCAAGGATTACGATTCTTACGGAGAGACTCCCGCGGACTGGCCTGCGAAGTGGGACATGACTAGCTGGTGTGTCCTGCTGGCCACCGTTGGTGCCAAGCCGGTCGGCGCGGCTTGTGTGGTCACGAGGACTCCCGACATCCGCATGTTGGAAGGCCGGGACGACCTCGCAGTCCTTTGGGATATCCGCGTGGCTCCGGAGTACAAGAGGCGAGGTATCGGGAAGGCGTTGTTCTCAGCATCCGTCCAGTGGTGCCGCGAACAGGGAATGAAGATGCTGAAGGTAGAAACGCAGAACGTAAACCTGCCGGCATGCAGGTTCTATGCGAGTCAGGGCGCCCAACTGGGCGCAATCAACCGTTTCGCATACGCCAATGCGACTTGGAGCCATCCAGATGTTCGCGATGAGGTTATGCTGCTGTGGTATTACAGACTTTGACCTATTTGGAGGGCGATGAACAGAGTCTAGCGTCTCCTCTGCCAGCTCGTCGGACGGTGAGAAGACGCCTCATGCCCGTTCCATCGACGAGCAAGAACGCAGCTTGTTCAATGCTTCATATGTGATTTCGTCAGCGCCCTTGCTGCTATCCAAATAAACCTCATCGTCAAGCAGTTCGATATGCATCCTACCGTAATGCTGCTGCGACATGCCTGACGTGTCCGTGGTACTTATCCGTGGTACTCGAGCGTGTTCAGTAAGCGCACGCCACAGGTCCCTCTGACGCTCCGTTTTGAGGCGGGCTCACCGTGATGAGGCGCAAGGAGGGGCGGTTTCCGCGCAAGACCGCCTCAAATTGAAGCAAAGTGTGAGATTCTAGGGGACTCGCAATAAGTCTTCGACGTGTTCTGCTTCGATTTGATGCGACCTGTGCCTGATGAGGCGTGGATATGGGCGGCCCCACGGCGATGAGGCGCACACCCAAGCGTCAAGCGGGTGATGAGGCGCGAGACCGGGCAAGTGGCATTTGAACCACGGGCGGAGGCCGTCCCTAATCGGAACTGTGCTTCAAATCGATGCACAGTCGCGAGCTAAACGCTCCATTTTGAAGCATAAGGTCGAGCGTGGCGCCCAATGGTGAGCTTGGCGGACTTGCTGTTCGCCTAACCACTTCGTCAAATCAGCTTCAGCCAACTGCTTAACCTACCACTTCATCCAACCATAAAGGAGTGTTTGATTCGTATTCCGACAGAATACTGCACTGACTGGCAAAACCTGGAAATCCATGGTACAATAGTCCAAGATCGTAACGCGTAATGTTGTCCTCGGAGGTCATGTGCTCTTGCGATTACCAGAGTGCGTTATGGATGAGCTGGCGAAAGACCGAAACCTTGGAGTTGAGGAGAGAGCGCTCTATCTTCTGGCCTGGGCCCACGATCCTCCGACAATAGCCGCATTGGCGGAGCTAGCAAATATGAACCGAAATAGGGCAGCCCGCGCGTGCAAAGTGCTAGCAGAGCGCGGATGGATGAAACTGATGAAGCAAAGAACACATATTAGGCCGGCAGCGCTGATTCCGAACTCCTGCCAGATCGTGATGGCCCATGAACTCGAGGATGATTACGAATTGGTCCCGTACAAGGGTGAATTCCTGGCCAGGAAGAGAATGGACTGGTACCTTGTTCGAGACGAGTACATCTGCAACGCCCGCCCGAAGTTCCTAACGAACCCCAAAACGAAGAAGCAGTTCGAGTATGATACCTTTGACCGGAAGCGACGACTGGCTACCGAATATCATGGTTCACAGCATTACAAGGAGACACCCGAATACAAGCAGGAGGATGTCGACACACAGCAGGTCAACGACCTGATGAAGGAAAGCTTGAGCGCCAGGCACGGAATCACGCTGTTGGTCTTCAACTACCATGACTTGAGGCCTGGAGTGCTGGAGAAGAGGCTGGACGAGGCCGTCCCGCATTTGAGGCGTGGGTATGTCGATATGAACGGTCCGTACATCAAGGTGTTGAACAGGATCTGCGACGCTTACGCGGCAAAGGTTGAGAGAGCCGAGAAGATCGCAGCGCAGGCCGCACAGAAGGCTAATACGGAGGAAAAGCGCGTCGCGGAGCAGGGATGAAGTCTCAACTTCGTTCCCCCTTCCCTTGCAACATAACTCCTCTGTTCCTATTGTGTTAGCAGATTGTTAGCAGACGCCACGATATCGAACACCTCGACGGTGATGCGGCGCAGGGACGGGCGACCTCAGCTCAAGAATGCCTCAAATCGATGCGGAGTTCGGGAATTGGGGAGGCGTATCCGAAGCATTAGAAGGTTGCTGCTCTGATTTGAAGCGGGTTCGCTGGGATGAGGAGCACTGAAGGATGGATGCAGAATGATGAGGCGCGGGACGAAGAGTTCTTGGCTTGATGAGGCGCAGAAAGAAGCTATGGTGTCCAGATTCCCGGCCGCATGTGTTTTAAAAAGGTAACATTGCTTCAAATCGGTGCACTGTCGCCGGTGGAGCGCTTCGTATTGATGCGTTTCTGGGTCCGGGTTGACCTTCGTTGGTTGCACACTGTTGCCCTCATATTGCTATGCGTGCGGTTTCCGACCCATCCTGGAGAACCATTTACGCAAGCATCCGTCTATTCGCCTAAACGTGATGCCGGCCGTCCCCGCCGCGTCTGCGCCGTCAACGGAACCGCGAGGAAGAGGGGTCTGCTGTGAGGATCATGAATCCATGTAAGCGCCCGTCCTCCGTTACCCGACCCAGGGAGCCGGAGCCCGATGCGTAAGAGAGGTGAGCTGAGTGTCAAGGGATTACGAAGATGTAGCCGCGAAGTTCTGGAATCTCCCGACGAAGGGCGAAGAAGAATCCACGCGAGAGACGCTGTTCATGGATGATATCATCCAGAAGGCTCACATTGACCGGGAGATAGACTCACTGTTGGCCAGAGTGACTGACGTGACTACGGTTCTCGATGCCGGGGCGGGAGTGGGACGATTCAGCATACCGCTGGCCAAACGAGGCCTAGAAGTCACCCATCTGGACATATCTGACTCTATGCTGAAAAAGGCCAGAGAGATGGCTGAGGAAGCAGGAGTCACCGACCGAATGGTCTTCGTTAAGTCGCGCATCACGGAACTCGCCGGGTATCCCAGCGATTGCTTCGATCTGGTGATCTGTGTCGATGCCCCCGTATCGTACGTCTACCCGAGACACAACCAGGTGCTCCGCGACCTTGTCCGGATAGCCCGCAAGGCCGTCGTGGTCAGCGTGGCCAGCAGACTGGGATTCTTCCCATACTGGTATAACCCCGCGCAGAAGCACCAGTACCTCGTAGACCAAGACAGTGGCAACCCAATTCTGAAGTGGTACCCTCCTCCGACCGACCAAACGTGGGAAGCATGGCAACCTGATTTCGAGGACCAAAGGCGGTTTCTTGACACGGGCCTTCTTGAGGACCCGGATGGAGTCGTCGCGAAGATGGAGCGGGGCGAGACGCCCTGGCCGGTTACATACTGCTTTCTACCAGAAGAACTGGCACGCGTCTTGCGGGAGGCCGGGCTGCAGGACGTTAGGTTATCCGGTCCCGGGGCACTGTCGCGTACCGTCCCTCAGCCGGTGCTTAAGAAGCTTCTGTTCGTCAATCTATTTGCTCGCATCTTGGTTGCTCCTGTTGTCGGGCTAATTTATATCGGAGCGGTGGGATCCGTGGTGTGGCTAGACCTGGGGTACGCCCTGCTCGTCTCGAGCATGCTGCCAAAGGTAATCGGGTTTCTTATGTAACTGAGCTGAAGATGATCATTGCGGCTATGACCATAAAACTGCACGTCCCGTGGGTTCACTCCTTAAAGGAGAAACGCACGGAGGTTAAGAGCCTGCTCACTAGGGTGCGCAGCCAGTTCAATGTGTCTGCGGCCGAGGTGGGTGACCAGGATATTCATCAGATAATCACTATCGGAATCGCCGCCATTGCCGCCAACAATGCCCAGGCTGACAGCATCCTCGACAGCGTGCTCCAGTTCGTGGAGGCAA